>NZ_JBBMFK010000028.1:0-52500 GCF_040096055.1 Pseudoflavonifractor intestinihominis
ACGGGCAATCTTGGGCGCATCCACTTCCAGCAGCGTCACGCTGGGATTCAGCACTTCCTTGCGTACAATCTTTGCCAAAATAGTTCCCTCATTTCACTTTCTCAGATTATGTACCGCGCCCCGGGCGCGGGTATGGATATCCCGCGGGAGAGGGTTTTGCCCCCTCCCGCGGGGATAGCCGCCGTATTTCAGGGCTGGACCAGCACGATGCCCAGCCGCTTGGCCGCAGCCTCGGCCTCGGCCAGGGAGGGGCTGGCGTCCCGCAGGACCAGACGGCCGCCGCCACGGTTGAGGGTATCCACCATGCAGGTCATCTCGTCGGTGGTGATGGTGATGCGCTGGATGGCGTGCTCGGTGCCCTCCACGATCTCCACCTCGATGCCGTCGTCCTTGGTCATCTGGACGGACTTGTTGTACATCTGGTAGTCGGCGGTGGAGGCGCCGTACACAGCGCCCATCAGCACGCCGGGGATATTGATGGAGCGGCGGGCGAACAGCTCGGGATAGAGCTCCACACGGACCTTCTTGATCTTGCCCTTGGCCAGCTCATGGCAGATGCGGGCGGCGTTGGTGGGGCTGCCCACGGCCTGGCTGCTGCCGCCGACCACGGCGTCGCCCAGGGTGTGGAGGATGTCGGCCGCGCCGGTGGCCAGAGCCTTGGCCTTCTTGGCGGCCTTGTCCATGGTCTCGGCCATCTTCTTGGCCTCGGCGTCCTTGACCTCCTGGCGGACCAGGGACTCGACGGCGGGCTTACGCTTGAAGAAGGGCTCCATGTACTCCACCACGGTGGGCACGATGTAGTGGCCGGACTCCACGTGGACCTCGGCGGCCATGGCCAGCATGACGTCGAAGGGCACGTTGACGGTCATATCCACCTTCATGCACAGCTTGCCGGCATACATACCCATCAGGATAGCGCCGCCCACGTGGGTGGTGCACAGGGCGGGCACCAGCACACGGGGGGTGCAGGGCACGGCGATGGTGGGAGACAGGGCCAGGACCATGGCCTTCTCCATCTGCTCGGGGGTGCCGCCGCCCAGAGCGACGGTGGCGGCGGCGATGCAGGCGGAGCCGGCGCCGAAGCCCTCCATGTTGCAGCCGGTGGTGACCTTGCCCACACGGAACAGGCTGCCGATCTTCAGGATCAGGGCGGCGATCTCGGCGATGGTCTTCTCGTCGTAGCCGTGGACCATCATGGTCTTGATGAAGCCGGAGTAGGGGCAGGAGTCGCCGGTACCGGCGCAGGGACGCAGGCCGATGCAGTGGTTGCCCACCTGGGCGCCCAGGGTGTAGAGCAGGGCGTCGTCCAGGAAGGAGTCCTCAAAGCACTTGGGGCCGGGCTGGGCGGCCAGCTGAGAGGCCACGGTGCCCAGCAGAATGCTCTCGCCGTCCTTCACGCCGATCTCCACGGCCTTCAGGTTGTGGGCGTACTCGTTCATGATCCCAGTGAGGATCTCTTCCCGGCTCAGGCCGGTGCGCAGCTCAGTCTCCAGCAGGACCACGTCCACTACCCGGGCGTCGTACTCCTTGGCGACGGAAATCATCTCGCTGACGGTCAGGGGCATCTTCTCCTGAATGGCAGCTCTAATATCAGACATAGGCGTACTCTCCTTTTATCTCCCCGCAGGGCCGTTGCTGTTTAAATGAAAAAGATGCGGCGGCCCGGCGCGCCGGGCTGGGGAAACGATCCGCCGGGCGCACCGGAACCGCCGCATTCTTAGGGGGACTGCTTCGGTTGCCGGTTAGATTATTTCACAACGCGGCCGGTGGCGTAGTTGGCCTCGATGGCGCGGATCTCGGGCAGGCCCACGATCTCGTTGAACTGAGCGAAGGGGATCATGGTGTCCATGAGCTTCTCGGTGGTGTCGTCCCGGCGCATGCCCTCCCACAGGTCCACCATGGCCTTGGTGGTGACATAGACGGAGGCGGTGGGATAGATGATCAGGTTGTAGCCGAACTCAGACAGCTTGGCGTTGGTGAACATGGGAGTGCGGCCGCCCTCCACCATGTTGGCCAGGGTGAGCACGCCGGGCAGCTCGGTGTTGATGCGGCGCATCTCCTCCTCGGACTCGGGGGACTCCACGAACAGAATGTCGGCGCCGGCCTCCTTGTAGGCGTGGGCGCGCTCCAGGGCCTCCTCGATGCCGAAGACGGTGCGGGCGTCGGTACGGGCCATGATCATCATGTCGCCCTGACGGGTATCCACAGCGGCCTTGATCTTGCCCACCATCTCATCCTTGGAGATGACCTCACGGCCCACCATGTGGCCGCACTTCTTGGGCATGACCTGATCCTCCAGCTGGATGACAGCCACGCCGGCCTTCTCGTACTCGCGGACGGTGCGCATCACGTTGACGGCGTTGCCGAAGCCGGTGTCGGCGTCGGCGATGACGGGCACACCGGCGGCCTCCACCATGTTGCCGGCGCGCATGACCATCTCGCTCATGGTCATCAGGCCCACGTCGGGCTTGCCCAGGTGGCTGGCGGACTGGCCGTAGCCGGTCATGTACACGGCGTCAAAGCCCAGCTTGCCGATAATCTTGCCGGTGAGCATGTCGTGGGCGCCGGGGGCGACGATGGTCTTCTTGGTGGCAAACAGCTCGCGGATTTTAGTAGCTCCGTTCATGTTAATTCACTCCAAATCTAAAGATTGGCTTTAAGCCTGATCGACATATTCCTTGAGGAAATTCAGGGCGGCGTCGGGGTAGTGCTTGCCCAGCACGCCCATGGCGTAGAGCAGGTAGCTCCGGTCCAGAATGATCTTGGGGGGATTGAGGGGCAGCAGAGAGATGCCCGGATTTTCAAAGCAGCGCTCCACCAGGCCCACGGCCTTCTCCTTGTCCGAGTGGACGAAGATACCGCCCACGCAGAGCACCTTCTCCACGTTCCGCAGGTCGCGGCCCATGGCGGCGCCCGCCATGATGCCCATCACCGGGTCAGCAGCCTCGGCGTAGTGGCCGGCGTGCCGCCGCAGGGCGGTGGAGATGGCGCAGGTGGCCATGGCCCGCTCCAGGGACTGCTCCTTCTCCCCCTGAGGGATGTACTCGGGGTGGGCCTCCAGCTTGGAGGCAAAGGCCAGCACCTCGTCGGGCGTGACCTCACAGTCCAGGTCCATGGCTCGGATGATGGCGTTGGGGCCCACCGCCTCGGGGATGCCCGTGGCGCTGACACGCAGGCCCAGGTTGCCCTCCACGGTGCGGTAGGAGAACTGCTTCTCGTTGTTGATGACCAGGCCCCGCTCCTCAATGGCCAGCTTCTCCAGCTCGGGGAGGGCGGAGTGGATGTCGGTGGTGGCGCCGCCCAGATCGATGAGGATCAGGGAGCCGATGCCGTCCTGGTCGTAGGTGCCCCGGGCCAGCAGCTCGCTGGCCAGCAGCACCGCGCCCGGCGTGGGCACCACAGTGGTGTCGGCCAGGCTGTCCCGGAACTCCAGCAGGCCCTTGGCCCGGGTGATCTGCTTGATGAACTCCTCGTGAATGGCCTCGCGGGCCGGCTTCACGTTGAGGTCGTGGATGGTGGGCATGATGTTGGGCACCCGGACGTACCGGATCCCGTTGCGGTCGAACATCTCCGCCACAGGCATCTGGGCGTACTTGTTGCACGCCACAATGACGGTGGCCTTGCTGTGGAGGGAGCAGATCATCTCTGCATTCTCCATGGCGCAGCTCTCGTCGCCGCCGTCGGTGCCGCCGGAGAGCAGGATGATATCCGGGTTGATCTCCATGAGGACTTCCTTCCGGTAGTCCAGAGGCTCCTCGGAGGAGACCACCTGCATCACGCGGGCGCCGGCGGTCATAGCCACTTCCTTGGCGGCCTTAGCGGTGACCCGGGGCATATAGCCCAGAGCTACCATCCGCAGTCCGCCGGCGGCGGAGCAGGAGCTGTACCGCTTGCACAGCTCGTCGAACTCCACCCCCTGGGCCCGGATGGCCTCCTCGGCCTTGCCTGCACCCTCCATGATGTCGTGGAGGGTGGTGGGCGACTGGCCCCGGCCCAGGAAGGTGAACTTTCCCCGTTCCAGCCGGAAGGCGGCCGCCTTGGTGTAGGTGCTGCCTACATCAAATACGATAATATTTGCAAGCATATTCTGGTATCCTTTTTGGTCCTCGCCCGGCGCCGACGGCACCGGGCGGGCGAGGGAGAATCAGTACTGATACTTGGCCTTTTCCAGCAGGGCATAGCCCTCCATGAGGCGGCGGGCGGTGCGGACGATGGCGGCCTTCTTGACGTTGTTGTTCTCATCCACCTCGGAGTAGCAGGGGATCATGCCGGCGGGGTGGCCGATGCGCACCAGCTCGGGGGGATTGTCGTTGTGCAGGACCTGGTTGACCAGGGTGCCCTTGATCTTGGCGGCCACGCCGGTGCAGACGGTGGCGGTGCCGGCATAGGTCTTGTGCAGCACCTGCATGAACATCAAGCGGGAGACCAGATCCACATCTTCCTTCTTGATGGTCTTGTTCTCAGGGGGATAGTAGTAATCCTGGGCCTCGGTGATAAAGGCGACCATGGGGAAGGCAGGGGAGTTCTTGGTGGCGTCCTCCAGGTCCTTGGCCATGCCGCACTTGACGCAGGCGATGCCGCGGATCTCCTCCAGGTACTTCAGCAGCTCGGGATTGCCGTCGATCTCCTGCTGATCCTCGGTGCCCTTCATGCCCACGCTCTCGGCACGCACAAAGATCACGGGGTTGGCGCAGTCCACGATAGAGGCCTCGATGGGGCCGCGGCTGGTCTCGATGACGTCCACGGGGTTGCCGGTGGGCAGCAGCTTGCCGGTGGCAGCGCCGGCGGTACCGGACATATCCATCTGAATGGGGGCGGCGGTGCCGGGCACGCCGGCGATCTCCGCGTCGCCGGTGACCTTGGCCTTGCCGTTCTCCACCATGACGTAGGACTTCATCAGCTTCTGGGTGTTGGTCTGCCAGATGGTGACCTCGTTGAGGCCCTCATGGCAGCTGACGATGGACTCGTCGATGGCGAAGGGGGCAACACCGGAGGAGATGTTGCCGCAGTTGCCGTTCCAGTCCACCTTGGCGTCGGTGATGGACACCTGGGCAAAGGTGTAGTCCACATCGGCGCCGGGCACGGAGCCGGGGCCGACGATGGCCAGCTTGCTGGTCAGGGGATCAGCGCCGGCCAGACCGTCGATCTGGCGCTTGTCGGGAGAACCGAAGATGCCGAGGATGATCTTGTCACGCTCGGGACCGGGCGCGGGCAGATCGTTCTGCTTTAGGAAAATGCCCTTGCTGGTACCGGCGCGCATAATCACGCAAGGGATTCTGAACTGATCCATGATGATTACCTCCTATACGGCTTTTTCGCTGTACTGCCGCTCCCGGCGGGAACGCGCCCGCCGGGAGGAGTGGAAAATTTACTTCTTCTTTTCTTCGATGAGCTTGGTGATGGTCTCCAGGCACTGCTCGGGAGTGGAGTCGGGGCCGAAGAAGGCGTCCACGCCCATAAAGCCCACGCCTTCCTTCTTGATCTTATCCTCGTAGTACTGGTGCTCCTCTTCCTTCTCAGCGATACGGCCGCCGGCCCAGACAACCACCTTGTCCCGGATGCCCAGCTCCTTCAGGCGGGCCTCCACACGGGGGAACAGGGTGACGCCCAGACCCAGCAGGTTGCTCACGCCCACGGCGTCGGCCTTGACCTCAGCGGCCACCTCGGCCACGGTCTCGGGCAGGTTCATGCCGCGGAGGTAGATGACCTCGAAGCCGGCGTCCTGGAAGGTCTCACGGATGGTGTTGATGCCGTTGACGTGGGCGTCGGCGCCCACGGTGGCCAGAACGATCTTCTCCTTCCGCGTGGGGGGCTTATCCACGTGGACGGTGACATGCTCCTTGGTGATGGGGCAGCGGGTGGGATCCACGCCCAGGGGGGTGTAGCCCTCCACATAGCGGGTGATGCCGTCGGGATCGCGGTTGGTCTTGACGAACCGCTTCAGATCCCAGCCGCCGGCGCGAGGCGTATCCATCTTGCCGCTCTTGCCGCCGTCCACGATGAGGTCGATGAGCTCCTCGTCGGTCCACTGACGCCAGAAGTCCTCGGTCAGGCAGCCGGGCTTCAGGCTGCGGCTGGGCAGGTGGAGCACGGCCTCCAGCACGGCAAAGGCCTCGTCCATCATCATGTTCTCGTACTCGTCGATCTTGGGGGACTCGATGCCCGGGTTGTAGGTGCGGCGGAACACGTCCTCGCTGGCCCAGATGGCCTGGCCCATGGAGTCGCCGGTGGGGATGCCCACGCTCTCGGCGGCCTTGGGACGGTAGAAGTTGGCGCCGCCTAGCTTGGCGGAGATGGCCATACGGGCGAAGTGGGCCTGCTCGGCCACCAGGTTTCCGGGCGGGTTCTGGAAGGTCTCGGGCACCACGATCAGGCTCTTGGAGAGCATGTTGTGGCGGAAGGCCCGCATGATGGCCAGGTCGCGGTACAGGTTGTTGCCGCCCACGTTCATCTGGATGCCGCTCAGCTCCCAGGGCAGGCCGCCGTGGACCGCCAGGCCCTCGGCCAGCAGGCACATGGCGATGCCCATGCCGTCGGTGCCGCCGATGTTGTTGATGTGCTTGTGGGTGTCCAGCTGGGCAAAGATCTTGTTCTCGCCGCAGATCTGGATGGCCTTGTAGCCGTTGACCACCTTGGTGCGGAAGTCGTGGATGCCGCGGCCGCCGAAGTGGACGTGGATGACAGGGCCGATATCCGTGCCGTCAAAGCCGGCGATCAGGGCGTTGAGGATGTTGATGTGGGCGGTATCGCCGGTGGCGTTGATACGCACGGGGTGCTTGGAGCCGCCGCCCATCTGGATGAACTCACGCTCGCCCTTGGGGGTGATGCCGCCCTTGCCGCGGGACTGCTCGATGAGCTCGCGGCCCTTCAGGGGATCAATGTGGCGGGTGGCCTCGGAGTGAACGAAGTGGAAGACGGTGTCGTCGTACATCTCGGCGTACTTGTACATCTCGCAGGACTCTTTCCAGGTCTCCTCAGCGGTGTTGCGGCCCAGGATGGGGTTCAGGCAGGGCACGCCGGTCTCCAGCGCCTTCTGGCCCAGCTCATAGATGCGGTAGCCGCTGCGGACAACGCCGGCCACCTCGCGGGGATAGGGGGCGGGCAGGCCCACTACCTCGCCGTTCTCGTCCAGGTCGGGCATCTCCACGTCGAAGCAGTCGGCATAGGCGCGGATGGTCTCGATGTCTTCCTTGATGATCTTTTTTGTTCTCTCCTGCGGGTCTTTCATTATCATATCACCTTGTTTCCCGATTTTCGATTCTCTTGTAATCTGAACTCTATGGCACCGGCCCTGCCCCACCTGTGGGCAGGGCCGGTCGGGTATGATATTACCCCTCGATTCCCAGCTCGGCCCGGACACGGGGGATCAGGCCGCCGTACTCCAGGGTCTTGCGCACGTTCTCAGACAGGGGGTTGAACTGCTTGACCTCACCATTGACGGTGACGGTACCCTTCTCCAGGTCGGCCTCGATGACGTCGCCGGTCTTCAGGCAGTCCGCCACATCAGCCACCCACACGGGCATGCCGATGTTGATGGAGTTGCGTCGGAAGATACGGGCAAAACCCTTGGCGATGACCAGGGCCACGCCCACCTGCTTGAGGGCGATGGGGGCCTGCTCTCGGGAGGAACCACAGCCGAAGTTGCGGCCGGCCACGATAATGTCCCCAGGCTGGAACACGGACTTGAAATCCAGGCCGGCCAGACCGGCCATGGCGAACTTGCCCAGCTGGTCCATGGGCTCAGCCATGGCGTATCCGGGGAGAATCTGATCGGTGTCCACATCGTCGCCCAGGACGATGACTCTGCCCTTGATGGTATTCATGTCAGTCCTCCACCTCCGGAACGGTGATTTTGCCCGCCAGGGCGGTGGCCGCGGCGGTAGCGGGAGAGGCCAGGTAGATGTTGGCCTTCATGCTGCCCATACGGCCGGGGAAGTTGCGGTTGGTGGTGGAGACCACCACGTCCCGCTCGCTGGTCAGGCCCTCGTGGGCGCCGAAGCAGGGGCCGCAGCCGGGATTGAGCACCGTGGCGCCGGCGTCCCGGATGATCTTGCACCAGCCGCGAGCCTCCATCTCGTCCAGCACGTCGCGGGAGGCGGGGACGATGAGGGTGTTCACGTTGGGATTGACCTTCTTGCCCTTGAAGGCCTTGGCCACCTGCTCCATGTCGTTGATACGGCCGTTGGTGCAGGAGCCCACCACCACCTGGGTGACGGGGGTACCGGCCACTTCCCGGACGGGGACCACGTTGGCGGGAGAGAAGGGACGGGCGATCTGGGGCTCCAGCTTGCTCAGGTCCACTTCCCGCACCTCGGCGGTGTCCGGCTCCAGGGCGGTGGTGCCGAAGATGGTGATCATGCTGCCGATCTCAATGCCCATGTTGCACACGGTCATGCGCTCGGCAACGGAGAAGTCCTCAATGCCCTCGCCGGTGAAGAGGAGGGCCTTGTCCACCAGGTAGTCGGTGCCGAAGACGCTGCCCAGATACAGGATCAGGTCCTTGCCGAACACGTTGGCGGGCTTCTTGCCGGTCAGGTGGATCTGGACCACCTGGGGCACCTCCAGGTCCAGCTTGCCAGTGGCCATGGCGGCGGCCAACTCGGTGGAGCCCACGCCCACGCCCATGACGCCGTAGCCGCCGCAGGTGCCGGTGTGGGAGTCGGCGATGGCGATGAGGTCGCCGGGGTTGGCCCGGTGCTTCTCATACATCAGCTGGTGGATGACGCCCTCGCCCCGCTGGTAGAGGTGGACGCCGAACTCCTTGGCGAAGTCGTCCATGGCCCACACGCTGTTGCGGGCCTTCTCGCTGGCGGCGGGGTAGATGTGGTCCACGATCAGGACCACCCGGTCGGGGTCAAAGACCTTCTTGACCCCGATCTCCTGGAACATCTTGATGGCGATGGGGGCGGTCACGTCGTGAGCCGCCACGTAGCTCACCCGGCAGGACAGGTCGTCTCCCGCGTGGGCCTCCTCCACCCCGGCAGCTCTGGCAAGGTATTTTTCAATGCAGTTCATGGAAAAACCTCCGTGCTTATTTCTTATAGAGCTCCCGCATGATGTCCAGGTGCTGGATGGGCAGCTTGCCGAAGCGGATATTCAGGGCGTTCTCCACAGCGTCCGCGGTGGCGGGGATAGTGGGGATCAGGGCGGGCTCGCCCACGCCCTTGGCGCCGAAGGGGCCGGTCTCGCCGGTGCCGCTCTCCACCACGATGGGGTAGATCTCGGGCACATCCATGGCGGTGGCCAGCAGGTACTTGGAGAACACGGGGTTGGTGATGCGGCCGTTCTTGGTCTCCACCTTCTCCAGCAGGGCGAAGCCGATGCCCATGGCCACGCCGCCCTCGATCTGGCCCTCAACGGCCTGCTTGTTGACGGCGGTACCCACGTCGTGGGCGGAGATGACGTTGAGCACGTCCACCAGGCCGGTTTCCACGTCCACTTCCAGGTCCACGATGGTGGCGGCGTAGGAGTACACCTCGAAGGGGATACCAAACATGTTCTCGGGATTCAGGCCGGTGGTTCTGGGGTTGTAGGACCCGCAGCCCAGGGCCAGCTTGCCCAGGCGCTTCATCTCGCCCATCAGCTCGGTATAGGTCATCTTGACGCTCTCGTCGTCGGCGGAGTAGATCTCGCGGTGCTTGAACACCAGCTTCTCCTCGGGCACGTTGAGGAACTTGGAGGCCACTTCAGACAGGGTCTTCTTGGCCATCCGGGCGGCCAGCATGGTGGCGGAGCCGGAGATAAAGGTCTGGCGGCTGGCGGAGGTGGCGCCGCCCTCGGGGGTGACCTGGGTGTTGGCGGAGGTGACGCGGACATCCTCGTACTCCACGCCCAGCTCCTCGGCGGCGATCTGGGCCATGGCGGAGGTGGAGCCCTGGCCGATATCGGCGCAGCCCACCATCAGGTTGACGCTGGCGTCAGGCAGAACCTCCACAAAGGCGCCGGCGGGGTTGGGCAGGCCGGTGTTGCCGATGCCGTAGTACATGCAGCCGTAGCCGCGGCCGCGGCGCTTGTTGGGAGCGGTGGGCACGCAGGGAGGCAGGACCTCCTTGGCCTTCTCCCGGGCGGCCTCCAGGCACTTGATGAAGCCCACGTCCTCACCCAGCACCTGGCCGGTGGGGGTGACGCTGCCGGGCCGGTGGGCATTGAGGATACGGATGTCGATGGGGTCCATGTTCAGGGCCTTGGCCAGGGCGTTCATCTGGCCCTCGTGGGCGGTGGCCACCTGGGGCACGCCGAATCCGCGGAAGGCGCCGGCCATGGGGTTGTTGGTGTAGTAGAAAGTGGCGTCGATCCGCACGTTGGGCACCTCATAGGGGCCGGCGGCGTGGACCACGGCACGGGTGATAACGGCGGGGCCGTAGGAGGCGTAGGCGCCGGTGTCGCCCAGCAGGGTGGCCTGGACGGCCAGGATCTTGCCGTCCTTGGTGGCGCCGGTCTTGTAGTGCATCTTCATGGGGTGGCGCTTGGAGGACACCATGGTGGACTCCATGCGGGTGCGGACGATCTTCACTGGGCGGCCGGTGTAGTAGGACAGCAGGGCCGCGTGGCACTGGACGGAGATGTCCAGCTTGCCGCCGAAGCCGCCGCCGGTGGTCACCTGGATGGAGGACACCCGGTTCTCCGGGAAGCCCAGCATGCCGGCGATCTCGCCGCGGTCGTAGTGGGGGTTCTGGGTGGAGCTGTAAACGGTCATGATGCCGTTTTCGTAAGTAGCAAGGCCCGCGTCAGGCTCAATGAACATGTGGGAGAGCATGGGGGTCTCGTAGTCGTTCTCAATGATGATGTCGCACTGCTTGAAGGCCTCGTCCACGTTGCCGTGCTCCAGGTGCTTCTTCTGGTGGACATTGGTGGTGCCGTGGACAATGGGGGCGTCGGGCTCGGCGGCACGCTCCATGCTCAGCACCGGCTCGTACTCCTCGTACTCCACCTTGATGGCGTCCAGGGCCTCCTGGACCAGCTCGGGGGTCTCGGCGGCCACAACGGCGATGGCGTCGCCGTAGCGGCGGATCTTGTCGTCCACCAGGACGGGCTCATCCTTGATGATGATGCCGATCCGGTTCTTGCCGGGGATGTCCTTGGAGGTGCGGACGGTCACCACGCCGGGGATGGCCAGGGCGGCGGAGGCGTCGAAGCTCTTGATGACGCCATGGCAGATGGTGCTGCGGAACACGCCGCCATAGAGCATGTTGGGCAGCTCCATATCAGCCGCGAACTTGGCGGTGCCCATGATCTTCTCCATGGTGTCCTTCTTGACCACGCTCTTGCCCAGGACGGAATATTCCCGCTTGTCAGCGGCGGAGACGCTCAGATTGCTCTTCTCCTTCACAGCGGTCTCAGGTTTCATGCGTTGGCGCCTCCTTTCGCGTCGCGGGCCATCTCAACGGCCTTGACGATCTTGGCGTAGCCAGTGCAGCGGCAGAGGTTGCCGGACATGGCCCGCTGAATTTCAGCCTTGGTGGCGTGGGGGTTCTTATCCAGCAGGGCCTTGGCGGAGAGGACCATGCCGGGGGTGCAGTAACCGCACTGGACAGCGCCGGCGTCCACGAAGGCCTGCTGAATCACGTCCAGGGTGCCGTCCTCCTTGGTCACGCCCTCCAGGGTGACCACGCTGCCGCCGTCCACCTGGCCGGCCAGCATCAGGCAGGAGGTGACCGCGTTGCCGTTATAGATCACGGTGCAGGCGCCGCACTCGCCCTCGCCGCAGCCTTCCTTCACGCTGGTCATGCCCATGTCCTCACGCAGGAAGTCCACCAGGCGCTTATTGGGGTCGGCCATCACAGACACGTCATGGCCGTTCAGGTTAAAATTAATACAAATCTGTTCCATAGTATCGGCTCCCTCCTACTCAGGCCAGGCCCAGCTGGCTGAGAATCTGGTCGTAGCACCGGCGGGCCGCGCCGCGGACGCCCTCACGCTTGTAGACCACGGAGGGGCGGGTGGGGATGGCGGCCTGGACGGCGTCGGTAAAGGCGGGCAGGGTATCGTACAGCACGCTCGCCTCCAGCTGCTTGCCCTTGAGGAGCGCCTCCAGTTCGGGGGAGCGCATGGGGTGCTTGCTCACGGCGCCCAGCACAACCCGGCAGTCCTCCACCTTGTTGTCGGGGGTACGCTTGACGTAGATGCTGACAGCCAGCACCACGATGGCCAGGGACTTGCGCTTGCCGATCTTGAAGTAGCCCACGGCCTCGTCGGGGCCGATGACGGGGAACCGGGCCTCCACCATCAGCTCGTCGGGCCGGATGGCGCAGTTGCCGGGGCCCTTGTTGAAGTCCTCAATGGTCATGATCCGGTCGCCCTTGGCGCTGCGCAGCACCACGGAGGCGCCATAGGTCACCAGGGTGGTGGGGGAGTCGCCGGCCACGGAGGCGTTGACCACGTTGCCGCCGATGGTGCCCAGATTCCGGATCTGGGGAGAGCCCACGTGGATGGCCGTCTCGTACAGGGCGGGCAGCTTCTCCTTTACGTAGGGGTTATTCTCCAGATCGGTGAAGGTGGTAAGGGCGCCAATCTTCACCATGCCGTCCTCTTCCTTCACGTAGCGCAGCTCGTCCAGCTTGCTGATGCTGATGACGTGCTCGGGGGTCTTGTGGCGCTCGTTGAGCTCGATGACCACGTCGGTGCCGCCGGCGACCACAGCGCAGCTGTTCTGGTACTTGTCCAGCATCTCCACAGCTTCAGCCACTGTGGTGGGGGCGTGATAAGTAAAGGGCTTCATTGGATTCAGGCTCCTTTCTGCGGATCGGCCTCGCCGTGGATCTTGGCGCCGGTCAGGTCCTCCCAGACCTTGACGATGGAGGACATATCCTCGCGGCCCTGGCCCTTGGCTCTGGCCATCTCGTACACCTGAACGGCGGCGGCGGTCATGGGCAGGGGCACCTTCTCGTCCCGGGAGGCCTCCAGGGCCAGACCCAGGTCCTTGTACTGCAGGTCCACCGCGAAGCCGCCGGTGAACTGGCCGGCCATGATGAACTTCTCCAGCTTGGCGTCCAGGGCGTAGCTGCGGCCGGAGGACACGGAGATGACCTGCTTCATGGTCTCCACGGACAGGCCGCACTTCACGCCCAGAGTCAGGGCCTCGGCCAGAGCGGCCATATTACAGCCCAGCAGCAGGTTGTTGACCATCTTGATGGCGTCGCCGCCGCCGGCCTCGCCCACGTGATAAATATTCTTGCCCAGCACGTCGAAGATGGGCTTGACCTTGTCGAAGGTCTCGTCGTCGGCGCCCACCATGATGGTCAGGGTGCCGGCGGCAGCGCCGGACACGCCGCCGCTGACGGGGGCGTCGATGTAGTGGATGCCCTTCTCGGCGGCCTTCTTGGCCATGCCCTTGGTGGTGTTGGGCGCCACGGAGCTCATGTCGATGATGATGGTGCCTTCTTTGCAGTTCTCAAACACGCCGTTCTTGCCGCACATGGTGCCTTCCACGATCTTGGCGTTGGGCAGAGAGCAGATGATGACATCGACGTGACCGGCCATCTCACCGGCGGAGGGGTGGCCAATGGCGCCCTTGCCCTCCATCTCTTTCACCGCGGCCTCCACCACGTCGAAAGCGTGCACCTCATAACCGGCAGTCAGCAGATTGCTGGCCATAGGCCGACCCATTGCGCCAAGACCGATGAAACCAATCTTCATTTTCATGCACTCCATTCTATTTCGGTTTGTTGATTCCCTCTGTTCAGATCAATCGTTCACTCAAATTTGTTCAGACCGTTGGGAACGATGGCTCCGCAGCCTGAAACCGGATTCTGCCGGGGGAACCGGCATTCTCAACGGTCTGAACTGTTGTGATCTCTCATGTTGAATTCCGTCATTCCGTTTTGAATTTCATTTGGGAAAAGGCCCCCGACCAGCTCCAACGGGTCGGTCGGGGGCCTTTCTCAAATTTTTTCTGGTTTACTGTGCAGCTTAGTGCATGCCGTCCTCGCACTTGGCCTCGGACTTCTGCAGGCCGCCGATACGGCCGACGCCGTTCACAGTGGCGTGGGGACGGCCACCGTCGGCCAGGACAACGGCCATGACGATCTCGTCAGCCTTGGGGGCGTCGGGGATGCGGACCTCGAAGGAGCCGTAGTGGGTGCGCACGAAAGCGGCATCCTTGTAGTGCAGGGAGATGTCCAGGGAAGCGCCGACGCCGCCGACCTTCTCGTTGGAGGGGATGATGGACTTGCCGCCGCCGATGGCCGCGCGGATGGGCTTGCCTGCCTTGGGGTGCAGCATAGCGGAGGAATGCTCCAGCTCGCCGTCGGTACCCACGATGCAGCCCTTGCCGTAGGTCTCAACGTTCTCAGCGCCCAGCAGCTCGGCGCCCTTGCGGGCCAGCAGATCGCCCAGGTACTCACCGTACTCGGTCAGCTCGCTCAGATCCTCCTGCCACTTGCCGGCATAGGGGTTCTTGATGACAGCAGCCACGGAGACGGTCTTGATGGACTTCTTGCCGCCGTTCTCGATGGGCATGTCAGCGCCGCCCTCATAGAACACCTCTTCCAGGTTGGTTACGATCTTGCGGATTTTGGGCTCTTTCATGGCAAAACACTCCTTTAAAATTTTTGGATGTATTTTTTATTAGAATGTCTCGGCCGGTCGGGGCGCCCCGCAGGCGTCCTGCCGCTCGGGTCATCTGTCGTTGAGGATCTTTTCCGGGTCAAAGGTAGCTGTCATACCCTGCACCGCCGCCACGCAGGCCCGCAGGCCGCCGCGCCGGTACTGGAGCTCAGCCTCAGCCAGCACCTGATCCAGTGCCTTTCGCTTCTCCCCGTCCGTCAGTGCATCCACCGCCGTGACCACGGTCAGGTCGGCGATGTCGCTGTCCGGGTCCACCTCTGCCGCCAGGCAGGTGTGGACGGCGGGCGATTCGATGTAGGAGCGGTCGGCCAGGAGGGTGGCCAGGGCGTCGGCCCTGGCGCAGCGGGCGGAGAACACCGTCACGCTGCTGGCAATGCCGGTGGTCAGGCTCCGGCCGCCCAGTCCGCTGGTGGCCACCCCGCCGATTCCGTGCTCCGGAAGAATGCGGACCACCCGGTCCACTCCGTTCCGGTTCAGATCATACAGGATGCCCATATCCAGCTTCTGGCCGGGGGCCAGGCGGAGGGCCACGTCGCCGCCGTTGTTGGCGGTGGCTTTTTCCGCCCCCCGCTCCCAGAGGAAGTCGGCCACGGCGTCGGACATGGCTCCGGCCACTGCCGCCATGGGCGTCAGCCAGGGGTCCCCGGTGGCAAGCACCGCGTCGGCCATCTGGCGGGCCGTGCCCGTCAGCGCTTTCGGGTCCACGTGGGCGGGGTAGCGGCGGAGCATGTCCAGCGACTGGCCCAGGGTGCGCAGGTTGTTCTCCACAATCTCCGCAGCCGCTGCGCACAATGCGCTGTCGCCCGCTCCGTTCCGCACCGCGGTGACCACCATGGAAACGGGGCCGTAATCGAAGTACACCTGTCCCGGAGCCAGCTCCCGGACCCAGTCCTTTTCAGCCGTCATTTACTCGCCAATCTCCTTGCGGAGCTCGTCGACAGGCTGGATGCAGTTCATATGGCCGCCGATGGCCTCATAGTCGGCCTTGGTCATGGTGTACTCCACAGGCGCCACAGTGGCGGGGGTGGGCACCCAGGTCACGCCGTGGTTGACCATCTTGCCGGCGTCCACGATGAAGTCGATGCCGCCGCCGGGCAGGATGTAGGCGGGGGCGCCGCCGATGGTGAGGACGGCCTTGCCCTCGTGGACAGCCTTGGTGATGGCCAGAGGCTTGGAGCAGACGCCGCCGCGGGCGCTGCCGCCGGTACCGCCGGTGTACATGACGCTGGTCAGGGACTGCTCACAGTTGTTCATGATGTCGTCAGCCAGAGCAGTGGCCTTGTCGGTCATGGGGATCTCCTTCACGTCGCCGTCGGCCTGGACCTCAAAGAGGGCGCGGATCTCACCGGTGGTGTTGAGCACCAGGATCTGCATGCCGGCGTGGGCGCGGGTCATGTCCACGCTCTTGATGGCGTCGCGGGGGGTCTCGATGGTGGTGCCGCCGATGCCGGTGCCGTGCTCGCCGAAGTAACGGCCGCGGGAGGACTTGCGGGCGTTGGGGATCACGCCGGACCACTCCATGCCCACATCGGCGCCGGCCAGGTGCTCGGTGAACAGGCCCACCACGTGGTGGTCGATGACAATGCACTCGTCAACGGCCTCCTTCATCTTCTTGGCAAACAGGCCCACGGTAGCGCTGCCGCAGCCGATGCGCATCTTGGACTCCTGCACGCCGTTGATGATGGGGGGCTTGCCCTGCTGCACGACGACTTTGATCTTCTTGTTGACGGAGAGCTCCACCTGCTCGCCGTTGGCCAGCTCGGTGATGGTGCGGGCCACGATGAAACCGTCGGGGCCGGTCAGCTTGTTGGCGCCGCCCACGGCGATCATCTTGGAGCCGTACTCCTCGGTGTTGACCATGCCCACCAGCTTGCCGTCACGGTAGACGGGATCGCCCTCTTCGCCGATGTAGGTGTTGGTGTCCAGCTTGACCACAACGGCGGAGTAGCTCAGGGGAGCCTCGGTCACCACGGTCACCACTTCCACGCCGTCCCGGACTCCGGAGACGATGTGGGGTGCGGGACGGATGCAGGGGTAGTTGGTTCCGGCACCCACGGCAGTCGTAAGGGGGCCTTCCAGGCGCTTGTCAGGGTAGACCACCTGGCTGTTGGGGGTCATCTCCAGCTTGCGGTTACGCACCAGCTCACCGTTGACGTTGGTGTAGCGCTTGCAGGCGCCGGTGTGGCCCAGGGGGACACGGCACTGCACGGAGCAGTGGGAGCAGACGGCGCAGTTCTCGCTCATCTCAGCGGGCTTGGAGATGGCGCCGAACTTACACACGCGGGTGCACACGCCGCACTCGCAGCACTTCTCGGCATCCACAACCGCCTTGCGCTCCACCACATGGACCGCGTCCAGGGGGCAGTTCTTCTGGCAGATCATGCAGCCCTTGCAGGCTTCCAGGTTCACAATGACCATGTAATGTTGAGCCTCCTCTGTATGATAGGCCTGCCGCCCCAAATCCCTCTGCGGGGCGGCAGGCTCATGTCAATTTTTCCGCTTACAGGACCTTGGCGGGACGCTTGCAGGGAGGCGTGTTGCGGCTCTTGGCAGCCTTGACCACGCCGTCCACCATGATGATGCTCAGGCCGGGGATATCGCCGCACTCGAAAGCCTCGACGGCGGTGTTGGCCACGGAGCCCATGGGGGCGTCCAGGAAGATCAGGTCGGCCTCGCGGCCCACTTCGATCATACCGGTGTTCAGCTTGTCATACACGCGGGCGGCGTTGCCGGTGGCCATGCAGATGGCGATCTCGCCGGGGATGCCGGAGATGGAAGCCACCTGGCAGATGTTGCGCAGGATGCCCAGGGGGATGATGCCGGTGCCGGAGGGGGCGTCGTTACCGAAGATGATGCGGCCCAGCTGGCCCTTCTCCTTGGCGCGGCGGGCGACGTAATCAGTGACCTTGGGGTTGCCGCACTGGACGATCTCCATGGCGAAGGTGGTCTCGTCCATCAGCTTGTCCACCTCGTGCAGGGGGATAGCGGTGGGGCCGCCGTTGATGTGGGAGATGACGTCGGGCTTGGTGGCCATGACCTGGGCGGCGGTGACGGTGGAGGAGCCGGGGATGGAGGTGCCGCCGGTGTGCATCTGCACCTTCATGCCGTACTTGTGGGCCCACTCGACCATGGGAGCGGCATCCTCGGGCTGCTTCACGCTGCCCAGGCCGATCTCGCCGACGGTCCAGACGCCTTCCTTGGCCATCTCAGCGAAGTCCGCCTCGGTGAGGCCCTTCTCCAGGATGACGCTGCCGCCGTGGACCTTCACGCCGCCGGGCTTCAGGGCGTCGAAGGACTTGTGAGCCAGGATGGCCAGAGCCTTGGTGCCGGCGGGATCCTTGGGACGGCCGGGGGTGTGGCACTCACCGGCGGAGATGATGGTGGTCACGCCGCCGTGGAGCTCGCCCTCGATGAAGTTGCTGGCGAACTGGCGGTGAGCATAGTCGCCCAGGCTGGTGTGGACGTGGGTGTCGAACAGACCGGGAGCGACGGTGGCGCCGGCAGCGTCGATGACAGTGCCCTTCTCCACCTCGGCAGCGATCTCGGCGGTGGAGATAGCGGCCAGAGCGTCGCCGCCGATGGCCTTGATCTTGCCGTCGGCAATCAGGATGGTGTCACCCTCGAGAACAGGCTTGTTGATGTCACCGCTGAGGATGGTGCCGATGTTCTTAATGACTGTCATGCTCATTGTGAAAAACTCCTTTCATCTTTTAGCCGGTGCTAAATCGGCGTTTTACCATTTTTCATGACGTGCTGGGAAAAATATTTGCTCTACCGGTCCCGCCTGCGGAGGGATCGGGTATCGCCTCAGGTGCAGGGAAAACCCTGATATATCAGCCGGGGTGCCCGTCGTGCTGGGCGCCCCGGCTGCGGTTTGCAATATGTAGCCGTCCGGGGCGTCTCAGGAATTAGACCAGCTTGTAGTCGCCTTCCTTGATCCAGCCCTGCTTACGCATGAACTCGGAAATCACGAGGGCAAGGATAGCGGGCAGAACGATGCAGATCAGAATCAGGCCGATCCAGTCCATCGCACCCGGGGCGATGGCGGCAGCGCCGTTGGTAACAGCCTCAGCAGAGGGGGTGAACCAGCCGGTGATGACGCCGATGGGGCCAACCAGACCGCTGGTGCCCATGCCGGAGGAGATGGGGGAACCGTTCATCTGCAGGTTGAAAATGCAGGTGGCAATGGGGCCGGTGATGGCGGCGGCCAGCGTGGGCGGCAGCCACAGGATCGGCTTGCTCATCAGGTTGGGAACCAGCAGCATGGAGGTGCCCAGGCCGATGGACACAAGGCCGTTCATCTTGTTCTCACGATAGGTGCACACAGCGAAGCCCACCATCTGAGCGCAGCAGCCGGCAACAGCCGCGCCGCCGGCCAGGCCGGTCAGGCTCAGCGCCGCGCACACGGCAGCGGAGCTGATGGGGAGGGTCAGAACGATGCCCACGATTACGGACACCAGGATGCCCATGAAGAAGGGCTGCTGTTCGGTGGCCCACATGATGATGGTGCCCAGCCAGGAAGCGAACGCGCCGATGGGCGGAGCCAGGAACTGCGCGACCAGAACGCCGACGATAATGGTGACAGCCGGGGTAACGATCAGGTCGACAGGAGTACGCTTGGAGACCAGCTTGCCGAAGAAGATGGCAATCAGAGTAACAAAGTACACGGCCAGAGGACCGCCGGCGCCGCCCAACGCGTTGGTGGCGTAGCCGACCGTGGCCAGGGAATAGAGGACGTAGGGATCGCACTTGACGGCATAGCCGATGGCCAGAGCCATGGCCGCACCCTGTACGGCGGAGGTCTGGCCGGAGATGCTCATCAGGAACTCGCCGACTACGCCCGGGATAAAGGTACCAACGGTATTGATGATTGTGCCGATGAGGAGCGAGGCAAACAAGCCGTGAGCCATGCCGCCCAGAGCCTGAATGCCGATGCGGTTCCAGGAAATCTCGATGTTTTGTTCTTTGAAGTACTTCCTAATGCCAGTCAGTTCTTGCGTGTTTTTCTGCTCGGTCATACTTTTCCTCCCTCTCATATCATATTCGGTAGATGGGGATTCCTGAGGGTGGGGCGGTGCGGTGCGCACCGCAGCCGCCCCTGTCGCCGGCTGTTATTGAAAAACGTATTTGGGGAATACGTTTCGCAACCAGAAGGTTCTTCTGCGGCAGGCAAGCTGCCAGTACAAATTTTTGGAATTTTTCTCTATAAGCCTTGCTTTTCCGCTTCTATATATTTATAATATAGGGTGATGCGGCAAAATTGTATATCGTTTTGCTCTAATGTCTAATTTTTATGCTTCCTAAATATTTGT
Organism: Pseudoflavonifractor intestinihominis; assembly: GCF_040096055.1. Taxonomy (NCBI): domain Bacteria; kingdom Bacillati; phylum Bacillota; class Clostridia; order Eubacteriales; family Oscillospiraceae; genus Pseudoflavonifractor; species Pseudoflavonifractor intestinihominis. The sequence goes on from NZ_JBBMFK010000028.1 coordinate 19,878, forward strand.
GTAATAAAGGTTGCTCGGCATTTTAAACGAAAACTATATCCGCTTCATTGCCTATATTATAACATTCTCCCTATGGCATGACAAATACTTTTATCCTTCTAAAAGCCGATTGTTATATATTTTTTATATATGTCTATTGTTCAATACGGCAGATTATCAAGGGGTTGATTTGTGCAATGACACTAAAACAGCTGGAATATTTCCTTGAAATTGCCAAGATGGGCAGCGTTACCCGCGCGGCGCAGAGCCTAAATGTATCTCAGCCGCCCGTCAGCCTTCAGCTCAAGCTGCTGGAGGAGGAGCTGGGTTCCCCCCTCTTCATCCGTGACAAGCGCCATCTTGAAATTACGCCTGCGGGGACTCTTCTGCGGGAGCGTGCCCAGGCCATCCTGGCTCTGCTGGAGGAGACGTCCAGGGACATCCAGCTTATTTCTCAGGAACGGCACATGATCATCCGCATCGCCACCATTGGTTCCATCAACAGCCAGATTCTTCCTGAGAAAATCGCCCACTTCTGCAGCGCCTACCCCTATGTAAACTTTCAGGTGGTGGAGGGGCGCACGGAATCCGTCCTGTCCGCACTGCGGGAGAACGAGGCAGACATCGGCTTTGTGCGCGAGCCGTTCAATGTGACCACCTTCCACGTGGTGCCCATCCGCAACCCGCTCCTCCCGCCCGGTGAGGCGGACCACTTCGTGGCCCTGGCCAAGCCCTATTTCTTTGAGGGAAACGACAGCGATACCATTCCCCTGGAGGATCTTCAGGGCAAGCCGCTGGTGACCCACCGCCGCTACCGGGAGATGCTGATCACCGCCTGCCGCAAGCACGGCTTTACGCCCCACATCATATGCGAGAACGATGGGATTCAGTCCTCCCTCAGCTGGGCGCAGGCCGGCATCGGCATCGCCATCGCACCCTACACCTCCGCCGTTATCAACACGGACTCCTCTCTGGTCATCCGCCACCTGGAGGATCTGAACTTCAGCCCCCGGGTCTGCCTCATCTGGAGCCAGAACAAAAAGCTCTTTTCCGAGATCAACGCATTCATCAATCTGTTCTGAGAAGTGCAGCCCCCAAGGACAAAACTTGCCTGATTTCTCCCCGACATATGGATTCCTACGGGCTGAACGGTTTTTTACGCAAGTTTTTTGAAAAATCCTGCAAAAAACTATTGACAGATACCGGGGGTAAGACAGTATACTATTTCCAATGTAGTGCGCAGGGCAGCGCCGTCCATTTTCTCAGCAGCGGAGGGCGCCCCGGGCTACCGCAGATATATCTCAGCAGCGGCTCCCCACAGGAGACCGCGCTACAGATCAGGAGGTAAACATCATGGATTATGTGAGTCAGGTACTGTCGGACATCCGGGCCAAGAACCCCAATGAGCCGGAGTTTCTGCAAACCGCCACTGAGGTGCTCAATTCCCTGCGCCCCATCGTGGAGCGCCACCCCGAGTATCAGAAGGCCAAGCTCCTGGAGCGGCTGACCGAGCCCGAGCGAATCATCACCTTCCGTGTGCCCTGGATCGACGACAAGGGCGAGTACCAGATCAACCGTGGCTTCCGCGTCCAGTTCAACAGCGCCATCGGCCCCTACAAGGGCGGCCTACGCTTCCACCCCACTGTCAACCAGAGCGTCATGAAGTTCCTGGGCTTTGAGCAGATCTTCAAGAACTCCCTCACCGGCCTGCCCATCGGCGGCGGCAAGGGCGGCAGCGACTTTGACCCCAAGGGCAAGAGCGACGACGAGGTCATGCGCTTCTGCCAGAGCTTTATGACTGAGCTCTATCGCCACATCGGCCCCGACTGCGACGTGCCCGCCGGCGACATCGGCGTGGGCGGCCGCGAGATCGGCTACCTGTACGGCCAGTACAAGCGCATCACCGGCCAGTACTGCGGCGTGCTCACCGGCAAGGGTCTGAGCTACGGCGGCTCCCTGGCCCGCACCCAGGCCACCGGCTACGGCGTGGTGTACCTGGCCAACGAGGTCCTGTCCCACAAGGGCAAGAGCTTCCAGGGCCAGAAGGTCATCGTGTCCGGCTCCGGCAACGTGGCCATCTACGCCGCTGAGAAGGCCACCGAGCTGGGCGCCGTGGTCATCGCCATGTGCGACTCCAACGGCTACATCGTGGACAACAACGGCGTGGACGTGGCCACCATCAAGGAGATCAAGGAAGTCCGCCGCGGCCGTATCCGCGAGTACGTGGAGACCCACCCCCAGGCCGAGTACCACGAGGGCTGGCAGGGCATCTGGACCATCCCCTGCGACATCGCCCTGCCCTGCGCCACCCAGAACGAGATCGACCTGGATGCCGCCAAGAGCCTGCTGAAGAACGGCTGCTGGATGGTCACCGAGGGCTCCAACATGCCCTCCACCCTGGAGGCCATGGACGCCTTCGCCGAGGCCGGCATCCTGTTCGTGCCCAGCAAGGCCGCCAACGCCGGCGGCGTGGCCGTCTCCGCCCTGGAGATGAGCCAGAACAGTCTGCGCCTGTCCTGGACCTTCGAGGAGGTTGACAGCCGTCTGAAGGACATCATGTCCAACATCTACAAGAACATGTCCGCCGCCGCCCAGGAGTACGGCAAGACCCCCGAGGACTATGTCCTGGGCGCCAATGTGGCCGCCTTCATCAAGGTTGCCGACGCTATGATGGCTCAGGGCTGGGTGTAATCCCCCAATTTAACCGGTAGTATAAAGCGCCGTCTGTCCCCTGTGGGACGGGCGGCGCTTTTTGTATAATATAAAAGGAGTGTGCCCCTGCCTGACGGCAGGGGCACACGTTTTGGTGTTTTACCACTCGTTGGAGGACTTGATATGGGAGAGGATGACCATTACAGACACCTCTCCATAGGGAGAAGACGTCGTGCCGCACCGGACCTCCCAGTAGTCGTTGGTGCCATGGGTTCCCTTGCTGTAGAAGTACATACCGGCCACCTGGGACTCCGAGAAGCCGCATTCCTTCAGCGCCGCCCGGTACGAATCGAACTCCGCTGTGGTAGCAGAGGCGTACATATAGCCAGCCTTTTTGCCCTCGGTGTAGTCCATCTGTGTGCGGCTGCTGCTGGTGAACTCGTCGAAGGAGGGGATGCCCTCAAAGCCGTAATAGGTATCATAGGGATAATCATAGTCGGGGGTCTCAGTGCCGGAACCGCCCTCGTCGCCTCCGGTGGAGCCGCCCTCATTTCCGCCGGTAGACCCGCCGGAGCCGCCGCCGTTGTAGTCGGCAGGGGTGCCGTAGTAGTAGAACTCCATTCTGACGGCGTTATCCAGGATATCCGTGTCGATATAGGTGTGAGCCTGGATGTTGTAATCCATATTGGCCGTCACCCGCTCGATCATGGTCTCCTGCCCCAGGACGCGGTTGTTGGCGTCGTAGAAATACAGCTCAACGGTGCAGTTGCTGCGGGTGGTCCGGCCCTGAATGCTGGCCTTCACCTCATACTTATCTCCGCTGGAGGTGTACTCCACGCTGGTAAAGACCAGGGAGGTGATGTTGTTGGTGTCCATCACCTTGCCGCTGCTGTAATAGCTGGTCAGGTTCATGGGGCCGTACTCATGGTTGAGGAGAGGCACGCTGACGCTGGCCTTCTTGTCCACATAGACCCAGCAGGTGTCATACTTGCCGCTGGGAGCCTTTGCGGTAATCTTGGCGGTACCCTCGCCCACGGCGGTAACGGTGCCGTCCTGGGACACTGTGGCCACTCTGGTATTGTCCGAGCTCCAGGTGAGGGAGCTGACGCTGGCGTTGGAGGGGGCCACGGAGACGGACAGCTTGCGGCTGTCGCCCTCCAGCATATCCACGCTGGAGTCGGTGAAGTCCACCCGGGTGATGGCCACGTCGGTGACCGTCACCGAGCACTTGGCGCTGACGTTGCCCGCTGTGGCGGTCACGATGGCGGAGCCGGCCCGCTTGGCCGTGACCTTGCCGTCGTCCGTGACGGACACCACGTCGTTGCTGACGCTCCACGTCACCTTGGTGCTGGCGTTGGCAGGGGTCAGGGTGGCGTTGAGCTGGAAGGTCTCGCCGTTTTTCAGGCTCAGGGTGCTGCGGTTGAGGCTGATGGCGGTGGCGGCCACCTCCACCTTCTTCAGCGTGATGGACTGGCGCTGGCTGGGCATGGCCATGCGGGAGAGGATGGCGGACACAGAGGCCCGGTCAATGGTGGTCTCGGGCAGGAAGGTGCCCAGCTTGTCGCTGCCGGTGAGAATGCCGGCCCGGTAGAGGGTGTAGATGTCGGCGTAGTTGGCGCTGCCGGAGGCCACGTCGGGAATGCCGCCGTCCTCCACGGTGTTGATGCCCTTCAGCGCGCTTGCGGGCAGGGCCTTGGCCATGATGGCGGCAAACTGCCGGCGGGTGGCGTTGGCGTTGTAGTCGCTGTACTGGCCGGAGGTGATGATGCCCTTGGCAATGGCGTAGTCCACATAGGGCTGGTACCAGATGGTGCCGCCGGTGAAGGTGGCGTTGTCGCCGTAGTAGGTGCTGTATAGGCGGCAGGCCAGGGCCAGGGTGGAGCTGATGGTGATGGGGTCGGTGGGCGAGAAGGTGGTCTTGCTGGTGCCCTCCACCAGGCCCAGCTCGTAGGCGGTCTCCACGCTCCCGGCGTACCAGCTGCCGGCTACCACATCGGTGAACTGGCCGGCGGGGTAGTCCCGCTCGGTCTTGAAGTTGTCCATGCTCTCGGCGGCAAAGGCCGACGTGGGCAGCAGCGACAGGCACAGCGCGCCTGCCGCCAGCATGGAAATGAACTTCTTCTGTTTCATTCGCACGTTCCTCCTGTAATCATGCTGGATTTTCTAAACAGCCCGGCATTCCCGTCCTGGGCTGCTTAAAACAGGGTCTTCTCGTTTTCGGCAAAGAGCTTGTCGTTGATCTCGCTCAGCTCCATATGGTGAGTGATGCCGAAACCGATGATGGCGTCCCGCTTGTTTTTGGGGTAGATCTCCGCCAGGGCCGCCTGCCGGAGCAGGCGCTGGGTCTCGTCCAGCGTTGCGCCCAGTCCCACGCACAGGCAGAGCAGCTTGTCCCGGGAGGGCTTCCGTCGCCCGGAGAAGACCTGGTGCAGGTATACCTCGCTCATCCCCGCCTTGCGGGCCAGGGCCGCCTTGGAGATATCCTTTTTATCATAGAGCGTATTGAGCAGCTTAGGAATGCTCCGATCTGAAAAATAGAAGCGGTTCTCCTTGATATAGGAGTCGATATCGTCTTTGCTCATCAGCTCCTGGCTCAGGTCGTCCGTCGTCTTCTCCTCCACGCTTCTCACTCCTCTTTGACTTCCAAATGTAAATCGTATATACTAAATCTACAACATTTGGTATGAGGATACAATATGCCCACTGCATAGTGTTTTAGATTTTGGGGTGATTTCCATTTATACTTGGCTGTCCGATATTCTGCGCGAGAAGTATCAGCTTGTCCGGGTTCTGAAGGAGAGTCCCCGGGGCAGTGTACGCCTGATCCGCCACAAAACCACCGGCCAGAAGTTCATTCTGCGGCATTTTACAGGCAATTCCGAGGTCTACCGCGCCCTGCTGGACTACACCTGCCCCAATCTGCCCACCATCTATGAGGTGGCGGAGCAGGACGGAGAAAATCTGGTGCTGGAGGAGTTCATTCAGGGGGACACCCTGGGCTTTCTCCTCAAAGGCGCCCTCTTCTCCCCGGAGGAGACCAGGAAAATCGTGACCCAGGTCTGCCGGGCCCTGTGGGTGCTCCACTCCATCGGCGCGGTCCACCGGGACGTGAAGCCGGAGAATATCATCCTGCGGGGAAATGAGGCGGTGCTCATCGACTTTGACGCCGCCCGGCTCCACAAGCCCGAGCACGACAACGACACCCAGATCCTGGGCACCACCGGCTATGCCGCCCCGGAGCAGTACGGCCTGTCCCAGTCGGACATCCGCACCGACATCTACTCCCTGGGCATCCTCATCAACGTGATGCTCACCGGCGAGCACCCGTCCAGGAAGCTGGCAGGCGGGCGGATGGGGCACATTGTGGACCGGTGCACCCACGTCAACCCCCAGCGGCGGTACAAGAACGTGCTGCGGCTGATGGAGGCCCTGTAGCATGAGCGGCAGGACCAGGCCGTGCCCCCACTGCGGCGCGGCGCTGCCGGAGGAGGCCTCCTTCTGCCCCCACTGCGCCCAGGCTGTCCGTCCCCGGAAGGAAGTGGCGGTACCGGCCCGCATGTGGCGGAAAAAGGTCCGGCGGGCTCTCTTGCTGGCGGGACTGGTGCTGCTGACGGCAGGCGGCCTTCTGCTGGGGGCGGCGCTGTACCAGGCCGTCACCCCCGACCTCTACGACGCCTACGGCGAGGTGGTATACTCCAACGGCAGCAATTCCTACCATCTCTACCTCACCTTCCAGGACAACGCCTCCGGCCCCCAGCCGGAATATACAGTGCAGACGGAGAAGTATGTGGCCTATGAGCGGGCCTCCAACCTGTTCATCACCCACGTGGACAGCGGACACAACGCCAGCCAGATGTTCCTCCAACTGGTGGACACCTTCTACGCCCAGCTCATCCAACCGGAGGACAGCCCCTCTCCCATGACCTGCTCCCAGCCCATGTACCAGTCCTACGACGACGACGCGGCCCTGGTGACCGTGGTGAATCTCTCCGGCCAGAGCAGCCCGGCGGAGCTGGTGTGGACCTTCAACATGAAAAACGGGGACACCATCTGCCTGCGGCAGAAGCTGTACCTGGAACAGGTGGAGACCCTGGACTACTGCCCGGAGGACTACCCCATGGACACCATCGAGGAGCTCCAGGCCCTGGTGGACCAGATCGCCGAAACGGTCTCCCCCTCCGCCATGGTGTACCTCCATCTGCCCCCGGTCCACTACCAGGGCGGGCTCACCATCCGGGGCCGGGGCGTCAGCCTGTACGGCAGCGTGGATGAGAAGAACATGCGCACCGCCTTCACCGGGCCGGTGGTGATGGCCCCGGAGAAAAAGCCGGTATCCTTTATTCAGAATATCGACTTCCGGGGGAGCGGCTCCGGCGTGGGGCTCACCGTCTCCGCCGAGAGCCAGGTGGAGAACTGTCTGTTCTCCGGCTGGGACACCGGGCTGCTGGTCACCGGCGACGACTGGTGCGACCCGGTGGGCTGCTGGTTTGAGGACAACACCGTGGGCTTCTGCTTTGACAGCGCCGGGGATTACGCCAACTATACCCGTTTTGAGTACAACACCTTCCGCAATAACGGCACCGCCGTGCTCCTCAAGCAGGTACCCGCCGACAGGACCATCAATTTCATCGGCTCCCGCTTCACCGGCAACGATATGAACATCGACAACCCCTGCGGCCACCCGGTGGACATCGCCTACGCCACCTTTGAATAACCCGCAGAGACGCAGAACAGAGAGAGGATTTGCCATGGAACACCTTTGCCCACACTGCGGCGCCCCCCTGCCAGCGGACGCCTCCTTCTGCCCCCACTGTGCCCAGAGCGTCCGGACCCGGAGGCCGGCCCAGGTTCCCGCCCACCTGTGGCGGAAAAGGCTGAAAATCGCAGTCCTTGTGCTTGTGCTCCTGGCAGTTGCCGCCGGGCTGCTGGCCCTTTTTCTCCGCAGCAGCGCCCCCACCGGCCTGCCTAAGGGGGAGGTCCATCAAGTGGTGCTCACCGAGGACGAGGACGGCATGGTCAAGGTCACCGCCGAGCTGATGCGGGAGTTCTTCCCCAAGGTGACCTATATCAACTTCGGCACCACCTCCCTGACCAGCGACAACATCGACGACTACCTGGTCAGTTGCTTCCAGATGGCCGCGCTGGTGTCCTCCCAGGGTACCAGCGGCTCCGACGGGGAGTGGGGCCAGTTCAACGCCCGCAACGCCGGGGGCGACAGCCTGTATCTGCTGCTCTTTGACAGCAACACCCACTTGATGGGCTACTCCATCGGACCGGCTGCCAACCTGGGAGATGGCCAGTGGCAGCTGGACGTGACGCTGTGCGACTACGACTTCACTGACCTCTACCTGGAGCAGAGCGCCGCCTTCGAGAACGAATGGCAGAACCTCTTCTCCACCTACATCCCCCCGGAGGAGCTGGAGGCCTCAGGGGTGGTGTGGTTCCTGAAGGGCTACAACACGGGCCGGGGCCCGGTGCTGCGGAAGGATGACTCCCAGATCTACCGCCTGTGGCTTCAGTTCCACGACCCGGATATGGAGCAGCAGTGCCGAGAGATCGAGCGGCTGGAGGAATTCCTGCCCAACGAGGGCCGCTGGATGTGCTACCTGCTGCTGGACGCGGACTACAATCTGCTGGGTTACACCATGCTGGACTACCAGGAAAACGGAGGATAAGCCATGGAACAAAAATGTCCCCACTGCGGCGCGGACCTGCCGGAGGAGGCCTCTTTTTGTCCCCATTGCGCCACGACCGTGCACCGCCGCAAGGCAGCCAAGGTGCCGGTGCCCATGCTGAGGAAGGCGCTGACCGTCCTGTTGGTTCTGGTCATTGTCTCCGCCGTGGCCGGCGGGCTGTGGCTGAAGCTGAAGCCCAAAACCTACGACGAGTACGGCCAGGTGATCTACACCGCCGGGGACGGCACCGTCTATCAGGTGCTGCTGGGCTCCAACGCCGACCGCTTCACCCCCCAGCCCCAGCTGACCGTCTCCTGTGAGGCGGACGGCCAGTACCGGATGCCCTCCCGGCTGTACATCAACAACAGCGGCTCCGGCGAGGACGCCAACCAGGCCTTTCTGGAGCTGGTTGAGTCGGCCTCCGCTGAGTTCATTCACCAGGAGGACAGCCCCTCCCCTATGGTATGCTCCCAGCCCGCCTATAATGAGGCCCTCCCCGACGCCGCCCTCATCTCCCTGCTGGACTTCACCGGAGAGAGCACCCCGGCGGAGCTGGTTTGGACCCTTCACATGAAGAACGGGGACACCATCCGCCTGCGGCAGACCTATGAGCCGGAACTCATTGAGATCAGGGACTACTACCCGGAGGACTACCCCATGGACACCATGGAGGACCTCCAGGCCCTGGTGGACCAGATCGAGAAGGACGTCCCCCTGCCCACCGTGGTGAACCTCCATCTGCCCGCCGTGACCTATGAGGGCGAGCTCACCATCCAGGCCCGCCCCTTCAACGTGTACGGCTCCACGGATGCCGACGGCAGCCGCACCACCTTCACCGGCACCGTCTTTGTCACCTGTCCCAACAGTGACATCATGTATTTTCAGGACCTGGACTTCGTAGGCAGCGGGACGGGCTGCGGCGTGTCCACCTCTGCCTTCTTCCGGGCCACCAACTGCTCCTTTACCAACTGGGAGACCGGCGTGCTGGCCTATGGCACCTGCTGGGTCAACGTCATCAGCTGCCGCTTTGACGGCAACCAGGTGGGTTTTGACTTCAACAGCACCGGAGAGTACGTCAACCACTCCCTGTTCAACGACAACCATTTTTCCAACAACGGCACCGCCGTGCTGCTGGAGGCCGTCCCCACCGACGTGACCATGGACTTCCAGGGCTCGGTATTCTCCAACAACCAGACCGATATCGACAACCGCTGCGACCAGCCCCTGGACCTGTCCCAGTCCACCTTTGATATCAAGGAGTAAATACCATGGAACGCAAATGTCCCCACTGCGGCGCGGACCTGCCAGAGAACGCCGCCTTCTGCCCCCACTGTGCCCGGGATGTCCATTCCCGGAAAAAGGCCGGAAAACCGGTTCCCCTCCGCAGGGTGCTCCTGCTGTGCCTGGCGGCGCTGATTGTCATCGCTGCCGCCGCGGCCATCCTGTGGAACCGTTTCGGCGCCTATGTCCCCCAGGAGTACGACGGTGTGGGCGAGGTGTACTATGCCAGTGAAGACAGGACCTATCAGCTGCTGGTGGCCTGGCCCAACGACCGCTGCCAGAGCGCCCCGGACATCTATCAGCAGGGCGGCCCGGATGACAACTACCGCTGGCCCTCCCGCTGGTACGTCAACGACGCCGCCACCGGCGCGGACGCCTGGACTGAATTTGAACCTCTGGTGGAGCAGGTCACCGTGGAGGTGGTCCAGGACGAGAACGCCGCCTCTCCCCTCACGGCCACGGTCCCCAGCCACGACGACTACTCCCCTGACGCCGCCATGGTGTCCTACCTGGACTTTACCGGCAGCTCCGGCGAGCCCCAGGTGGTATGGACCGTCCAGATGAAGAACGGCGACGTGATCCGGGTGCGGCAGAACATCCACATCACCCCCATCATCACCCATGTCTACAACTGGCAGGACTACCCCATGGACACCATTGAGGAGCTCCAGGCCCTGCTGGACCAGATCGCCGGCGAGACCGCCGCCAACGACCAGGTGGAGGTCTACCTGCCCGCCGTGACCTATGAGGGCGATCTGGAGCTGCCCGGCCGCTCCATCGACTTCTACGGCTCCACCGACAGCGCGGACCGCACCGTCCTTCGCGGCAGCGTCACTCTCAGAAGCGGGAGCTATTATTGGATCAACTACTTCTACGACATGGACTTTGTGGGGGACGGCACGGACATCGGTATCTCCGCCCCCGCCAAGTTCTGGCCCGTGGACTGCACCTTTACCGGCTACAAGACCGCCGTGCTGGCCTACGGCGAGGCCTGGGTCAACGTGACCGGGTGCACCTTCACCGGCAACCAGGTGGGCTTCCACTTCAACTCCACCGGCCAGTCCGCCTCCCATGACCTGTATGAGGACAACCAGTTCCTGAACAACGGCACCGCCGTGCTGCTGGAGAACGTGCCCACCGAGATGACCATCTACTTTGACGGCTCGGTGTTCTCCGGCAACGGCATTGACATTGACAACCGCTGCGGCCACTCGGTGGATGTCTCGGCGGCCGTTTTCCAGTAGCCCCCTTCCCCCGCAGTAAATAAACCGCTCTCTCTGCTCTAAGCAGCGCATCAGCACGACAAAAGCCAGGAAACGAAGCAGTTCCGTCTGCCTCGCCTCCTGGCTTTTCAAACTTGGTATTCCGGTACACATAAAAAGGACAGACCGCCCCGTTTGGGCGGTCTGTCCTTTTTTGCTGTGTCAGGCTGGGATCATGAGATCGGTGCTGATCAATCAGCCCGCATTCTCAGCATCCCCAGTGTCTTCCACACTGCCGGTCTCGCCAGTCTCGCTGGTGCTGCCGGTCTCGTCGGTCTTGCCGGTTTCACCGGTAGAGACGGTCTCTTCGGTCTCGCTGGTCTCACCAGCGGCGCCGGTCTCGTCGGTGACATTGGCCTCGCCGTTGTCGCTGTCGTCGCCGGTATCCGGCTCAGTGGCAGTACTGGTGCTGCCGATGGCAATGCCCTTGATCTCCAGCACGTCGCCCACGCAGTCGATGGGGATGATGGTCTCGCCGTCCAGGCTGATGGAGTACAGGCAGTTCTTGCCGTCGCTGAAGATGAACGTGCCGGTGAAGGGGTTGTAGTCCATCTCACAGACGTTGTTGGCAGTGTCCACACCCAGGTGCCGCTTCACGTAGTGGTACTTCATGCCGGAGGCGTTGAAGTCCACCACCATGAGGGAGGTGAAGGCACCCTCGGCAACGGTGTTCTCACGCACCACCACGTACAGGGTGCCGTCCACCACAGTCAGAGCCTGAGGCGTGTCAGGCAGGAGCTGCTCGGCGGTGTACAGCAGAGGATCCGTGCCCAGGTTGGACAGGGCATACTGCTCGATGTAGTTGCCGGAGGTCACGTACAGGATGTCGTTCACATCATCATAGGCCATATCGGAGTAGTTCACGATGCTGGTGATGATGCAGCCCAGGAAGGTGTTCATGCCGGTGTTCAGGTCATAGCGGTAGATGCAGGGGAACTGATAGTCGGGGTCCTCCACCATGTAGTACATGGTGTCGCCGCTGATGTCCATGCCCACCACGTTGCCGTTGACGGTGCTGTCCACCACGGTGTACTCATAGGGAGCCTCGGGATCGAAGGAGATGAGGCCCTCGGAGGGGGTCACGGTGTAGGCCACGGAGCCGCTGGTGGCGGCCGCCACGGTCACCTGGCAGGTGTCGCTCAGATCGCCCTGAGTGGCGGTGATGGTGACAACGCCGGGCGCGACGCCGGTCACCATGCCGTTCTCGTCCACCGTGGCGATCTGATCGTCGCTGGTGCTCCACGCAACGGTCTGGTCCACGCCGGAGGGCTTGACCTCAGCGCGCAGCTGAGTCTGGCCGTTGACGACGCAGGCGGCGTAGTCCTTGTTGATCTCAACCGCAATGGCCTCGCTCTCGGGCAGCTCGCTGGCATCGGGCACCGCGCACAGCAGGCCCATGAACAGCATGCCCACCTTGGCCTGGTCTCTGATCACCAGAGCCATCTTGCCCAGGTTGGTCACAGCGGCGTTGTCGCCCAGCTGGATCATCACCAGGCCGTAGGAGGCGTTGTCGTAGTAGCCGTAAGGAGTGAGCTCCTTGCCGGTGGCCGCCAGGTACAGGCGGTTGGTGGCGGCGTCATAGGTCATCTGAGGCCGGTAGGAACCCATGTAGGGGTCGGCGCAGATGTACATGGACGCCAGGCTGTCGGTGTACTCGGTCATCTCGGTGCACGCGCCGGTGGCGGTGTCGATGGTGACCAGCTTGGTGGGGATGGTCGTGTCGTCGCTGAAGACCATGCCGCCGATGCCGTACAGGGTGCCGTTGTTGTCAGCGGCCAGGGCAAAGACGGGAGCGTCCAGCTGGGCGACCTCGGTCAGCTCGCCGTTGCTCAGATCCACGGTGCACAGCTTGCCACAGACCAAATCGTAGTTGCCGGTCTGGCTGTTGTAGGCCTGCGTGGCCGGGGTGACAGCGTACATGGTATTGGTGGTGTAGTCGTAGGCCATGGCGCTGACCACATCGCTGACGGTGCCCAGGGTGGTGAACTGGTTGTGGTCCTCGGCGTTGATGCGCAGGAAGTTGCCCACAGAGTCGTAGACATAGTAGTCGCCGTCGAAGTAGGCGCCGGTGCGCATGCTGTAGACGCCGATCTTGCTGTCGGCCAGCTCGATGGAGGAAGGCGCATAGTCGTTGACGTTCAGCCAGAAGTCGAAGTAGCCGCTGCCGCCCTGGTCGGAGACCACGAAGGCGTCCAGATTACCAGCGGAGGGGAGCACGGTCACGTCGATGGTGTCGGTGAAGCCCTCCAGCTCCACGGTGATGGTGGCGGTGCCGGGCTGCTTGCAGGTGATCATACCGAACTTGTCCACGGAGGCCACGTCGGGGTTGCTGGACTCCCAAGTACGGGTCTGGACCGTGGGATGGAGAGGCTCGGTCTGGGTCTTCAGCTGGACCTGAGCGCCCGCCAGGTTGGTGATGCTGTCGCCGTTGGTGATGGAGATGCCCTCCACGGGGATGGTCTTGGCCTCCAGCTCGTCATCGGGGATGGTGAAGATGACGACCTGCTCCACGCCGTACTTGCTGGCCACATCGCCGATGTCAGTGACCTGGGCGGTGTAGGTGCCAGGCTCCCACTCGTTCTCCTGGAGAACCACCAGGTTCAGGGGGTTGTTGCCGGAGTCCATGCTGGGGTTCCAGTAGATGTTGCCGGTGTTGTAGTCGTAGCCCATGGCAGCGTAGTACCAGTACTCCTGGCCGTTGCCCTGGTAGACGCAGCTGAGCGCACCGGTGTCGGGGTTGACCGTGTAGAGCTTGCCGTCCATGTCGGCGCAGAGGATGATGGTGTCATCGCCCTTGCAGATGACGGTCATGGCGGTCATCAGGGTGTTGAAGTTTCCGTCGGGATCATAGAACTCCACCAGGGGATCCACGGAGCCGGTGCTCCGGTCCACGATGCACAGGCCGTTGTGGGTGAGGTCCACGCCGTAGAGCCGACCGGTGTTGTAGTCGAAGCCCAGGTTGCCCACTTCGATGTCCAGGGTGTTGCCCACCTTCTCGGGCTCGCCGAAGACGGTCTCAGCGGGGGTGGCGCCCTTGGTCACCTGGGTCTTGTAGAGGGAGGTGCCGGAGTAGATCAAGTTGTCCTCGGTCCACTGCTCCATGGTGACGGTGTAGACATAGCCGTCATAGTAGGCGCCGCCCTGCCACAGAGCGGGGCTGGTGACGACCTCGCCGTCGCTGATGACGCTGGTGGTGGGAGCGGACAGATGGGTGATGGTGTTGGGCGTCTGATCGCTGTAGGTCACCCACTTGAACTGGTTGGCGTTGTTGTTGTCGTCGGTGACAATGTAGCCGAAGATCTCGTCGCTGGAGGCAACCACGTGGACAGTGGAGGTAACAGTGGTGTCAACCAGGTTGCCCTCCCAGTCATAGATCTGGGTGGTGGCGGAGATGGTGGTGTCGCCCGCGGACAGGGCGGTCACATAGCCGCTGGCGGAAACCGTGGCCACGTCCTTGTTGCTGCTGTCCCAGGTGATCGGGTGGGTCTGAGCGTTCCAGGGCGTCCACTGAGCCTCCATGCGCATGCTGCGGCCCTCCAACAGCCAGGTCTCATAGGGGCTCAGGCTGACATTGGTGGCCTTGGCGTCGGTGAAGTTGATGAGGTCGGACTCCATGTCGGTGGGGATGAACAGAGCGGAGGCGGCGGTGGGACCGTAGGTACCCAGCTCGGTCATCTCGCCGGTGGCGGGGTCGATGGTGTAGACGTAGCAGACGTCGATGTAGGTGCCGCCGGTAGGCGTCTGGCTGTGGGCGACCCAGTAGATCAGGTCCTGCTCGTGGTCAAAGCACATGGACTGGACCACGTTCAGGCCGGTGTAGTTGGGCTTGCCGCTGAACTCGGTCAGCGCACGCACCTCGGTACACTCGCCGGTGGCCTTGTCGATCTTGTAGAAGATGGCGTCGGTGGAGATGCCGTAGAGCTGGCCGTTGTCGTCGCAGGCCAGGGTCACGATCTCCTGGCCGTCGTTCAGGCCGGTGAGCTCCGCGATGGTGCTGGCGCTGAAATAGCCGTTGGTGTAGAAGTCCAGACGGTACAGGCCGTTGATGCCGTCGTCCTTGGTGTCGCCGTCGGTGTCGCCGGCATAGGTCCAGCCCACCGCGTACAGGCGGTCAACGGAGACATAGTCGCCGTCGTCCTGACCCACATAGTCCAGGGCCATGTCGTAGTAGGTCACGAAGCCGGGCTGGCCCTCGCTCTTGGAGCTCTTCTCGATGGTGTAGGTCTCCCAGTAGGAGCTGTAGGGCGTCAGCAGGACCAGGTCGCCGTTGTTGCGCTGGGCCACGATGCGGCCGTTGACGTACTCGGCGGAGAAGTAAGTGGTGGTCTCGCCGGTCTCGTTGCGCAGGTCGGTAAGGTCGTTCTTGTCAATGCTGAACCAGCCCTGCTCCAGGGTGGACAGGCCGGAGGCCTCGCTGCCGTACAGGCGGCCGGAATCCAGCGCTTTGGGCGCGGGCTTCTTGCCGGCGTACTCGCCCAGCTCCAGGGACACACTCAGCTCCAGCTCGTTGCAGGCGTAGTCCGCCAGCACGATGGTGAAGTCGGGGCCGAAGCCGGTGATGTTGCAGGTCTCGGTGACAGACTCGCCGGGCTCGTTGGCCACTTCGTAGCGGCCCAGCAGGTTGTTGTCCTCGTCCACAAAGAGGACGGCGGCCAGGTTGGTGTTGTCCTGCATCTCCAGGGTCAGGGAGATCTCGCCGGTCTCCTTGTTGATGTTGACCGCATCCTGCAGGCTGTCGCTGTTGAGGATCTGAGGCTTGACGGAATCCAGGGTGACGGGGAAGGACCAGGTGTCGTCCACGATGTCGTCGCCGTCGTCCAGCCAGGCGTTCACGGTGTAGATCGCCTTGGTGCCGTCGGGCAGCTGATTGCCGTCGGCATCCAGGCCGCGCCAGACATAGTTCTCCGTCTCGTCGGCGTTATAGATGTAGAAGGGGAAGATGAACGCGTAGGTGGAGTTGTAGTAACTCTTGGTGGCGTAATCTGTCTCGAAATTGAAGTACTGCTTGCTGCTGTCGGTGCTGTCCGTGACGGTGAAGCTGAGCTTCTTGGCGTTACGGAGCATACCGAAGTCCAGCTCAGCCAGAGGATTGGCGTAGGAGAAGGTGTTGTACTCCTCGCCGGTGCGGCTGCTGCTGCGGATGTAGGGGTTGGTGCCCAGCACGGTCTGGTTGAAGGTGTACACGGTGCGGCCGTACAGGCTGGGATTGTCCACGTCGTCAAAGACAGGAGCGGCGGACCAGTCGCCGTAGAAGCCCAGGAAAGGCATGTTCAGATCCACGCCCTCGGCGTCCTGATTATAGAGGTAGACAAAGCCCTCCACATAGATGCCGTTGGGGAACTGGTTCATGTACGCCTTGTCCGCGTCGGTGAGGACGATGTGGGCGGTCAGGTTCACGGTCTTGCCGGCGGGAACCAGAATCTTGCCAGCGCACAGGTCGGTCAGCGCAGAGACGTCTTTCTCGTCCACCACACCGTCGCTGGTGACGTCCAGGTTGCCATAGCAGGGGTTGGTGTCGGGAATGGCCTCCACGCCTTCCACATGGCGCAGGAGCATCCGGGCGTCGGCGGTGGTGACCTTGCCGTCGCCGTTGAAGTCGTAGTCCAGGTAGTCGGCGTTGTTGGCGGTCACAGTCACCTTGGAGGCCAGGCCGTAAGCGGTGTTGGCGATGTACTCGTCATAGGCAATGGTCTCGGTGAGCACATCGGAGCCCACGGTGTAGGTCTGGGCCTCATCGGAGATGTTGGTTACGGTGAAGGGGAAGGAGTAGACGCCGGTCTTTTCGGGATCGTCGCCGAACTCGCCCTTGGGCCGGTTCTCGCTGTTGCTGGTGCTGGCCAGATAGGCCTCAGTGCTGGTGGACTCCACCAGATTGGCCAGGCCGGCGCCCTGAGCACGGGGAGAGACAGGCAGGTCGTTGAGGGTAATGGGATCGGCGGTGCTCATCAGCAGCTGGGCCTCCAGCACGCGCAGGTCCTTCTTGGACATGTCGGGATACTTTTTCTCCAGATACTGCCGCAGCACTGCCACAGCGCCGGAGATCTGGGGGGTGGCCATGGAGGTACCGCTCATGTAGCCATAGCCGGAGGAGACGTACTCGGGATCACGGGTGGAGTAGATGTTGCCGCCCACGCCAGCGATCTCGGGCTTGAGCTTCAGGTCAGGGGTGGGGCCCCAGGAGGAGAAGTCGCTGATGGTCTTGGGCAGCTGGAAGGACATGGACTCGCCGGAGATGGTCAGGGTGCCCTCTCCCATCTCAGCCAGGTAGGCGCCGTCCGTATTGGAGATGGACACGCAGGGGATGAAGTCGCTGCCGGTGTTGATGCCCATGTTCAGGGCGCCGGCCACGTTGTTGTAGATGATCAGGGCCACCGCGCCGGCGTCCTGAGCATTCTGCTGCTTGTCGGTGAAGGCCACGCCGCCGCCGCGGGAGACCACGGCGATCTTGCCCTCAGCCGCGGCAAACTCCTCGGCGCTCTCGCCGAAGCCGTCGATGACCACAAAGTCGTAGTCGGCCTGGCCGCTGGTGTTCAGCAGGCGCGCCAGCGTGTTGGGGTTGCCGTTGTCGGTGTAGCCGATGTTCTTGTCGCCAACGGTGAAGTACATCATGGTGTTCTTGTCGTTGTCCACAGAGGCGACAGAGAGGGCGGCGGAGAAGGTACCAGGAGAACCGGTCAGGCCGTTATCGGGGTCGGTGATCTTGGACATGTTGTAGCCGTGGAGGTTCTGGAGGGCGCTGTTGGTGTCGTTGCCGGAGGCGATGACCACCTGCACGCCGGCCTCCTCCAGGGCGGTGAGGATGGCGGTCATGTCGGCGTCAGCGTCGGTAAAGCCGGCGGCGGAGCCCAGAGACAGGTTGGCCGCGTCCACATCCAGATACACGCAGTCCTCCAGGCCGGCCATGACCACGTCCCAGCCGGCGCCGTCGCCGCCGAAGACCTTCATGACCAGCAGCTGGGCCTCGGGCGCCACGCCCACCACGTCGGAGCCGGTGCCCGACTCGATCTTGTTGGCGGCGGCAATACCGGCCACGTGGGTGCCGTGGTCGCTGCCGGTGCCGTTGTGGGAGGCATCCAGATTCCCGTCGTTGTAGTTATAGGCGAAGGGGATCTTGGTGTTGCGGTAAGTAAGGGCCGGGTTGCCATTGCCCTGGGAGGCGTTCAGATCGTTCCACACGGACTGCAGCTCCGCAACGGTCAGGGGATCGTCCAGCTGGTCATCGCTCAGCGGGGCAAAGTTGGGGCTGTCCATGTAAATGCCGGTATCCAGGATGGCGATCCGCATGCCCTTGCCGGTGTAGCCGGACTCATTGAGGATATTGGAGCCGATCATGGTAGTGGCATTGGTGGTCATGGGAGACAGGCTCTCCTGATCCTCGGGCACCTGGAACATGGGCGCCACATAGACCAGGGACACCTGGGGCATCTGAGCGATCTCGCTCTTGTTGCCATAGGCGGTGGTCACGGAGAGGCCTGTGGTGGTGGCAGTGTAAGTATAGCCGATGGAGAAGCCCTCCTCGTCGCCATAGGCGGCGGTGAGTTCGTCGATGAAGTCGTCCAGGACGGCCTCCTGCTCCTCACGGTAGGACTCCACTTCGCTGGTCCCCTCGGAGATCTCCTCCACGGAGAAGCCGGCGTCCAGCAGGGAGTCCTGCTTCAGGTTGACCACGAAGGTGACCAGGTCGTCCGCCTCGGGCTCCTGCGTCTTGGCGGGGCTCTCCCCGTCCACGTCCAGACCCACGGTATTCGCGTCGTTGTCCACCTCTTCGGCGGTCACGTTCACGTCGTCCTGGGCGTTGTCCTCGCTGAGGGTATCCACCTGCGCGGTGTCACTGTCCTCGGCGACGCCGGCCAGAGACAGGGGACCCACGGAGTCGTCGGTGACCGCTTCTCTGGATGCAGCAAAGCTGATATCCTGCGCCATGGCGGACATGGGCAGCGTACTGCACGTCATGACCAGCGCCAGCAGTAAGGCTGGGATTCTTTTCTTCATAATATCGCTCTACCTGCCTTTCTTAGCCCTGGTTGGCGGTCACGAGACGCCAGACCATAACGGCGATCTGCTCACGGGTGGCATTGTCCGCGGGCTTGAGCTGCGTGGCGCTGGCACCCTTGATGATCTCGGAGCCAACCGCCCACTTCATGGCATCCTGGGCCCAGTCGAACACCTGATCCGCATCCTGGTACAGCTGGATATTGCCGGACTTGGTGGTGTCATAGCCCACGAGCTCCGCATACCGGTAGAGGAAGGCGGCGATCTCCTGTCTGGTCAGCAGGCCGTTGGGGTTGAACTCCGTGGCGGACACGCCCTTGGTGATGCCGCTCTCCACAGCCCAGCGCACTGCGTCATAGCAGTAGTCCGTGCTCTTCACGTCGGTGAAGGGATTGCTGCCGGTCACAGCGGGCGCACCGGACATCCGGTAGAGGATGGTGACGATCATGCCGCGGTTCATGGTCATGGTAGGCGCGAAAGAGGTGGCGGACACGCCGTTCATGTAGCCGTTCTTCACCATAAAGTCAATGCCCTCATGGTAGATGGAGTCGACGCTCACATCGGTGAAGTTGTGGCTGGGGCAGTCGGCACCGCCGTCGCACTTGTCGCCGGGCTGGCCGCCGGTGGGCGTGTCGTCGTCAGGAATCTCGGAGTCATCCGAAGGCCATCCGCCGGGCACCGGGGAATAAAGGTCTCCGATGGCGGTGGACACCTCTGCAGCCAGGGTGTACCCGCCATCACCGGTATTCAGACCGGAGATATAGTCCCCGCCGGCCTCACCGGCCAGAGAGATGGTGGTCGTACCGCCGGCCACGGAGTTGAAGCAAACCGTGATGAACGCGCCCGCATCCACGGCTTCCGTGCCGGCAAAGGCCAGGGTCACCTGGCCGGGCACGTCAGTGTTGACGGAGAGCACCGTTTTGGCCTGCTCGGCCCAGGTGCTGTCCAGCTCGGCGGAGGCGTAGGAGAGCTTGTCCGCGTCATACTTGACAGTCAGTCTGCCGTCGGCGACCATGCCGCTGACGAGAGCGTTGATGGCCACCTCCACCTGGCTTCCTTCTTCGTACCAGTCAGCCGTGGTGAGCTGCACCGCGGGGACCTTCTCGGTCTCCACAGCCATCGCAGGCACACACAGGCAGCTGACGGCCATGACTACCGCAAGCAGACACGTCAGCCATTTTTTACATCGTTTCATTCTTTTCCCTCCTTGTGAATCTTCCAACCCAAAGAAAATATGGATTGCCGCCTACTGCACCTGGTCTCTGCAGCAAAAGGGAGTCCTCCTTTCCAGGATATTGACTAGCAGGCAATCCCGACCTGTTTACTATAGCAAAATTTTTCCGTACTTTCAAGGGCTAACACTCTACCATGCTAGCATATTAAAAATATTTTTTCGTGTTTTTTCTATATTAAGGAAGTTACACATATATTTTCTATCTTGAATTTTATGTAAAATGCATCATCGTAAAAAGTAGCTTCCATATAAAGTAAACAAATCATATTTTTTCTTTTTTCTTTCAAAGGAATATTCGCCCAGAAATGGAATTGCAACCGTGCGCCGGCGTATTCCAACCGCAATCCGCCCTTCTCGCTGCCGGGACTGCCGCCTCGACGCAAAACGCCCCCTGCATCGAAGCTCGATGCAGGGGGCGTCTCATCCGATCAGTCGATCTTCCGCTGAAGGCTTCCCACAGCGGGGCGGTATCTCCAGTACACATAGACGGACAGGAGCACGGTCAGGGTATCCGCCGCGGCCTGGGACCAGACCAGGCCGAACATGCCGAAGATGGTATTAAGCAGGAACAGCATGGGGATGTTGAACACCAGCCACCGGGTCACGCCCAGGAAGAGAGAGATCCGCCCCTTTCCGAAGGCCTGGAACAGGTAGACGGTGAAGAAGCTCATAAACATCAGGGGCGTGGCCAGCACCCGGATGCGCAGGAACTGGGAGGCCAGGCTCACGGTCTGGACGTCGGCGATGAACAGGTGGGAGAACTGGACGGCAAACAGTTCGTAGAGCACGATGCTGATGCCCGCGATCACCAGGCCCAGGGTGCGGGAGAGGCGGATGGCGTCGTTCATCCGCTTTTCATTTCCCGCGGAGTAGTTGTAGGCCACCAGCGGCATCATGCCCTGGCAGATTCCGATGCCCACGTTCAGCGGGAAGCGCTCCACCTTCAGCACGATGCCCACGGCGGCCAGGGCCAGGTCGTCATAGGAGACCATCAGCTTGTCGATGATCACATAGTCCAGATCAAAGAGGAAGGTGGTGATGGCCGATGGGATGCCCACGCCGAACACGGCGATGACGCTCTCCTTACTGGGCAGCCCCACCTTCAAGGAAAAGGTGATGGCCCTGTCCCGGCCCATCCGCACCAGCACACCCACAAAAAAGAGGAAGGCCACACAGTTGGACAGGCAGGTGGCAATACCGGCCCCCAGCACCTCCTGCCCGTCGGGCAGCAGCACGAACATGAACAGGGGGTTCAGGGCGATGTTCAGCAGTCCGCGGCGATGTTCAGCAGTCCGCCCAGGATGATGCCTGCGCTGGCCTCCTTGGAGCGGCCGATGCTTCGGATCAGGTTGGACAGCACATTGGAGAGCACCGTGGGGATGCCGCCGATGACGATGACGCAGGTGACGTACTGCCTGGCGTATTGATAGGTGTTGTCTCCCGCGCCCAGCAGCTGCAGAACGGGCTCCATAAAGATCCCGATGCCCGCGGCGAAGAGCGCCGCGATCAGCAGCCCCAGGTATAGGGAGAAGGCGCTGACCCGTCTGGCCTCATCCTCCCGGGACTGGCCCAGCAGGCGGGAGATCAGGGAGCCGCCGCCGATGCCCGCCAGTCCGGCCAGGCAGAGGGTGATGTTGAACACGGGCAGGATCAGAGATGCGCCCGCCACCATGTAGGGGTTGTTGGTCTTCCCCACGAAAAAGGTGTCCGCCATGTTGTAGATCAGGACGATCAGCTGGCTGGTCACCGCCGGGACGATCATCTTCCGCAGGGCGGATGGGACGGGGAGATTCTGAAAGATGTTCTCCCGCTCGGAAATTGGGCTTGTCTGCATTGCTTTCCACCTGGGCTTTCTGACGGCTGTGCTGTTTTTATGTACAGGCCGGTGCTGCGGCCTGTCTCTGCGGCTTTTCATCATATCACAGAAGCTGAAATTTCTCCATCCCGATCTGAGCATTTTCTCTTTCTGAAAACGCCGCATCAAAGCAAAAAACAAGAGGACATCCCGGCGGAAGTCCTCTTGCTGGAGCTGGTAATGTGACTCGAACACACGACCTGCTGATTACGAATCAGCTGCTCTACCGACTGAGCTATACCAGCATATTCGCTTTTCCTGTCTGCTGACGACAAGTAATCATACCATATTTTCGTCTCTCCGTCAATCTCCGGTTTTCTTTTCCGCTGTTAATATACTAACGGTATATTTACTCTGCATTCTGCCAGACAACCTGCATTTTTTCCGCTCAGGATTCTTCTTTTTTCCAGCCATACCGCCAAAGTTCCCGGTACTCCCCGTTTTTTCGCCTCCTCCTTTCTCCCTTTTGACCGCTCCTCCCCGCTTTTCCCCAGGCTGTTTTGTCGTTTCTGCGGGCTTCTTCTGTTAACGTAACACCATCCAATAATGCCGTCTACTAGATGTTATGCACATTTTCCACCGGGTTTTTCACACCGGTTTCCCCCTGATTTTTCAGAGTTATTCCACTTATCCACTTAGTTTTGCACATCAGTTTTGCACCGCCTTTCGCCCCATTTAGTTTACATAATTTAATTATTTTTCTTTTCTGCATTGTTTCCGTCCCTCTTATGCAAAAAGAAAGGGCTGATTGCTCAGCCCTTTCCAATGTCCCGGGTGGCGTAGGCGTTCAGATCCATGCCCGCCCGCTTCCCGGCGCAGTATTCGTAATAGCCCTGGCAGCCGATCATGGCGCCGTTGTCGCCGCACAGGCTCAGCTGGGGAAGGTAGAGCTTGTCGCCGCTCTCCCGGCAGGAGCGCTCCAGATCGGCCCGGATGCGGCTGTTGGCCGCCACGCCCCCCGCCACGGCCACCTTGCCGTACCCCTTCATCCGGGCGGCCTCCATGGCCCTGGGCACCAGCATATGGCTCACCGCCGCGCCGAAGGAGGCGGCCAGAGCGGGCAGGTCCAGCTCCTCCCCCTTCTGCTGGGCGTTGTGGATCAGGTTGATGGCAGCGGTCTTCAGCCCCGAGAAGGACATATCCAGGGGCGCGCCGTCCACATGGACCGAGGGGAAGGGGTATTTGCTGTCGTCCCCGCCCTGGGAGAGCCGGTCCATGGGGGCCCCGCCGGGGTAGCCGATGCCCAGCACCCGGGCCACCTTGTCAAAGCACTCCCCCGCCGCGTCGTCCCGGGTGGCGCCCATGACCTCCATATCCGTGTAGCTGCGCACGTCCACAATGGCGGTGGTGCCGCCGGAGACGCACAGGCACACAAAGGGAGGCTCCAGGTCGGGGTGGGTGATGTAGTTGGCGGCGATGTGGCCACGGACGTGGTGGACGGGCACCAGGGGCACATCCAGAGCGAAGGCCACGGACTTGGCGAAGTTGACCCCCACCAGCACCGCGCCGATGAGGCCGGGGGCGTAGGTGACAGCCACGGCGTCGATGTCCCCCTTGGTCACTCCCGCCTGAGCCAGGGCCTGGTCGGACAGCCCGGCAATGGCCTCGATGTGCTTGCGGGAGGCGATCTCGGGCACCACGCCGCCGTAGATGGCGTGCATATCCGCCTGGGAGGCGATGGCGTCGGACAATACGGTGCGGCCGTCCCGCACCACCGCCACGGCGGTCTCGTCGCAGGAGGATTCAATGGCTAATATATTCATGGAAATTCCTTCTTTCGTTCCATCAGTGGAGGGCCGGGTCCTCTGACCGCCCCACCAGGTAGTCCAGTGAGACCTGGAAGTAGTCCGCCAGCCAGATCCAACCGGCCAGCTTGGGCTCCTGCTCGCCGCTCTCATAGCGCTGATACTGGCGGAGGACAACCCCCATCTTTTCGGCCATCTCAGCCTGGCGGAGGCCCTTTTCTATGCGAAGTTCCTTTAAGCGGATGGGTTTCATACCGCACCTCCACTCCGATAAAGTGCCTCAGTCCATGTCAGGCTTGTCCGACCGTCCCACCAGGTAGTCCAGCGAGACCTGGAAGTAGTCCGCCAGCCAAATCCAACCGGCCAGCTTGGGCTCTCCCTCTCCCCGCTCATAGCGCTGGTACTGGCGCTCTGTAATTCCCATCATAGCCGCCAGCTCGGTCTGTTTCAAGCCTGCATTTTCTCTCAGCTCTTTCAATCTGATTGGCTGCGGATACATCCGCCTTCGCCTCCTTGACAGGACGTTTTATGTCTGGTATCATGTAACCAGACATAAAACGTCTAGTTACGGAGGTATGCAAAATGGAACCCTTCTCCCATCAGCTCTACCTGCAATTCATTGCCCAGCGGCGGGACCTTCTCTGCCAGTCCCCCGCCTACGAAGCGGCGCTGGCAGGGTGGGACGCGGCTTTAAAATCCGGCGAAGCGCTGGAGCTGGTGGACAGCCGCAACCTTCTGATGGAGACCTGGGGGATTCTCACATTCTCCGCCGGGCTGCGGCTGGGTCTGTCCCTAGGTCACGAGCTGGAGGGCGCGCTGCCCGACGAACAGGGAATTTCCGCCATGGCCCGGAGCGGGTTGAACCCGGGCTCGTCCAGACGGTAGTGCCGCCGGTGGGCGGCCAGGGCGTCGGCATCGGTGAGGGTGCCGGAGGCCAGCATAGAGTAGGTCACGCCGAAGAGGCGGGCCCGGTAGTCCAGCATACGGAACCCGCAGCGGCGGTAGAAACCGATCCGCCGGCGGCGCAGGGCGTTGGCCTCCTCCCCCGCCTTGGGGTCCTCCGCCTCGGCCTCCACCAGCAGGCCGTCAAAGCCGCCGTAGTGGTCTTTCAGCTGTTCCAGAAAAGCGCTCCCCGTGCCCTGTCCCCGGCCGCCCCGGCACACCGCCAGGTAGTCCAGCAGGACACAGCGCCCCTCCTTGTCCCGCCACAGGAAGGCGTAGGCCAGCAGCTCCTCCCCCCGGAACAGGCCCAGGGTGTCGTACTGTCCGGTGCGGACCTGTGCCTCAATCATAGCCAGGGGCTTGCGCTCGGCGGGCGGAAAGTCCGCCTTCACATGGTCCCGGTACACCCGCCGGAGGGCAGCGGCGTCCAGAAGACGGATCTCTCCGCCGGTCACGCCTTCCCCTCTTGATTGAAGCGCCGGGTCATGAGGATGGCATCCTCCTTGGGGTCCTTGTAGTAGTCCTTCCGCCGTCCCTCCTGGACAAAGCCGTTTTTTGTATAGAGGGAGATGGCCTTGTCGTTGGACGCCCGCACCTCCAGCGTGAGGAAGGCCAGGTGTTCCTCCCCGAAGCGGATGAAAGCCCCCAGCAGAGCGTCGGCCACGCCCATACGGCGGTACTGGGTCTTGACGGCGATGTTGTTGATATACCCCTCGTCCAGCACCACGGTGAGGCCGGCGTAGCCCAGGACGGTGCCGTCGTCGGCCACCGCCACGATGAAGGACGCGTTGTCGTTGTACAGCTCCTCGGTCAGCATATCCTCTGACCAGGGCTGGGAAAAACACTCCCGCTCAATGGCCGCCACATCGGGCACCGTGGAGCGGTCCATGGGAAGCAGCTTGTAATTCATGTTCTGATACTCCTGTTGTCTGTTGATTTAGCCCTTGGCCTCCGCCCAGCTCTTGCCGGCGGCAGCATCCGCGATGAGGGGCACGGACAGCTTGGCCACCGACTCCATCTCCCGGGAGAGCAGGGCCTTGACGGTCTCCGCCTCCTCCTCGGGGCACTCCACGATCAGCTCGTCGTGGACCTGGAGGATGAGCCTGGCCTGAAGTCCCTCCTCCCGCAGGCGGCTGTGGACATGGATCATGGCCAGCTTCATGATATCGGCGGCCGTGCCCTGGATGGGCATATTGAGGGCCACCCGCTCGCCGAAGGAGCGGGTATTGAAGTTGGAGGACTTGAGCTCGGGCAGCCAGCGGCGGCGGCCGAACAGGGTGGACACATAGCCGTCGGCCTTGGCCCGGTTGACCACATCGGTCATATAGGCGTGGACGCCGGAGAAGCGGGCGAAGTATTTTTCGATATACTCCTTGGCCTCGTAGGTGGGCACGCCGATGTCCTGGGACAGGGAGAAGGCGGAGATGCCGTAGACGATGCCGAAGTTGACCGCCTTGGCGGAGGAGCGCATGTGCTTGGTGACCTGGTCCACCGGCACGCCGAACACCTGGGCGGCGGTGACGGTGTGGATGTCCTCGCCGGTGCGGAAGGCCTCGATCATGTGCTCGTCCCCGGCGATATGGGCCAGCAGGCGCAGCTCGATCTGGGAGTAGTCCGCATCCACCAGCACCTTCCCGGCGGGGGCCACGAACATCTTCCGCAGCTCCGCCCCCAGCTCGGTGCGCACCGGGATATTCTGGAGATTGGGCTCGGTGGAGGAGAGCCGCCCGGTGGCGGTGACCGTGTTCTGGAAGGAGGTGTGGATGCGCCCGTCGGGGGCGATCACCTTGCCCAGGCCGTCCACATAGGTGGACTTCAGCTTGGTGTACTGCCGGTATTCCAGGATCTTGTCGATGATAGGGTGCTGGCCCCGCAGCTTCTCCAGCACCTCGGCGTTGGTGGAGTAGCCGGTCTTGGTCTTTTTCACCGGCGGCAGGCCCAGCTTGTCGAAGAGGATCTTGCCCAGCTGCTGGGTGGAGTTGATGTTGAAGGTCTCCCCCGCCAGCTCATAAATCTCCGCCTGGTCGGCGGTGATGCGCCCGTCCAGCATATCGCCGAACTCAGAGAGGGCCTTCCGGTCCACCAGCATGCCGGCGTGCTCCATGGCCGAGAGCACGGGGCACAGGGGCAGCTCGATGTCGTAGTAGAGCTGGTGCATGCCCAGCTCCTCCAGACGGGGCGACAGGACCTTTTTCAGCGCCCCGATGAGAGCGCAGTGGCGCAGCAGTCCGCCCAGCACCGCCGTCTGGTCGGCCAGAGGAGAGAAGGCGTCGGGGGCCAAGTAGGTGTCCTTGGCCTTGGCGAACTCCTGGTTGAAGTAGGTCATGCCCAGCTTCTCCAGCTCATAGCTGCCGTCGGTGGGAGCCAGGAGATAGGCGGCGATGGCGGTGTCAAA
Organism: Pseudoflavonifractor intestinihominis; assembly: GCF_040096055.1. NCBI lineage: Bacteria > Bacillati > Bacillota > Clostridia > Eubacteriales > Oscillospiraceae > Pseudoflavonifractor > Pseudoflavonifractor intestinihominis. The sequence goes on from NZ_JBBMFK010000028.1 coordinate 46,890, forward strand.
GACAAAGCCGTCCCCCTCCACCCCCTCCTCCAGCAGCCGGGAGAGCAGGGTCTTCACGTCGTGGGTGTTCTTTTTGATATCGGCGGCAAAGAGGGCCTTCAGCACGCCGTTGTACCCCTCCAGCCTGTCGGAGCGGAGCACGGCGGCCCGGGAGTGGGTCTCGCTCTCCCACCACTCCACCGCCACCACGTTCAAATCGGGCAGGGCCAGCACGTCCACGCTCTCCTGCCCTCTCCAGACGGCCAGCAGCTCCTCGGCCCGGGCCAGGTCGGTGACCTCCTCGCTCTCGCAGGTGCCGGTCACCGTTTTCTCATCGTCGGACACAGCGGCCTCCCCCTGAGGGGCCTTCAGGCCCATCTTGTCGATGAGCTTGGAGAACTCCAGCCTGAGGAACAGCTGGTACAGCTCGGCCTGGTTCACCTCCCGCCGGGCGGCGTCCTCGGGCTTGAAGTCCAGCGGTGCGTCGGTGCGGATGGTGGCCAGGTCGTAGGACATCTTGGCCTGCTCCCTGCCCTCGGTCAGCTTCTTGAGCACGGCGGGCTTGGCCTCCACCTTGTCCAGGTCGGCGTAGATGGCCGCCACGCTGTGGTACCGCTGGATCAGGTCCATGGCGGTCTTCTCCCCCACGCCCTTGACGCCGGGGATGTTGTCGCTGGCGTCCCCCATGAGGGCTTTCAGGTCGATGATGTGGATGGGATTGAAGCCGTAGGCCTCCCGGAAGGTGTCGGGGGTCATCTCCTTGGTGGTGGTCTGGCCCATGCGGGTGGACACCAGCTTCACCCGGGTGCGGTCGGTGACCAGCTGGAGGGAGTCCTTGTCGCCGGTGACCACCACCGTGTCCCACCCGGCGGCGGCGTCCTTCACCGAGATGGTACCGATGAGGTCGTCCGCCTCCCAGCCGTCCATCTCGTACCGGGGGATGTTCATGGCGTCCAGCACTTCCTTGAGGATGGGCATCTGGGAGGCCAGCTCGTCGGGCATGCCCTTCCGCTGGGCCTTGTAGCCCTCGTAGGCCAGGTGGCGGAAGGTGGGCGCCTTCCGGTCAAAGGTGCAGCACAGAGCGTCCGGCTGCTCCTCATCCACCAGCTTCTGGAGAATGGTGAGAAAGCCGTACACCGCGTTGGTGGGCTGGCCGTCCCGGGTGGTGAGCATATGGACGCCGTAAAACGCCCGGTTGACGATGGAATTTCCGTCGATGACCATGAGCTTCATGGGGTTCCTCCTGCCTCCGGGTTCCCCCGGACATAACATTTCAGTATATAGTATACCAGTTTTCCCCCATTGGGGCAAGAAAAACCGGGCTCCCTCAGAGGGATGCCCGGTCTGTGCGCTCCGCCGCCAGGGGGCGGTACACGGTGAAGTACATGGTGAGGATGCAGGCCAGACCGCCGATGACGTTGGAGATGGGCTCGGCCAGGAACACGCCGTTGTACCCAAAACCCAGAGGCGGCAGCAGCAGCGTCAGAGGCGCCACAATAAAGGCCTTGCGCAGCAGGGAGAAGAAGATGGCGTTCTTGCTGCGGCCCAGGCCCACAAAGATGGACTGGCCGATAAACTGGAGGGACATGCAGAAGAAGATGGAGAAGTAGACGCGGAAGGCGGGCGCGCCGGTGGCAATCAGTTCCGCGTCGCTGTTGAACAGGTGGATGAAGGCGGCGGGGAACAGCATGACCACCGCCCAGATGACCACCGAATAGCCCATGGTCACCGCTGTGGTGAACCGGATGCCCTGGCGGACCCGGTCATTGGCCCTGGCGCCGTAGTTGTACCCCAGCACCGGCTGGCAGCCCTGGGTGATGCCGCTGACCGGCATGGTAATGACCTCCCGCACCGAGTTGATGACGGTCATCACACCCACGTACAGGTCGCCGTACGCCACGCCGCCCCAGTGCTGGAGAGTGGCGTTGCACAGTATCTGCACCAGGGAGTTGGTGAGTGCCATGACAAAGCCGGAGGTGCCCAGGCCCACGATCCGGGCCACCCGGGCGGCCTGGAGCTTCATCCGGCTCAGCCGGAGCCGCAGGATGGTCCGCTTGCCGGTGAGGAAGCACAGCACCCACACCGCCGAGCAGGCCTGGGAGATGACGGTGGCGATGGCGGCCCCCCGCACCCCCAGTCCGAAGCCGAAGTCAAAGATGAAGATGGGGTCCAGCACGATGTTCACCGCCGCGCCGATGGACACGGTGAGCATTCCCATCCGGCCGAAGCCCTGGGCGTTGATGAATGGGTTCATGCCCAGGCTGACCATGACGAAGACGGTGCCCAGGGCGTAGGTGGACAGGTAGCTGTCCGCGTAGGGGAAGGTGGCGTCGCTGGCGCCGAAGAGGTAGAGGATGGGCTGCCGGAACAGGAGAATGAGGGCGGTGAGCACCACGCCCAGCCCCAGCAGCAGGGCGAAGGAGTTGCCCTGGACCCACTCGGCCTCCTCGTTGTCCCCCTTGCCCCGGCAGATGGAGCACAGGGGCGCGCCGCCGGTGCCGCACAGGTTGGCAAAGCCGATGATAATGGAGATGACCGGCAGCACCAGGCCCACGCCGGTGAGGGCCAGCCGCCCCACGCCGGGCAGGCGGCCAATATACATCCGGTCTACTATATTATAAAGGATATTCACCAGCTGGGCCGCCGTCATGGGCAGGGCCAGCTTGGTGATGGCCCCGGACACGCTGCCCTTTGTAAAATCATTTTTTGCTTCCGCCACGGGTCCGCTTCCTTTCCGGTTTGACTTTTGCTTTTCTCATTGTATACTACTTTTAGAGAGAGGGCAAGGACGCCCGGAAAGGGAGGTATCCCATGGAACAGCATCGTCCCCGGACCGATGAGCTGGAGCTCTATGTCCCCAAGCTGGAAGATCTGTGGTTTATGGCGCAGATGGAGTCGGACCCCGACACCATGTCCTACAACCGGGACTGGGACGTGTCCTATCCGGGCTACTACTATAAAGAATAAAAAGTAAAATCGGGAAAATTCCCGGGAAAGGACGGCGTTTACCATGACGCTGCTGGAGGAGGCGCGGACCCTGGCGCCCGCGCTGGAGAAATTGAAGGGGGAGCTCCACCGCAGGCCGGAGCTGAGCTTCCATGAGGTCAACACCACGGCAAAACTCCGCGCCCTGCTGGAGCCCCTGGGGGTGGAATTTCTGGACCTGGGCATGGAGACCGGCGTGGCCGCCCTGCTGCGGGGTGGGAAGCCCGGCCCCACCGTGGCCCTGCGGGCGGACATCGACGCCATCACCCTTCAGGAGCCTGACGGGCCGGGGGCCTCGGAGGTGGATGGCGCCATGCACGCCTGCGGCCACGACTTCCACACCGCCTGCCTCTACGGCGCGGCGCGCCTCCTCGCCGCCCGGCGGGAACAGCTCTCCGGCACCGTGCTGCTCATCTTCCAGCCCGCCGAGGAGGTGACCCAGGGGGCGGCGGCCATGCTGCGCCACGGCCTGTGGGAAAAGGCGGTGGGCAAACCCGCCGCCATTTTCGGCCTCCACAACCGGCCGGAGGTGCCCTGCGGCCAGATCGCCGTGCTCCCCGGCCCCATCATGGCGGGCAAGAACAACTTCACCCTCACCCTCTACGGCAAGAGCGGCCACGGCGGCTCCCCCCACAAGTGCGTGGACGTGATCGTCCCCGGCGCGGCCATTGTCAGCGCCGCCCAGACCGTGGTGAGCCGCTGCACCGACCCGCTGGACAGCCTGGTGTGCTCGGTGTGCTCCATCCACGCAGGTACGCCGGACAACTTCGCCCCCGACCTGCTCACTATGACGGGCAGCCTGCGTGCTCACTCGGACGCGGTTCTGGCCGACGCCTCCGCCAAGCTGGAGTCCCTGTCCAGAGACATCGCCGCCGCCTACGGCTGTACGGCGGATTTTGTGCTGGAACCCCAGGTGCCCGTGACCTGGAACGGCCCGGAGACTACCGCTCTGGCCCGCCGGGCCGCGGAGGAACTGGTAGGCGCGGACAACGTGGTCCAGCCCCGGCCCGATATGGGCAGCGAGGACTTCGCCGTGCTCTCCCAGGGCATCCCCAGCTTCTTCTACTGGCTGGGCTCCGGCTTCCCCGGCCGGGAAAACGCCTGCTGGCACAGCGTCCATTTCCGCACCGATGACCACGCCCTCCCCCTGGGCGCCGCCCTGCTGGCCCGCTCGGCGGAGCTGGCTCTGGGGTTCTTCGCCCCGCTTTGGGCCTGATGCCCTTCCCTTCTCTTTTCCATCTGCCGGCGCCTCGGGAAACAATATCCGGGGCGTCGATTTTTTACGAAAAAATTGTAAAATACATATTGACATTTCTTTGTCAAAGTGCCATAATAGTCCACGGTAAGAATCGTTATTTTTTTGTCAATTCATTCTGACATTTTGTTTGGAGGTTTGCGCTATGTCCAGATTTACTCTTCCCCGTGACATTTACTACGGTGCCAACGCTCTGGAGACCCTCAAGACCCTGAAGGGCAAGAAGGCCGTTCTGGTGCTGGGCGGCGGCTCCATGAAGCGCTTCGGCTTTGTGGACAAAGCTCTGGGCTACCTGAAGGAAGCCGGCATCGAGACCAAGCTCATCGAGAACGTGGAGCCCGATCCCTCCGTCGAGACCGTCATGAAGGGCGCCGCCGTCATGCGTGAGTTCGAGCCCGACTGGATCATCGCCATGGGCGGCGGCTCCCCCATCGACGCCGCCAAGGCCATGTGGGCTTTCTATGAGTACCCCGAGACCACCTTCGAGGATCTCATCACCCCCTTCAACTTCCCCGAGCTGCGCCAGAAGGCCAAGTTCTGCGCCATCCCCTCCACCTCCGGCACCGCCACCGAGGTCACTGCCTTCTCCGTCATCACCGACTACCACAAGGGCATCAAGTACCCCCTGGCCGACTTCAACATCACCCCCGACGTGGCCATCGTTGACCCCGCTCTGGCCGAGACCATGCCGCCCCACCTGGTGGCCTACACCGGTATGGACGCTCTGACCCACGCCATCGAGGCCTATGTGTCCACCCTGCACACCGTGTTCACCGATCCTCTGGCTATCGAGGCCATCCACATTGTGGAGAAGGACCTCATCAAGTCCTTCAAGGGCGACATGAGCTGCCGCGAGGAGATGCACTACGGTCAGTGCCTGGCCGGCATGGCCTTCTCCAACGCCCTGCTGGGCATTGTCCACTCCATGGCCCACAAGACCGGCGCCGCTTTCTCCACCGGCCACATCACCCACGGCCTGGCCAACGCCATGTACCTGCCCTACGTCATCGCCTACAACGCCAAGGCTGACGGCGTCGCCGAGCGCTATGCTCAGATCGCCCGCACCATGGGCGTGGTGGGTGACACCACCGCCGAGCTGGTGGAGGGCCTGCGCGCCAAGATCCGCTCCATGAACGACGCCATGGGTATCCCCAACACCCTGAAGGACTTCGGCATCATCGAGGACGAGTTCAAGGAGAAGCTGGAGGCCATCGCCACCAACGCTGTGGGCGACGCCTGCACCGGCTCCAACCCCCGTCCCATCGACCCCGCCACCATGGCCAAGCTGTTCACCTGCATCTACTACGGCACTGAGGTGGACTTCTAATCTCTCTGACCACTCCTTTTCCCTCCTACATAAAATCAGAAGAGCGCTGCCCTTTCGGGCAGCGC
>NZ_JBBMFK010000029.1:0-51276 GCF_040096055.1 Pseudoflavonifractor intestinihominis
CTCCGTTGCCCAATCCTGCCTGACAGATGCCATAATCGTAATTCTTTCAAATCACTTTCTTATGACCACCTGTCCCAACCGGGGGGCTTCTTTGTATGACTGCGCGCTTACCTCAGGCCGCCGGGATATAGGGCTCCTCCGACGGCGTCTCGCTGGGGCTGGGGCTGGGCGTGGGTGTGGGCGTCACTTCGCCGCCCTCGCCGCCCTCCGGCGGAGTGGTCTCCCCGGGCTCCGTGGGCTCCCAGGGGTCGGTTCCCGGCGGCGTGCCCCCCGGCGTGGGCCAGGTGCTGCTGTCCTCGATGTCAAAGCCGGGCCACTGCTCCTGGGTGGGCCAGGTCTCAGGGTTGAGGAAGTCAAAGGTCTCAGGGTCGTACGCCTCCGGCTCGGTGTTCTCCACAAAGGGCCAGGTACTCTCGTCCTCCGGGTCGAAGCCGGGCCACTGGGCCTGGGTGGGCCAGGTGGTCTTGTCGTCGATGTTGAAGGTGGCCGGGTCATAGGGCAGCACCTCGTTGTGGACGGTGCAGTAGGCCCCCTGCCCCGCCTGGAGCAGATAGTCCTTGGTGAAGATGTCGTCGGCGATGCTGTAATTGCTGCCCACCCGCTCCCGGACAAAGTCCAGCACCGACACGGTGGACTTGCTGGACTCGGGGCAGTTGTCCCCGGCGATGTGGTACATGCCGGTGGGGTTGCCGTTGCTGTCCAGGAAGGGGTCGTCCAGGCAGATGGTCACCAGACCGCCCTCGGGGAAGGGGGTAGTGTTGTGGACGGTGCAGTACTCCGTGGGCGCGTCGCCCGCAAAGTAATACTCCTTTACGGTCTGGAGGCCACGGGGGTCCATGGCGCAGGCGTCGGTGGCGATCATGCCGCTCTCGGTGCAGATGGTCACCTCGGTCAGGCCGTCGGGCTGGGGGAAGTCCTTGTTCTCCAGGCCGGCGTGGATCTGGCTCATGACCTTGGTCCACATCTGGGCGGAGGGGTTGCCGTTGGAGGTGATGCGCTCCTGCTGGTCGTAGCCGCACCAGACCGCGGCGGTGTAGTAGGGCGTGTAGCCCACGAACCAGCGGTCCCGGTTGGAGTTGGTGGAACCGGTCTTGCCGGCCACGGTCATGTTCTCCAGAACGGCCTCGTAGCCGGTGGCGATGTTGCCGCTCACCCGGTCGTAGCTCACCACGTCCTTGAGCATGGAGTTGATATACCAGGCGGTGGTGTCCTTCACAGCGGTGACGGGCACCCGGTCCTCATTGGTATCCAGCAGCACGTTGCCCTTGGAGTCCAGCACCCGGTAGTAGGTGCGGCTCTCCAGGTAGGTGCCGCCCCGGGGGAACACGGAGTAGGCGGTGGCCATCTCCCGGACCGACACGCCGTTGGTCAGGCCGCCCATGGACAGGGGCGCCAGGGCCACGTCTGTCTTGACCTGGCCGCCCACCTCCTTCTGGTACACCAGGCCGGAGTCGCTGTTGGTGAAGCCCAGCTTGGTGGTCAGGAAGTCAAAGGACGCCTGGGGGGTCAGCAGAGCCAGGGTCTTGATGGCCACGGTGTTGGAGGAGATCTTGATGGCGTCCCGGACCGTCATGCGGCCCAGGTATCTGCCATAGGAGTTGCTGGGGTAGGGGCTGCCGTTCTCCAGCTGGTAGGGGCTGTCGTCAAAGACCGTGCCCGGCGTGATGAGGCCCATGTCGATGGCGGGGGCGTACACCGACAGAGGCTTGAAGGAGGAACCGGGGGCCCGCTTGCTGTCGGTAGCCCGGCTCCAGATACGGCTGCCCTCCTTCTCTCCCATGCCGCCGGACAGGGCCACGATGTTGCCGTCCGGGTCCACGATGACGATGGCGGACTGGAGCTGCTGGCCGGAGGAGGAGATGTAGGGCAGGTTGTCCATGTTCTCATACACCGAGTCCACAATGTTCTGGATGTCCATGTCCAGGCAGGTCTCGATGGTCAGGCCGCCGTAGTAGATCATGTTCAGCGCGGTGGTCTCGGAGTAGTCGTACTTCTCCATCAGGTCGGCCACCACGTCCGCGATCACCTGGTCCTCATACCAGGTATAGGCGGTCTCGTCCCGCTCCTCGTCCTCGCCCCGGACAAAGTTCAGTCCCGCGTCCAGCTCGGCCTTGGCCTGGTCGTACTCGGCCTGGGAGATCATCTCCAGCTCCAGCATCCGGCTGATGACCAGATTGGCACGCTTGGTGTTGTTCTCCTTGTTGAGGTAGGGGTTGTACATGGAGGGGTTGTTGGTGATGCTGATGAGGCTGGCGCACTCGGCCAGGGACAGCTGGGACACGTCCTTGCCGAAGTAGGTGTAGGCCGCGGTGTACACGCCGTTGCAGCGCTCGCCCAGGTAGATATAGTTGAGGTAGGCCTCCAGGATCTGGTCTTTGGAGTACTTCTTCTCAAACTCCAGAGCGCGGAAAATCTCCAAAATCTTCCGCTGCACCGTGACCTCCTTATCGGTGGTCAGGTTCTTGATGAGCTGCTGGGTGATGGTGGAGCCGCCCTGGACGTCCCCGCCGGTGAACATGGTCAGCACGCCCTTGGCCGTGCGGATCCAGTCCACGCCGTGGTGCTCACGGAAGCGGTGGTCCTCGATGGCGATGGTGGCGTTGATCAGGTTCTGGGGGATGTCCTCATACTCCACCCAGACCCGGTTGCCGTCCGAGCCGTAGATGGTGCGCAGCTCCTGAAGGGTTCCGCTGCTGTCGTTGTAATACATGGTGCTGGAGAGAGACATGTCTACAATGAAGTCGCCCAGATTCAGGTCTGTCTGGGGTATGATCACCTGCTGGATATAGATCGCCGCAAAGCAGGCCAGGAAGGCACAGGTGGTGATACCGACCAGTACAAGCGTGCCCAGAACCTTGCCGATGGTGGCAAAGACATGGCCCACCGTACTGCCCTTTCTTCTGCGTTTTCTGCGCCGGGGCGCCGGGGTCTGACCCGGACTGCCGCTCCGGGTCTCGTTGGTATTGGCCAAAATAACACCTCCGTAAGCTATGGTGCTCTATCAATCGGTCCTCTGTTCTCTGTCTCCACGCGCCGATGGCTGCACCCGCCAGCCCGCGCTGAATCCCCCAAAAGCGGCTTATTTTATCCGTTTTCGAAGGATTACGCGGCATCTGCCGCACAAATAAACCGCAAAACGGTTTATTCAACAGCCCTTATTATAAACACAAATGCCCCTCTTGTCCACCCTAATGATTTACATTTCGCCTCCGGTGTAAACAGAGGATAAAATTTGGCTCGTCCCTCTCTTGCTTTTTTTCTGCATTCAGGTTACAATACCAGTGTAACATCGGAAAGGAAACGGTGCACACTATGAGCGAAGAGTACGGCCCGGATTTTATCACCGTCACGGATGAGGACGGCAACGAGTTTGAGCTGGAGCATCTGGACACCCTGGAGTACAACGGCCAGACCTACATGGCCTTCTTCCCCGCCGTCGAGGACGGCAAGGACGTGGAAGAGGTGGACCTGGACGAGGAGTACGGCCTCATCATCATGAAGGTGGTGGAGGTGGACGGCGAGGAGCAGCTCTCCACCCTGGACAGCGATGAGGAGCTGGAGATGGTCTACCAGCAGTTTATGGAGCAGCTGTTTGCGGACGAGGAGGAGGACCAGTAAGGTCTTCCTTTTCCCTCCCTGCTCGGTGCGTGATGGGCTTTATTTAAACCCACATTTCTAAAACGGGATGCCCCACTCATGGTGCGGATCGCAGGCCTCCCGACTCCCGAGGTCGGAAGTTGGAAGCGGAGAAACATCATGGAGGCAACCCACCTGCCATTTCGTGCAGGTTTTAAATGGGTCCACACGGCCAGAGCGGGGAGCTATAAGATGTCAAAACGCCTGCCGGCACAATGCCGGCAGGCGTTTTTGCTTTACATATGGAACCGGCGCCGGACCTCCTCCCGCAGGGAGGGCACACGCCGGACGATCACCAGGGGGATCACCAGGGCCACGCACACCGTCACCACGATCAGCGACCAGCCCGGCTGCCAGGCGCCGGTGAGGAATCGGTCCACAAACAGCTCCACCCCCAGCAGGAACAGCCCGATGGCCCCGATGATCAGGGTGGTGGTGGTGAGGATGGACCGCTTGCCGCCCCGGAAGATCAGCCCCAGGCACAGCACGATGGCGCCCCCCAGCAGAATGATGGGCAGCGCCAGGTGCCAGTACCAGTTCCCGCCCCCCAGGTCCAGGGAGATGAGGAACACGTACAGGGCCACGGCCAGGACGTCAAACACCAGCCGCACACACACCGGCATCCGCCGCAGCAGCAGCGGCGGCACGAACCACAGCCACAGCATCACCGCCGCGCCGATGACGTACAGCGACCAGGCCCGCTCCGCCCGCAAAAACAGGTTCAGCACGCCGCAGCACACCGCCACCGACAGCAGCATGGCGCTGATGAGCAGGGCCAGCTCCCCTCGGGCCACCGGCGGCACCTCCCCCTTCTCCGTGGGAAAGGGCTTGGGGCCCCACATGTCCACCGGCTGGTTGGGGTTGAGCACCGGCGTGTGGCACAGCGGACAGGACTGGGCCGTGTCGTCCAGCTCCACGCCGCAGTTGACGCAGTATGACATATCCTTTCACCTCTGAGGCGGCCCTCCGGCCGTCAGTTTGTTCGGTTGCTCTCCACCCGCACGGGAATCCCTTCCTTCACCAGGTGGGTGAAAAACCGCCGCTCCGTCTCGCTGGACACCCCCGTGCCCGCAAAGGTCACCTCCATCACGTTGCCGTAGCTGATGGACGCGCAGTGGGGCGACGGCCGGGTGGCCTGGCCCAGGATGACCTCCATCCGCTGGATGTGGGGCGCCATCTCGGGGGGCACCTTGAACTGGCCCGGGTTGGTGTAGGTGGCCGAGTAGGGCCGGGCCGCCACCAGACGGTAGGACAGGGACATGACCGGGTTCTTCAGCACCACGGGGATCAGCTGGAGAAACCGGTTGGTGGTGAAGCGCACATTGCCGGTGAACACCGCCCGCATCTCCTGCCGGTTGATGTTCAGGCGCATGAAGTGGTGCACCCGGTCCACGATCTCCTGAAAGGTGTACTCCCCCAGGGAGGGGTCGATGCAGGGCCGCACCGTGAGGATGAAATTCCGCAGGGTCTTGGACGGAAACCAGCCCCGCAGGTTGATGGGGATGGCCAGGGACACCGGCCGGGGCCGGTGGGGCTTCTCCGCCGCCTGGTTCTCCATGATGGCCTCCATCAGCACCGCCGCCAGATACTCCGTGATGGACGCGTTGTGGCTCTTGGCCACCGCCTTGAGCCTGTCCACCGGCATGAAGCCCATGGTCACGTTCAGGGTGTAAAAGGGTTCCGCTTCACTGGTGTTGGGGTAGGCCGTCTTCTGCCAGCCGCCCCGGAGCACCCTGTTCCCCGCGTAGCGGGAATAGGCGTCCTCCATCTCCTCTCTGGCCGGGGGCTCATGGATGTCCAGAACCCCGCCGCCCTCGGGGATATCCACCCCCGTCTCCCGCAGGTACACCGCCAGCAGCGTGCGGAAAAAGGTCAGCGCGCCGCTGCCGTCCGACAGGGCGTGGAACACCTCCAGAGAGATGCGCCGCCGGTAGTAGTAGAACCGCACCAGCCAGCCGTTGTCCTCCTTGAACCGCACCGGCTGGCAGGGGTTGGCGATGTCCGGCCGGACAAAGGGCCCCGGGGCGTCGTTGGGCTCCAGGTAGTACCAGAACAGCCCCTGCTTAATCCGCACCCGGAAGCCGGGAAAACGGGGCATCACCTGGTCCACCGCCCGCTGGAGGGCGGCCGGGTCCACTTCCTCCGTCATCACCGCCGAGAACCGGTAGATGGCCGAGTACTTCTCCTTCTGGATGGAGGCATAGAGCACGCCCGCGTTGTCCAGCGGATACCAGTCCGGCTTTTCCTTCTTGTGTCTGGCCATCTTCTCTCCCTCTTCTCCCGGTCCCCAGGACCGTTTCGGCGTCCATATTGTAGCATGGACGGAGCAAAACTACAACCCGCCCGCCGGCCGCAAATTCTGCCTCTTTTCTTTTCCCGTCCGGCATAGTATGATATAATCTATGTTTAATGTTACCCCATCCTGTATTTCCGGGCATTTCTCCCCGTTTCATTGCCCATTTTCCCAAGGAGGTCCCCATGGAACACACACCTGAAAAACGCCGGATGAAGCTCATCTGCCCCCTGGACCGCAGGGACACCCCCCAGGACCGGCGGCTGGCCCCCATGATGCGGGCCCTCAAGGCCATCCACTCCGCCACCTCCCCCGAGTCCATGGCCCCGGAGGACCTGGAGCGGCAGCGGGCCGCCCAGGAGCTGCTGGGCCGCCTGGCCGCCCCTATGCTGGGCATGAAGTGGGAGTCCTTCACCCTGGAGGGCATGAACGCCGCCTGGGTCCGGCCCGAACGGGGCCACGACCGGCGGCGGGCCGTGCTCTACTGCCACGGCGGCGGCTACACCAGCGGCAATCTGGGCTACTCCCGCCCCCTGGCCGCCAAGCTGGCCACCGTCACCGGCTGGGAGGTGCTGGCCTTTGAGTACCGCCTGGCCCCCGAGCACCCCTTCCCCGCCGCCGCCGACGACGCCATGAAGGCCTGGGACTACCTGATGTACCAGGGCTACGGCGCCCGGGACATCGTGGTGGCCGGCGACTCCGCCGGGGGCAACATGGCCCTGGTGCTCTGCCACCGGCTCAAAGCCATGGGCCGCAGGCTGCCCGCCCGCCTCATCCTCATGTCCCCCTGGACCGACATGACTGCCAGCGGCCGGTCCTACACCGAGCGGGCCGCCCTGGACCCCACCATCAGCCTGGCCTACATCAAGGCCGTCCGCACCGCCTACGCCCGGGGCCACGACCTGGCCGACCCCCTCCTCTCCCCCCTGTTCGGGGACTTCTCCGGCTTCCCCCCCACCCTGATCCAGGCGGGCAGCAACGAGCTGCTCCTCTCCGACTCCATCCGCCTCCGGGACCGGATGACCGCCGCCCAGGTGCCCTGCCGCCTGGAGGTGTGGAACGAGATGTGGCACGTGTTCCAGATGTTCCCCACCCGCAAGGCCAATCTGGCCATGGAGAGCATCGGCCGGTTCCTGCTGGAACAGTTTTAAGTCTCAACAGCAAAACGCCGCCCTCCGCATTGAATACGGAGGGCGGCGTTTTCTTTTGTTTATTCAAGCCGGGTCCGGCGTCCGCCCGTCGCCAGGGACAGGAGAATACCGACGGCGGCGCCCACCACCGCGGGCACCACCCAGCCCAGCCCCATGGACGCCAGAGGCGCTTTGGCCAGCAGTCCGGCCACCCCAGCGGGCAGCAGGGCCGCCCCCCGCAGAGCGGAGAGCACGCTGGCCACGCCGGTAAAGAGGATAGCCGCGGGGTACACGTACCGCAGGCCCTCCAGCCACCGCTGGCAGAAGGACAGGAGGATGAGCACAATGGCCACCGGGTAGATGGCGTTGAGCACCGGCACCGACACCTTGAGGATCATGTTCAGCCCCGCGTTGGACACCGCCATGCTCACCACGGCGAAAAACACCGCCCACCACCGGTAGGAGATCTTGGGAAACAGCCCGCAGAAGTACTCGCTGCAGCAGCTGATGAGGCCCACGCAGGTGTTGAAGCAGGCGATGACAAACACCGCCGCCAGAATGGCGCTGCCCCAGGGGCCGAACACGGCGGGCACCATCTTGGTGAGAATCTCCGCACCGTTGGCCGCGCCCGGGAAGACGCCGCCCGCCATGGCCCCGATGTGGGCCAGCATGGCGTAAATCGCCAGCAGCATGGCCCCGGCGATCCACCCCGCCCGGATGGTGGTGCGCACCACGCTCTTCTCGCGCTCCACACCCCGGGCCCTGATGTTCAGGGCGATGATGATGCCGAAGTTGAGGGCGGCGATGGTGTCCATGGTCTGGTAGCCGTCCACAAAGCCCTGAATGGCCGCGTTGCCGGTATAGCTGCCGCTGGGGGCGGCGTAGCCCCCCACCGGCTTGACCAGGCACCCCACAAAGAGCACCACGATCAGGGCGATGAGGATGGGACAGAGAATCTTGCCCAGCCGGTCGGTGAGCCGCTCGGGCTGTAAGGCCAGGGCCAGGGCCGCGGCAAAGAACAGCACCGAGTAGATCAGCTGCAGCAGCCCGGCAGGCGCGCTCTCCCCCAGGAAGGGGGTGACCGCCATCTCAAAGGAGGTGCTGGCCGTCCTGGGGATGGCCAGGCAGGGGCCGATGGACAGGTAGATCAGAAAGGTGAACACCGCCGCGAACCAGGGGCTCACCCGGCCCGCCAGCTTGTCCAGCCCCCCGGAGCGGGCCACCGCCACCACGCCCAGAATGGGAAAGCCCACCGCCGACACCGCCAGCCCCACAAAGGCGATCCAGGTGCTGGTCCCGGCCTGCGCGCCGGTAAAGGGGGGAAAAATCAGGTTCCCCGCCCCAAAAAACATGGAAAACAGGGTGAACCCCACCAGCAGCAGTTCTCTCCCCTTCAGTTCCTTCATACATACCTCCTGTTTTCTGCCGGTATTCCCTGTTCCGGCTTCCTATTCCTGGTTGAGAGAAAAAAACAGCGGCGCCGTTGTCCGGCGCCGCTGTTTTTCATCAGAGTACATCAGCCCTGGGAGATGGCACCCACGGGGCAGGTCTCAGCGCAGGTACCGCAGTCGATGCAGGCATCAGCGTCGATGACATAGTGCTCGTCACCCTGGGAGATAGCGGACACGGGGCAGTTGCCCTCGCAGGAACCGCAGCTCACGCAGTCATTACCGATAACATAGGCCATTGGAAACACCTCCAATTCAAGTGTGATATCATTGTACCACAAGTTTTCCAAATTGCAATGCTAAATTGTGCGGAAGTCGGGTATATTTCCCTGTAGGCGGAAAAAATATAGGGAGCCGCACAGCGGCAGGTGATGTATTATTATGAAAAAAATACCTGATTCTATCTTTCGCATGGAGACGGCGGGCAGTCTGGCCCCCGACCTGGAGGGCGCGCCTGTCAGCGCCAGGCACCAAAACCGCACCAACGCAAAGGAGCATACACACTGTGAGAAAAAACAGGCAGACAAGGCGGCCCAGCCCCCAACCGGCGGCGGAAGGGCGTGAGGCCGTGAGCGGAACCAGATTCACCCAGCGGGCCCAGACCGCCCTGATGCTGGCCCAGACCTGCGCCGCCGAGCTGGGCCACGGCTACGTGGGCAGCGAGCACCTGCTGCTGGGCCTGGCCCGGGAGGAACAGGGCATGGCCGCCCGGGTGCTGCGCACCGCCGGCCTCTCCTCCGAGACCATCCGCGCCGCCATCGCCGGCATGGTGGGGGTGGGCGCGCCGGGGGGCCAGCCCTCCCAGGGGCTCACCCCCAGGTGCAAGAAGATCATCGAGCTGGCCCTGGCCCAGTCCGCCCGGCTGGGCTGCTCCTACGTGGGCACCGAGCACCTGCTGCTGGGCATCCTCCAGGAGGGAGACGGGGTGGCCGCCCGGGTCATCGCCGACAGCGGCGTGGACGCCCGCAGGCTGTACGGCGACGTGATGGCCGCCCTGGGAGGCGACGGCGCCTCCTTCTACCGCGGCCCGGGCCGCCCCCGGTCGGAGCGGGACTTTGCCGAGGGCGGCCGGGACACCAAGCTGGCCGACCAGTTCTCCAAAGACCTGACCCGCCTGGCCGCCGGCCACCTGCTGGACCCGGTGGTGGGCCGGGACAGGGAGATCCGCCGGGTCATCCAGATCCTCTCCCGGCGCACCAAGAACAACCCCGCCCTCATCGGCGAGCCCGGCGTGGGCAAGACCGCCATCGCTGAGGGCCTGGCCCTGCGCATCGCCGCCGGAGACGTGCCCGACGAGCTGCGCCGCAAGCGGCTGCTCTCCCTGGACCTGTCCTCCATGGTGGCGGGCACCAAGTACCGGGGTGAGTTTGAAGAGCGGGTGAAGAACATCCTCGCCGAAGTGCGCCGGGCGGGCAACATTATCCTCTTCATCGACGAGCTCCACACCATCGTGGGCGCCGGGTCGGCGGAGGGGGCCATCGACGCGGCCAACATCATCAAGCCCGCCCTGGGCCGGGGCGAGCTCCAGGTCATCGGCGCCACCACCGTGGACGAGTACCGGAAATATATCGAGAAGGACGCCGCCCTGGAGCGCCGGTTCCAGCCGGTGACCGTGGCCGAGCCCGACCTCCAGACCGCCGCCGCCATCCTCCGGGGCGTCCGGGACCGGTACGAGGCCCACCACAAGCTGACCATCAGCGACCAGGCCATCGAGGCGGCGGTGGCCCTGTCCGCCCGGTATATCGGCGACCGCCGCCTGCCCGACAAGGCCATCGACCTCATCGACGAGGCCGCCTCTCGGGTGCGCATGGAGCGGCTGGCCACGCCCCCCGCCCTGCGCCAGCTGGAGGAGCGGGCCGAACAGGCCTGCCGGGAGAAGGAGGAGGCCATCCGCAACCAGAACTTTGAGAAGGCCGCCATGATCCGGGACGCGGAGGCCGACTTCCGCCGGGAGCTGGAGCTGAAAAAGGCCGCCCTCCGGGCCGGACAGCAGACCGGCTCCGTGTCCCCCGAGGACGTGGCCGCGGTGGTGGCCGAGTGGACCGGGGTGCCCGTCACCACCCTGACCCGGGAGGAATCCCAGCGGCTCATGGGCCTGGAGGAGGAGCTCCACCGGCAGGTGGTGGGCCAGGACGAGGCCGTGAAGGCGGTGGCCAAGGCGGTGCGGCGGGGCCGGGTGGGCCTGAAGGAGCCGGGCAGACCCACCGGCGTGTTCCTCTTCCTGGGCCCCACCGGCGTGGGCAAGACCGAGCTGTGCAAGGCCCTGGCCGCCGCCCTCTTCGGCAGCGCCGACGCCCTGCTCCGGTTCGACATGTCCGAGTATATGGAGCGGCACACCGTGTCCCGGCTGGTGGGCGCGCCGCCGGGCTACGTGGGCCACGAGGAGGGCGGCCAGCTCACCGAGAAGGTCCGCCGCCGCCCCTACTCCCTGGTGCTCTTCGACGAGATCGAGAAGGCCCACCAGGACATCTGGGGCATCCTGCTCCAGATCATGGAGGACGGCGTGCTCACCGACGCCCAGGGCCGGAAAACCGACTTCCGCAACACGGTGGTGGTCATGACCAGCAACGTGGGCGCGGCCCGGATCACAGGCCGCGGGGGCCGTCTGGGCTTCCGCGCCGCCAGCGCCGGGGAGACCCGCTCGCCCGAGGAGCTGCGGGGCGCTGTACTGGAGGACCTGAAGCGGGTGTTCCGGCCGGAGTTCCTCAACCGGGTGGACGAGACCATCGTGTTCCGCCAGCTGACCCGGCAGGAGATCCGCGCCATCGCCGGGCGGATGCTCCGCGACGTGGCGGGGCGGATGGAGCGCCTGGGCGTGTCCCTGCGGGTCACCGACCGGGCCCTGGACCTGCTCGCCGAAAAGGGCTTTGAGCCCGACTACGGCGCCCGCCCCCTCCGCCGCACCATCCGCGCCCAGGTGGAGGACCCGGCCGCCGAGCTGCTCCTCTCCGGAGCCCTGGCCCGGGGCGGCCGGGCGGTGGTGGACGGGGACGGCGACAGTCTCACCGTCACGCCGGAACAGCCCGTCCCCGCCGTGCCCCGCCATCCGCCCCAGACCCAAACACAACAAGACAGGAGTTTTTGACATGAAACGGTTCTTTTCTCTCATCCTTCTCCCCATCCTGCTGCTCACCGGCTGCTCCGCAAAGCCGGAGTCCCAGCTCACCGCCCAGGAGCGGACCGAGCTCTACCGCTCCGCCATCCAGGACGCCCGGAGCCAGGATGAGAACGACGCCTACCCCATCATCACCTCGGACGCCGACGACATGGCCCCCCTCCTGCTGGAGCTGATGGGCCTGTCCGCCGGGGACATGAGCGCCTACGCCATCTCCGCCTCCGCCATGAACGTGCGGGCCTACGGCGTGGCCGCCGTCTACCCCGCCGAGGGCAAGGACGAGACGGTGAAGGAGGCCCTGCGGGACTTTGTGGACCGGCAGAAGCAGAGCTTTGAGCAGTACCTGGCCGACCAGTACGACATCGCCGCCAACGCCCGGCTGGAGACCCTGGAGGACGGCACCATCCTGCTGGTCATGTGCGACGGCCAGGACCAGGTGTTCACCGCCATCCGCTCCGCCGTGGAGGCGGGCGCAAAGGGCTGAGTCCGGCCGCTCTCCCCGCGCCGGAACCCCTGCGCGGGGAGAGTGTACATGGCGGAGCCGTTGGGGCAGAACGGATTTGTGGGAAAAAGAAATTGACATTCTTTTCACATCTGCTACAATTGTATTGCTAACAGTTGGCATAGGAACCATCTGTCAGGCTCCCTCCCGGAGCCTTCCGTTTGTAAAGGAATGCTGTCTCTATGGATGTCCCCTTCAGTATCGCGCTGCTGAAAACCTACCACGCCCAGAACAACGTCTTCCGCCCCATGATCGCCGAGCTGGGCCTGTCGGTGGGCCAGCCCAAGATCCTCGGCTTTCTCACCCGCCACGACGGCTGCATGCAGAAGGACCTGGCCGCCATGTGCGACATCGAGCCCGCCACCATCTCCCGCCTGCTGGACAAGATGGAGGCTGACGGCCTCATCACCCGGAAGGCTGTGGCGGGCAACAAGCGGGCCACCGCCATCTCCCTCACCCCCAGCGGGTACGCCCGCCACGAGGCCTCCATGGAGCTGCGCCGCCAGCTGGAGGAGATGGAGCTCTCCGGCTTCTCCGAGGAGGAAAAGGCCCTGTTCTACCAGTTCCTGGTCCGGCTCTACAAAAACCTGACCGGCGAGGCCAGCGTGGAAGAACCCTGATCCCCCCTGTCTCCGGACAACAGACAGCGCCCTGTGCATGTTCTGCACAGGGCGCTGTTTTATGCCCTATTCCGTCCCGATCCGGTCCATCAGGGCCTCCACCGCCTTGGCCACGCCCCCCTGGTCGTTGGAGGCGGTCACCATGTCCGCCGCCTGCCGGGCCAGGGCCGAGCCGTTGCCCATGGCCACCGAGCAGCCCGCCCAGGCGAACATATCCAGGTCGTTGTTGCTGTCCCCCAGGGCCAGCACCTCTTCGGCCCCGATGCCCAGATGGGCGCACAGCGCCTCAAGTCCAAAGCGCTTGGCGGCCCCGGCGTGGCTCACCTCTATGTGGAGATGGACGGGGTAGGTGACGACATAGAGCCCGCCCATGGCCTCCAGCTTCACCTGCACGTCCTCCAGCGCAGCCGCGTCCGGGAGGAAATCCACGTCCACCTTCTCCACCGTCCGCTCCCCCAAAGCCCCCTCCAGACTGTCCACCCGGTCGTCATACCGGAAGCGGAGAAGATCAAAGTCGGACACCGGCGGACGGCGCTCCAGCTCCCCCCGCTCCACGTAGATCCGGTTGTCACAGTACACCTCGATCAGCGGGTCATAGGGCGCCAGCACCGCTATGACGGCCCGCCGCTGCTCCGGCGTGAGCCCCCGCTCCGCCAGCCGCCGCCCGGTGCGCAGGTCGGTCACCGCCGCGCCCTGGGAGGACACCGCGTAGCCCACGCAGCCCAGCTGCGCCGCCGCGTCCTCCATCATCACCAGGGACCGGCCGCTGGCCAGCACGATCTCCGCACCCTTCTCCGCCGCCCGGCGCAGGGCGCGGATGTTCTCCTCCGGCACCGTGGCCCCGTCCCGGGCCAGCAGCGTGCCGTCCAGATCTACCGCGATCATCCGAATGCTCATGCCTTTCCCTCCCCTTCCCCGCCGAACAGGCCGTCCAGGACGGCCTGGGTCACGGCGCGGGTATTCAGCAAGGAGACCACCTTCACCGCCACGTCGTATCTCCGCACCAGTCCGTCCGGCTGCCAGCCCACGCCGCAGGCGCCGTCCACCGTGCCCAGCCGGGTGACCGACAGGGCGGCCGAGCCCGCGCCGCACCTGATCTGGGCCGTCACATGACCGGCCACCACGCCGTCCACCGCCAGACGCTGCGCCACCGCCGCCAGCCCCACCGCCACCCGGCCGGCCACCTCTCCGGCGGTCGCCGGCTCCGGCAGACGGACCGTCCACTTCCCCCCGCACTCCAGCGCGCCGTCCAGCAGGCGGCGGGCCGGGCCGCCGGGGTCACCGCTCCCGCACACGGGGCCGCGGCTGTGGTCCTCCTCATGGACATGGCCGTTCACTGCGCTTCACCTATCCCTTCCAGAATGATCTGCCAGAGGACCGTGTCCTCCGTTTTCCCGGCGCTGACCGTCCGCACCCGGGCGCCGTCCGCCCAGCGGGCGATCAGATCCAGCTGCTCCCCGGTGGGCCGCACCACGTCCGCCTTGTTGACCAGCACCAGCTCCGCGCCCCTGAGCTGGCCCTCCAGCACAGGCCCCACCACTCCGCTGAGCACGCCGAACCGGGCGGCATCCACCACGCACACAGGGT
Source organism: Pseudoflavonifractor intestinihominis (assembly GCF_040096055.1). Lineage (NCBI taxonomy): Bacteria > Bacillati > Bacillota > Clostridia > Eubacteriales > Oscillospiraceae > Pseudoflavonifractor > Pseudoflavonifractor intestinihominis. The sequence continues at coordinate 14,332 of NZ_JBBMFK010000029.1, forward strand.
GGACCGGTATATCCGGGCGGCCGCCCCTGCGGAAGGCGGCGCACACGCCGTCCATCATCGCCAGGCCGGTCATCTCCGCCACCAGCCAGTCCGGGTTGACCTCGTCCGCGATGCGTCCCACGGCCTGAACCGGATCCCCGGAGAGCTTGCAGCAGGCACAGCCCCGGAAGAGGGGCTCCACCGCGATCCGCCCCTCTCCCCCAGGGGCGCTGTCCGCCTCCATGGGGCCTATCTCGCCCTCTATGACCGCCGAGGTCCCCTCCAACCGGGCGATGGCCCGGATCACCCGGTTGAGCACCGCGGTCTTGCCGGAACCGGGAAATCCGCCCAGCAGAAGTATTTTCATTCCACGTCCCCACCTTTTGGCCGTATATCACTCTGATTGTACGCTACAGCCGCTGCCGCCGCAAGTTGTTTTTGCCCGCTGCCGCCTCTTTTCCCGCTGCCGCGGGTTTCCAGTCTTGTGGTTTTGTCCCGCAGGCATTATAATAATATGCGTATGCGATGATTACCGGGCGCCGGGGCCCTGCCGGTCCCTACTCCGCCGGAAAGGATGGAATGCGAATGGACGGACGCTCCAGCGGAATCCTCCTCCCTGTCTTCTCCCTGCCGGGCCCCTACGGCATCGGCACCATGGGGAAGGAGGCCCGCGGCTTTATCGACTTTCTGGCCTCGGCCAATCAGCACTACTGGCAGATCCTTCCCCTGGTCCCACCGGGGGGCGGCGACTCCCCCTATATGTCCCCCTCCTCCTTTGCGGGCAACCCCTTCTTCCTGGACCTGGAGGAGCTGGCCGATGAGGGGCTCCTCACCCGTGAGGAGCTGGACTCCGCCCGCCACGACAACCCCGACCGGGTGGACTACGGCTTCCTCCGCCGCACCCGCATCCCCCTGCTGCGCAAGGCCTGGGAGCGGGGCAAGGAACTCTGGGCCCCCAGGATGAAGGCCTTCCTCACCTTCGCCCACTGGGCAGAGGATTACGCCCGCTTCTCCGCCCTGCGGGAGGAGCTGGACCTGCCCCCCGCCGAGTGGCCCTCCCCCACCCCCGAGCCGGAGGAGGACGACGTCAACTTCCACATCTTCCTCCAGACCGTCTTCTTCCGCCAGTGGCACGCCCTCAAGCGGTACGCCAACGAGAAGAACGTGTCCATCATCGGCGACCTGCCCATCTACGTCTCCGAGGACGGCGCCGACTTCTGGGCCAGGCCCGAGCTGTTCCAGCTGGACGAAAAGGGTCATCCCGCCGCCGTGGCCGGCGTGCCCCCCGACGCCTTCTCCGCCACCGGCCAGCACTGGGGCAACCCCCTCTACGACTGGAAGGGCCACCGGAAGGAGGTCTTCGACTGGTGGGTGGAGCGGATGGCCTGGGCCGCCGAGCTGTACGACGTGGTGCGCATCGACCACTTCCGGGCCTTTTACAACTACTGGTCCATCCCCGCAGGGGACACGGTGGCCACCTACGGCCACTGGGAGCCCGGCCCGGGCATGGAGCTGCTCCAGCGCTTCCAGGACGAGGTGCCCAGCCTGAACATCATCGCCGAGGACCTGGGCGCCCTGGAGGAGGACGTGCTGGAGTTCATCGCCAAGAGCGGACTGCCCGGCATGAAGGTGCTGGTCTACGCCTTTGACCCCAACGGCGAGAGCGCCTACCTGCCCCACAACTGCCAGCCCGACTCGGTGGTGTACACCGGTACCCACGACACCCCCACCTTTGTCCAGTGGCTCTTCCAGGAGGCCTCCCCCGGCGAGCGGGACTACGCCATCAAATACCTCCGCCTCCGGGAGGACGAGGGCTACGGCTGGGGCGCCGTGTGCGGCGCGTGGAGCACCATGAGCCGCCTGGCCATGGCGCCCCTCCAGGACCTGCTGGGCCTGGGCGCCGACGCCCGCATGAACACCCCCGGCACCGCCGGCCCCCACAACTGGACCTGGCGGGTCCGCTCCGCCGCCCTCAACCCCGATGTGGCGGGCAAGCTGGCCGACATCACCAGAACCTACCGCAGAGGATAAAACTTCTCAAACATGCAACCATGAAAAAAGAGGTCTCCGCACATGGCGGAGACCTCTTTTTTATTATTATGGTTATTCCCAGGGCTGGAACTGGGCGTCCAGCACGTCCTTCCGGTGGAAGGCCACATAGTCCGGGGACGCCTCGGGACAGTGCTCCCGGATAGCCGACACGATCAGCTCCGGATTCAGGCCCGGGTTCTGGGCCCGGATGATCAGGTCCAGGGCGATGGTGTCCCGCCGCCCCTCCACCGTGAACTTGGCGATGAGGGGGATCAGGTCCACCTCCACCTGGCCGCTCTTGGCCTTCTTGGACTTCTTGACCACCACCAGGCTCTCCCGGCTCAGCAGGTCCCGGATGGCGGTCTCCGCCCCGAAGGGCGCGCCGTTCTCATACTCCAGGGTGACAATATAGTTGACGTAGGTCAGGGCCTTCACGGGCTGGACCGCCTCGTAGCACTTCTGCACCGTGATCCCCTCGGGCAGCACCGCGTTCATCCGCCCGGGCACCTCGCTCAGCTCCGCGCCGCCCCGCAGCTCGAACTCCAGCACCTCGCACTGGCTGGAAAAGCCCACCGACAGCGGCAGCGGAATGGACACAAAGGCGTGGGGGTTGAAGCCCTCGGTGTGGGTGATCTCGATCCCCGCCCGGAGAAACGCCCGCTGGAAGGTGCGCATCAGGTCCAGATGGGAGATGTACTTGGCCCGCCCCGCCTTGGTAAAGCGCAGCCGGTTACTATTCCGCATCGCACTCACCTCCCGGATAGAGCTTGTCCGCCCCGCAGCCGGTGCACTGCTTCCGGCAGTCGGGGGTGATCTTGTTCTGGTAGCACTGCTCCCGCTCCCGCCACAGGAAGGGCTTGCGCACGCCGGTAGAGATCATGTCCCAGGGCAGGATCTCGTCCTTGTCCCGCTGCCGGGCGGCATAGAAGTCCATGGACAGGCCGCAGGAGGCAAAGGCGTCCTGCCAGTGCTGGAAGTCAAAATACTCGCTCCAGGAGTCAAACTTGGCCCCGTTCCGCCAGGCCTCCTCGATCACGTCGGCCACACGGCGGTCGCCACGGGCAAACACCGCCTCCAGCACGCTGGTGTCTGGGTCGTGCCAGTTGTAGCTGATGGAACGGCCCCGCATATTGTCCCGCAGCAGCTTCACCCGCCGCTGGTACTCCTCCATGGAGATCTGCCCCTCCCACTGGAAGGCGGTGTGGGGCTTGGGCACAAAGAAGGAGGTGGACACCGTGATCCGCACGCCACGGCGGGGCTCCGGCGTGGTCTCACGCCAGGCCTGGTACACCTTCTCCGCCAGATCGGCAATGCCCAGCACGTCCTCGTCGGTCTCAGTGGGCAGGCCCAGCATGAAGTACAGCTTCACCGACGACCAGCCGCCGGAAAAAGCCGTACGGCAGGACTGGAGGATGTCCTCCTCGGTGACGTTCTTGTTGATGGCGTCCCGCAGGCGCTGGGTGCCCGCCTCGGGCGCAAAGGTCAGACCCGACTTCTTGCCGTGCTGAAGGCGGTGCATCAGGTTCATGGAGAAGTTGTCCGCCCGCAGGGAGGGCAGCGCCAGGCTCACCTTCTCCGGCTCGCACCACTCCAGCAGCCCGTCGCACAGCTTGAGCAGGTGGCGGTAGTCGCTGGTGGACAGGGACGACAGGGTCATCTCCTGGTAGCCCGAGTCCTTGCAGGCCTCGATGCCGTACTTCACCAGCAGCTCCGGATCACGGGACCGGACCGGCCGGTAGGCGTACCCCGCCTGACAGAACCGGCAGCCCCGGATGCAGCCCCGGAACACCTCCAGGGTCACCTTGTCCTGGGTGATCTCGGTGGAGGGCACAATGGTCTTCACCGGGAAGTAGGACTTGTTGAAGTCCTGGACGATCCGCTTGGTCACCACCGCGGGCGCGCCCTCCCGGGGCGTGATGGCCGCCACGGTGCCGTCCTCGTGGTAGGAGATATCATAGAGAGAGGGCACGTACAGACCGGGAATCTTGGCCGCGGCCAGAAGGAACTCCTCCTTCTCCCAGCCCTCGCTCTTGGCCTTGCGGTACAGCTCCAGCAGCTCCACCGACACGTCCTCCCCTTCGCCCAGGGAGAAGATGTCCACAAAGGGGGCCAGCGGCTCCGGGTTGAAGGCGCAGGTGCCCCCCGCCACAATGATAGGAGACAGCTCCCGCCGCTCCTCCGCCCGCACGGGCAGACCCGCCAGGTCCAGCATATTGAGCACGTTGGTGTAGGCCATCTCGTAGCCCAGCGAGAAGCCGATCATATCAAAGTCCGCGATGGAGTCGCCGCTCTCCAGGCCGTAGAGGGGCAGGCCCTCGGAGCGCATCTCCTCCTCCATGTCCCCCCAGGGGGCGAACACCCGCTCGCACCAGCACCAGGGCAGGTTGTTCATCACGCCGTAGAGAATGCGCACGCCCAGATTGGACATGCCGATCTCATAGGTGTCCGGGAAGCAGAGGGCATACCGCACCTCCACCTTCCGCCGGTCCTTGACCACTGCGTTGTATTCTCCCCCCGTGTACCGGGCGGGCTTCTGCACCCTGGGCAGGATGCGTTCCAGACTACGATTCATGCCAAACCCCCGTCAGTCCGTTCCATTTTTCGTTAACCGTTATATTCTACCCTTTATAGGTGCGCTTGGCAAGTCCATTTTCTGCTTTTTCAAACTTATTTCGCGGACCATGGTCTTTTTTGCCCTCTGCTTCCCGCCGCCCTTCCTCCGCTCCCACTCACCACTCGGACTTTTTTCAGAAATTTTTATTTTTCGGTTGACAAGCTATCTTGGATATGATATTATTCTAACCGTTGCATCTGACTTGAACCCGGGCGTGGAGAGATGTCCGAGTGGTTTAAGGAGCCGGTCTTGAAAACCGGTGACTCGCAAGAGCCGTGGGTTCGAATCCCACTCTCTCCGCCACTTTTCTTCCCGAAAGCCGGCAGCGAGTCGTGCGATGCATATGCGCATCCCGGCCGATACGCAGAAGTACCCAAGTGGCCGAAGGGGCTCCCCTGCTAAGGGAGTAGGCGGGTAAAACCGTGCGAGGGTTCAAATCCCTCCTTCTGCGCCAAAAACCCGAAGTCTTTGATTTCAAAGACTTCGGGTTTTTTCTTTGTAAAGCTTCTGGACCTAGAAACTCAGAATGCTCTCAAAAAAGCGGCCTAGAAGCGGGTAAAATCCGAATGCGTAGTTAGCATCATGGCGTGATTAACCCCTTTCGGCTTTCGCTTTTGGACTTGCATGAATCTTCTCCTTTATCTTTCCATATCTCCCTGTGTCCCTTCTTTTTCGCCTTTTTTCGCCTCTGGCCTTCACTATACTAGAGGCAGCGAAAAAGGAGGTTTTTTCTATGGATTCCATCAAAAGGCGTCTGCTCCCCCTGCTTGCCGCTCTGGTGCTGCTGCTCTGCTCCTGCACCGCAGGTACGCCGGACAACTCCCCCAGTACGTCCCCCAGTCTGCCGGCGCCCAGCCAGGTCCAGTCCAGCGTCTCCCCCAGCCTGCCGCCCAGCGAAACCGACCCGCTCCAGGTCCAGCCCAGCGCCTCCCCCAGCCCGCCGCCCAGCGAGACCGACCCGTCCGAGGTCCAGCCCTACATCTCCCCCAGTCCGGCTGTCACAACGCCGGAGCCCTCCCCCAGCACAGCTCCGGTCTCAGAAGCCCCAGCCGCTGCGGCAGTTGAGGACCCGGTGGAGGTCATTGTCTACGTCACCAAGACCGGGGAGAAATACCACGCCGCCGGCTGCCAATACCTCAGCCGGAGCCAGATCCCTATGTCCCTGGAGGACGCCAAGGCCAGCGGCTACACCCCCTGCTCCAAATGCCATCCGCCCAGGTAACGGCAGACCAGCCCCATCCGGGCAAAAAATCCGGCCCGGTCCTGAATTGAAGTGACCCCAAACTGTCTAACAAATGGGGTGCAGTTCATCAGGACCGGGCCGGTCTGTTTTTTGTGTGTTACCGGGCGGGGGCGGCCGCCATGCGCTCCTGGGCGATGTTCAGGGCGTGGTCGCCGATACGCTCAAAGTCGGTGAGCAGCTCGGAGAAGAGGATGCAGGCCTCGTCGGAGCAGGAGCCCTGCTTCATGCGGTCCAGCTGGCTCTGGCGGAACTCGGCGGTCATGTCGTCGATGCGCTGCTCCAGCTTCTCCATGGAGCTGAGCCAGCCCTCGGACACGTCGGCGTCGGCGGCCAGGGTGTCCAGCGCGGCCAGGCACACGTCCCGCATCTCACGCAGCTCGTCCTTGGCACCCTCGGAGAACTGGATGCCCTTCTGATCCATCATGGTGCTGTACTCGCAGATATTGATGGCGTGGTCGCCGATGCGCTCGATGTTGCCGGTGATCTTGAAGTAGGCGGACACGGCGGCAGAGTCGGTCTCGTTGGTCTCGTGGGCGATGACCTTGGAGATATACTGGGAGATTTCCTTGTTCAGGTAGTCGATATAGGTCTCGGTGGACTCGGCCTGGGACAGCAGTTCGGGCTTGACCTCCAGCACGGCCCGGAAGGCCAGGTCGATGTTGCTGCGGGCCTTGCCCAGCATGCGCTGGAGCTCCTCCCGGATCTGGTTGAGGTAGATGGCGGAGGTACCGATGGCGATGGACCGGTCCTTGTCCACGGAGATGGGGGTGAGGTACTGCAGGTGCATACCCTCCTCCTTCTCCTCCTTGCGGTCGGGCAGGATGTGCATGGCCAGCTGGACCAGGTGGCCGCCCACGGGCAGGAGCAGCAGGGTGGTGACCACGTTGAAGATGGTGTGCATGTTGGCGATCTGGGCGGCGGCGTTGTCCGGCGTGAAGCTCTGGACAATACGAGTCAGGGGGCTGAACATACAGACCAGCGTGAAGATTATGGTGCCGATGATATTAAAGGACAGGTGGATGATGGTGGTGCGCTTGGCGTTACGGCTGGTGCCGATGGAGGCCAGCACGGCGGTGATACAGGTGCCGATGTTCTGGCCGAAGAGGACGTACACGGCGGTGGGCAGGCTGACCACGCCGCTCATGGCCAGGGCCTGGAGGATACCCACCGACGCGGAGGAGGACTGGATGATGGCGGTGAAGATGGTGCCGGTGAGGATGCCCACCAGGGGGTTGGAGAAGGTGGAGACCAGGTTGATGAAGGCCTGGGAGTCACGCAGGGGCTCCATGGCGGCGCTCATCATGTCCATACCGATGAAGAGGATGCCCAGGCCGGCCAGGATGGCGCCGATGTGGTGGACCTTGGGGTTCTTCAAAAAGACCATCAGGGCGATGCCGATGAAGGCGAACATGGGGGCCAGGGCGCCCGCGTCCAGGGCGATGAGCTGGCCGGTGATGGTGGTGCCGATGTTGGCGCCCATGATGATCCACACGGCCTGCCGCAGGGTCATCATGCCCGAGTTGACGAAGCCCACCACCATGACGGTGGTGGCCGAGGAGGACTGGATCACGGCGGTGATGACCGCGCCCACCAGCACGCCCAGCAGACGGTTGGAGGTGAGCTTTTCCAGGATGCTCTTCATGCGGTTGCCCGCGGCAGCCTCCAGGCCGGAGCTCATCATCTGCATTCCGTGGAGGAACAGGGCCAGACCGCCCAGCAGACTCAATATGTCGGTGATTTTCATTCTCTTTCTCCTTACTCCTTACACACACATTATTCTCTCCCGCCGGCCGGACAAAAATAAAAAGAGTACAGCCCGCCTTCCGGAACGCCCGGAACGCAGGTCATACTCTCTTCTTCATATTTTGTCCGTCCGGCAGCTGTGACGGGCGCCAGAATGAGGCGTCGGCCATCATGTGCATAACCCTCTCTGTATGATCTCGACAAAGGATACGGGAGTAGTATATCAAATTGTAAAATCCAGCGTCAATAGACTTTACAATACTTTTACATTGCCCAGGCAAAAAACTGTTTTTGCCTCCTTTTTCGCTTGTGCCTTTGGGCAAACTGTGGTACAATTTTTTTACTAAAAAAAGGAGGACCGCTATGGCAACCCTGAAAGAGCTCTCGGACCGCACGGGCTACTCTCCGGCCACCATCTCCCGCATTCTGACGGGGGACCCGTCGCTGACGGTGAGCGACGAGGCCAGGAAGCGGGTGCTGGAGGAGGCCGGACGTCTGGACTACGCCGCCACCCGCAGCCGCCGGGGCCGGTCGCCCAAGATGCTGCTGCGGGTGGGGGTGGCGGAGATGCTCACGCCGGAGCAGCAGCTGGACGACCCCTACTATCTCTATCTGCGCAACTTTGTGGAGCAGGCCTGTGCAGAGCGCAAGTACGCCTTCCTCCCCCTGGAGCGGCGGGGAGACGAGGGCTTCGCCCCGCCGGAGGGCGCCGCCCCGGACGGCATCGTGGCCATCGGCATCTTCACCCGGGAACAGCAGGCGGCCCTGGCCGCCGTCAGCCCCAACCTGGTGTTCCTGGACTCCTCCCCCGACGAGGCCCGGTTCGACTCGGTGGTGCTCAACTACGCCCTGGGCATCCGCCTGGCCCTGGACCATCTCCTCTCCCTGGGCCACACCCGCATCGGCTTCATCGGCCCGGCGGAGAAGCTGGGCGACTGCAAGGAGCCTGCCCCCGAGGTGCGGCGGAGCTGCTTTGTGTCCATGATGGAGGAGCGGGGCCTGCTGGACCCGGCCCTGCTGGTGGAGGCGCCCATGGACAGCCGGGCCACGGCGGCGGCAATGTCCGCCTTCCTGGACCGCTGCCCCCATCCGCCCACCGCCTTCCTGGCCGCCAACGAGGAGAACGCCATGGGCGCCAGCCGGGCTCTTGAGGCCAGAGGGCTGTCCGTGCCCGGGGACGTGTCCCTGGTGTCCTTCAACGACACCCCCCTGTCCCAGCTCATGACCCCGCCCCTCACCTCGGTGTCCACCCACGCCGACGAGATGGCCCGCACCGCCGTGGGCCTGCTGGGCGAGCGGACCTCCGCCGTGGCCGGCCGCCCGGTGCGCACCCTGCCCCAGAAAGTGGTGGTCCCCCCCACCCTGTCCGTCCGGGAGAGCACCGCACCCCCTGCCCGGCGGTAAAAACCGCCCCCTTCTTCGCTTTTCTGCACAATCAAACCGCCCGTTTTTGTGGGGAACGCTGAACTTCTGTCCAGGATAAAGATTGCGGTTGAATTTTTAGTAAAAATTAAATATACTAGAGGCACGAAACGGAACCACCATAATCTGACTGGGAGTGATCCTATGCTTTCCTGTAAAACTCTGATCCATCAGCTCTCCGCCGGCGACTGGGACGAGCGGCTCAACCGTCTGTACTGCTGCGATGGTGGCGAGGCCCTGGAGGCTGTCCGCGCCCGGGCCATTGAGGCCGTGAAGCGGTACCAGGCCCTCTTCTCCGCCGGGGACGAGGTCCAGGTGGCCCTGTTCAGCAGCCCCGGCCGCACCGAGCTGGGCGGCAACCACACCGACCACCAGCACGGCTGCGTGCTGGCCGCCAGCGTGAACATGGACATGCTGGCCGTGGCCGCCCCCAACGGCACCGCCCAGGTGCGCATCCACTCGGAGGGCTACCAGGTGCTGACGGTGGACCTGTCCGACCTCTCCCCCGCGGAGGGCGAGAAGGAGACCTCCGCCTCCCTGGTGCGGGGCGTGGCCGCCCGGATGGCTCAGCTGGGCCAGTCCCCCGCCGGGTTTGACGCCTACGTCTGCTCCTCCGTGCCCGCCGGGTCCGGCCTGTCCTCCTCCGCCGCCTACGAGGTGCTGGTGGGCACCATCTTCAACGTCCTCTTCTGCAACCAGGTCTTTACCCCCGTCCAGGTGGCCCAGATCGGCCAGTTCGCCGAGAACGTATTCTTCGGCAAGCCCTGCGGCCTGATGGACGAGACCGCCTCCGCCGTGGGCGGCGTGGTGTCCATCGACTTCAAAGACCCCTCCGCCCCCGTGGTGCGCAAGGTGGACTTCGACTTCCCCGCCACCGGCCACACCCTGTGCATCATCAACTCGGGCGCCGACCACGCCGACCTGACCGACGCCTACGCCGCCATCACCAACGAGATGAAGTCGGTGGCCGCCTGCTTCGGCAAGGAAGTGCTGCGTGACGTGGACGAGACCACCTTCCGGGCCACCATCCCCGACCTGCGCAAGGCCCTGGGCGACCGTGCGGTGCTGCGGGCCATCCACTTCTTCGCCGAGAACCGCCGGGCCATCCAGGAGGCCCAGGCCCTGGAGAAGGGCGACTTCGCCGCCTTCCTGGCCCTGGTGCGTGCCTCCGGGCTGTCCTCCAGCCTGTACCTCCAGAATACCTTCGCCCCCTCCGACCCCAGGCAGCAGGCCATCCCCATGGTGCTGTGGGCCGCCGAGGAGGTGCTCCAGGGCACCGGCGCCGTCCGGGTCCACGGCGGCGGCTTCGCCGGCACCGTCCAGGCCTTCGTGCCCAACGACAAGCTGCCCGACTTCCTCTCCGCCATGGAGCGGCTGCTGGGCAAGGACATGTGCCACATGCTGTCCATCCGCCCCGAGGGCGGCTGCCTGGTGGCGGGCTGAACCGCCCCCAATCCATCTTCAGGAGGTAATTCCCATGGCGATTCTGGTATTGGGCGGAGCCGGGTACATCGGCTCCCACACGGTATATGAGCTCATCGACGCGGGCCGGGACGTGGTCGTGGCCGACAACCTTCAGACCGGCTTCCGGGCGGCGGTCCACCCCAAGGCCCGGTTCTATCAGGCCGATATCCGGGACCGCGCCGCCATGGACGCCCTGTTCGAGAAGGAGCACATCGACGGCGTCATCCACTTCGCCGCCTCCTCCCAGGTGGGCGAGAGCATGACCGACCCCCTCAAGTACTACGACAACAACCTGGGCGGCACCATGGTGCTGCTCTCCTCCATGGTGGCCCACGGGGTGGACAAGATCGTCTTCTCCTCCACCGCCGCCACCTACGGCGAGCCCGAGCAGGTGCCCATCCTGGAGGGCGACAAGACTCAGCCCACCAACTGCTACGGCGAGACCAAGCTGGCCATGGAGCACATGATGAGCTGGGTGTCCCGGGCCCACGGCCTGCGGTACGTGGCCCTGCGGTACTTCAACGCCTGCGGCGCCCACCCCTCCGGCGTCATCGGCGAGGCCCACAACCCGGAGACCCACCTGGTGCCCATCATCCTCCAGGTGCCCAACGGCCAGCGGGAGGCGGTGAGCGTGTTCGGCGACGACTACCCCACCCGGGACGGCACCTGCGTCCGGGACTACATCCACGTCACCGACCTGGCCCAGGCCCACATCCTGGCCCTGGACTACCTGCTCCAGGGCGGGGAGAGCAACGTGTTCAACCTGGGCAACGGCGTGGGCTTCACGGTGAAAGAGGTCATCGAGTGCGCCCGAAAGGTGACCGGCCACCCCATCCCCGCGGTGGTCTCCCCCCGCCGGGCCGGCGACCCGGCCCAGCTGGTGGCCTCCTCCGAGAAGGCCAAGACCGTCCTGGGCTGGAAGCCCCGGTACGACAACCTGGAGACCATCATCTCCACCGCCTGGGCCTGGCACAGGGCCCATCCCAACGGCTACAACACCTGACGGGCGTACAAAAGAAATGAGAGGTTGATAGACATGATTGACACCGCCATTGCAAGCCTGGTGGCCTACGCTGAGCGCACCGGCCTGATCGAGCCCTGCGAGCGGAACTGGGCCGTGAACACCCTGCTGGAGGCCCTCAAGCTGGACAGCTACACCGCCCCCGAGACCCCTGTGTCCGGGGACATCGACCTGGCCGCCGTGCTGGGCGAGCTGATGGACGACGCCCACGCCCGGGGCGTGCTGCCCGAGGACTCGGTGGTCTACCGGGACCTGTTCGACACCATGCTCATGGGCCGCCTCACCCCCCGTCCCGCCCAGGTGGTGGAGAAGTTCAAGGCCCTGTACGCCCAGAGCCCCCAGAAGGCCACCGACTGGTACTACCAGTTCAGCCAGGACACCAACTACATCCGCCGGGACCGGATCGCCAAGGACATGAAGTGGGTCACCCCCACCGAGTACGGCGACCTGGACATCACCATCAACCTCTCCAAGCCGGAGAAGGACCCCAAGGCCATCGCCGCCGCCCGCAACCTGCCCGCCTCCGCCTATCCCCGCTGCCAGCTGTGCGCCGAGAACGAGGGCTACGCCGGCCGGGTCAACCACCCCGCCCGGGAGAACCACCGCATCGTGCCCATCACCATCAACGGCTCCCCCTGGTTCCTCCAGTACTCCCCCTACGTCTACTACAACGAGCACTGCATCTGCCTCAACTCGGAGCACACCCCCATGAAGATCGACCGGGCCTGCTTCGCCAAGCTGCTGGACTTTGTGGGCCAGTTCCCCCACTACTTCGTGGGCTCCAACGCCGACCTGCCCATCGTGGGCGGCTCCATCCTGGCCCACGACCACTTCCAGGGCGGCCACTACACCTTCGCCATGGCCAAGGCCCCCATTGAGCATGCCTTCTCCTTCCCCGGCTTTGCCGACGTCCACGCCGGCATCGTCAAGTGGCCCATGTCGGTCATCCGCATCTCCTGCGGCAACCCGGAGCGGCTGGTGGAGCTGGCCGACCGCATCCTGACCTCCTGGCGGGGCTACACCGACGAGGCCGCCTTCATCTTCGCCCAGACCGAGGGCGTGCCCCACAACACCATCACCCCCATCGCCCGCATGCGGGACGGCCGCTACGAGCTGGACCTGGTGCTGCGCAACAACATCACCACTGAGGAACACCCCCTGGGCGTGTACCACCCCCACGCCGAGCTCCACCACATCAAGAAGGAGAACATCGGCCTCATCGAGGTCATGGGCCTGGCCGTGCTCCCCGCCCGCCTGAAGGAGGAGCTGACCGCCGTGGCCGACGCGCTGGTGTCCGGCGCCGACCTGCGCGCCGACGAGCGCACCGCCAAGCACGCCGACTGGGCCGAGGGCTTCAGGGGCAACTACAACATCACCGCCGACAACGCCCTGGACGTGGTGGAGCAGGAGACCGGCAAGGTCTTTGCCACTGTCCTGGAGCACGCCGGCGTGTACAAGCGCACCGACGAGGGCCGCGCCGCCTTCCTCCGCTTCCTGGAGCAGGTGTAAGGGCGCCGTATCCCGATAAAATGCCGCTCCGCACTGTAAAGGTTTTTCCTTCACAGTGCGGAGCGGCTTTGTTTTGGAATATACGCTTTTTATTGCAGGATATGTAATGTAGTTTTACCTTACAGGTTTCAGGCCGTGTCAGTCGATGTGGACGCCCACGCCGTTGACCTCCACGCCCTCGTCAGCCCGGATGAGGATGTACTTCTTCCCGTCGATGATGCGGGTCTCCAGCAGGTCCCCCCGGCCGGGCGCCACCTTGATGATCACATCGGGGGTGCGCACCTCCATCTGGCGGGTGTCCACCAGGTTGCGGGGGCTGAGCTGGGTGTCGCCGCCGAACTCGCTGTCGTACTTGGCGTCAAAGGCCTCCACGTGGGAGTCGGCCACGCCGCAGGACCGGAGCACGCTCTTCACCGTGCCCTTGGACACCACCAGGGGCTCCTCCTCGTGGCTGGCCTTGTGCTCCTCGATGAGGTCGCACAGCTGCTCCTGCACGGCCTGGACCACATCGAAGCGGCAGTCCTCGGCCAGGGCCTCCCCCAGGATGGACTGGAAGGTCTCCTTCTGGGCGGCGGCGGGCATGGGGATCTCGCTGTGGAACACGGCATCCACAAAGTCCTTGTGGTTCTCCTTGACGTCCTTGTTGTAGTAGAGGGCGTTGTAGAGGTTGGTGCTGCGGTCGTCAAAGGCGGGGAACAGGAACCCCAGCTCGGGGGCGGACACCAGCCAGTCGGCCGCCCGGTTGTGGAACTCGTTCTCCCGGACATAGTAGCTCAGGGCGGGCTTGGTCTGCTTCACCGGGCAGACGCTGCACAGCACATAGGAGTAGACCTGGTCGGAGCCGTCCTCCACCGTCTCGCCGTCCTTGGCCCGGTAGGGCACGTCGTAGGCGTCGTGGGCCAGGAGGATCAGGTAGTTGCCCTCTATGGTCAGTGCGCCGATGACCTTCTGGAAGAAGGCCTGCACCGCCTCCTCGTCCTTCAGGCCCGAGTCCCGCAGGGCCATGAGCAGCTTGTGCTCCTCCCCTTCCGCCACCTGGCGGGTGGCAAATTCGATGTCCATCAGGTTCTTCCCCAGGGTGCCCGACAGGGTGCGCTTGAGGATGCCTAGGAATTTCTCGCTCTCCTCCTGGCTCATCAGGGCCAGGGATTGGTTGAACTGGGCCACGATCTCTCCCAGCTCGTTGACATAGCAGCCCCGCACATGGGTGATGCTGGTCTTATCGGGGCGAAAACGGCGGCGGATCTCCGCAATTTCTTTTTCGTTCATGGTGTTCTCCACTTCCAGTCTGGATTTCAGGCCGCGGCAGGGGCCGCGCCGATAAACCGCCGGGCGGTTCAGCAGACAGTATTGTAAACGAATTTTCCGCCGGGCGCAACGTGGATTTTGCCCAAAGCCCCCTCCCCCCCCTGGGCCAAAATGCAAAACTCAACCGATGGTTTGGTGCTTTTCTCCCGCTTATCCCCTATAATATAGCTGCCGGCATACAGGAGGTGCAGCGATGGACAACATGAAAACCGGGCAGTTGATCAGGCAACTGCGCAAGGAGAAGGACATGACCCAGAGGGAGCTGGCGGACAAGCTCCATATCACGGACCGGGCCGTGTCCAAGTGGGAGCGGGGTCTGTGCGCGCCGGAGATCTCCCTGCTGGAGCCCCTGGCGGAGGCGCTGGGCTGCTCCGTGCTGGACCTGATGGCCGGAGAGCGGACGGTCCGGGCGGAGGGCAGTCAGGAGGAGGCCCGCACCAGGGACGTGCTCCACTACTCCATCCAGCAGGTGCGCCGCCGGGTCAGGCTCACCCGCCGCCGGTGGCTGCTGGCCGCTGCGGCCGTGGCCCTGGTGCTGCTGCTGGGCGGGACTGCCCTGTGGCGCAGCGGGGTGCTCTTCGTGGTGGCCAGAAGCACCTCTCCCGACGGGAGCGAGGCGGTCACGGTGTACAGCAAGGACCTGGTCTCCGGCGGCTTTGGGCTGACGGATGCCACGTCTCTCATCGTCCGCCACGACAGCGGCGGCGAGACACGCATCACCTACGGGGACCACGCCTTTCAGGGGCTCTGGTGGGCGCCGGACAGCTCCAAATACGTCCTGGCCCTGGACTACGGCGGCAAGACCTATCTGGCCCTGGCCTGGCTGGAGTACAGCTCGGAGCGCAACCTGCCCGCCTATCTGGCCTCGGCCATGGCGCAGAACAGCCACCTGAACCAGTACGGCTGGACGGAGGAGGACGGCCAGCCGGACATCGACTTTCAGTTCCTCCAATGGGGGCTGGACAGCCAGTCCATGCTGATCTACTACGCCTTCACCGGCGGGGACGGTCAGCGGCACGACGGCTATTTCTGGTACAACTGCGTGGACGGCAGCATCCGGGCCGTACTGGAGCTGACCAGCCAATAGGAGCTTATGGACGAAAAACGCCGCCCGGCTGATGGGCGGCGTTTTCCTGTGCCGGGACAGACGCTACTGCTCCTTCCCGCCCTCCCCGGTCAAAATGCCGTGATAAAAGAAGTCATAGAAAAAGTAGAGCTTCCGGTCCACGTACTCCTGCTGGTTCAATCCGTGCTTCATGCAATAGGCCATCAGGTTATAGCCGGTGGTGGCGTACATATAGGCGATCAGATCGATGTCCACGTCCTCCCGCAGTCTGCCCGCCGCCCGCTCCCGCTCCAAAACGGCCCGGTAATAGGTCTCATTGCCGGAGGACAGACGGAACATGATGTCGTGGATCACCTCCATGGGGAATTTGTTGCAGGCGATCAGGAACCGGTTCTCCAGGTCCGTGCAATAGTCCGGCTGCTCCAGGGAAAACGGAGGAAAATAGCTGCTCTCATGGTCCCCCAGGCGCTCCAGCTGGTCCATGTGGTAGGCCAGATACCGCTGCTGGATGACGTCCACCAGATAGAGCATCAGGCTGTCTTTGGAGTCGAAGTAGCGGTAAAATGTGGCGGGATTGATCCCCATATTGGTGCACAGCAGCCGTGCTGTCACCTGCTCGTAGGGGTAGGTGGCATAGAGCTCCATGGCGGTATTGAGCAAGTCCTGCTGCTTCTCCGCAGGCAGGCGGCGAAAGGCTGGTTTTGGGTTCATAGGAATGATCATCCTTTTTTCAATGATAGACACAGGCGGATTATAACACAATGGAAAAAATTTTGCACCACATTTTGTCGAATCTGCTCTTGCGTTGTAAACGTGTTTACATCAAAATAGAACCATTCAATCAACCAAGGGGTTTTTATACCCTATCACTTTTGCACGCTAATACACCTAAGTGCTAATACACCTAAGTGCTAACGCGAGACAGTAAATTACAGTAAAGGAAGGGGAACACTATGCTGATCAAAAATGGCCGCATCCACGATGGCCTTGGCAACGTGGCTCACCAGGATCTGCGCATGGAGGACGGGATGATCCGCTCCATCGGCGCCGACCTTGCGCCGCTGCCCGGAGAAGAGGTGTTTGACGCCGCCGGTATGGAGGTCATGCCCGGTTTTGTGCAGCCCATCTCCATCTGGGGCGTGAACGGGTCCATGACGGAGATCCGCCCGTCCTCCAACGACAACGATGAGCGCAGCAACCCCATCATGCCGGAACTGGACGGCTTCTACGCCTTCAACGGCCGGGCCGCCACCTACCAGCAGCTGGGCGCCTTCGGTCTGACCTGCTGCGGCGTGGGCCCCACGGACAACAACCTGTTCGGCGGCACCATCGCCATGTTCTGTGTGGACGGCGTCAACCCCTACCGGATGTGCCTGAAGCGGAGCTGCGGCATGATGGCCTCCGTCACCTCCAGCCTGAAGCGCACCTACGGCGCCCGTCCCCAGGCGCCCCAGACCCGCATGTGGATCTTCGCCAACTTCGACCTCCAGCTGCGCAAGGCCGCCGAGTACAAGGAGGAGGCGGACAAGCCCAAGGACGACAAGCTGCTGGCCCTCAAGCAGGTGGTGGACGGCGAGCTGCCCCTGTTCGTGTCCTGCGACAGCGCCAACTCCGCCCGGCAGGTGTGGGACATCCTCCAGAACTACCCCAAGGTGAAGCTGGTGCTACTCAACGGCTTCGGCCTCACCGGTGAGGAGGACTGGATCGTGGAGCACAAGATCCCCGTCATCGTCCGGGTGGCCTCCAACCCCCTGGACAAGGACGCCATGACCCTGGACTGGAACGGCATCGCCAAGCTGTGGAAGCAGGGCGTGCCCGTGGCCTTCAGCGGCACCTATACCAACAGCCTGGGCGCCCGGGAGGACATGATCTGGAACGGCATCGAGATGATGAAGGTCCTCCACGACAGCGCCGCCGTGCTGCCCATGCTCACCAGCGTCCCCGCCAAGCTCATGGGGGTGGACGATATCACCGGCTCCCTCCGGGAGGGCCTGCGGGCGGATGTGGTCATCTGGAGCGCCAATCCGCTGGAGAGCTACCAGGCCCATATCGTGCGCACCTATCAGGCCGGCCAGGTCATCTATCAGGAAGGGGATGCAATGAAATGTATGTAATCCAGAACGGTACCCTCTATACCATGGACGGGCAGGGCGTAATCCAGGCGGACCTGCGGGTGGACAACGGCAAGATCACCGAGATCGGGCCCAACCTGTCCACCGAAGGGGCCCAGGTCATCGACGCCGCCGGCAAGTGCGTCACCCCCGGCTTTGTGGACGCCCACAGCCACGTGGGCGGCATCATGGGGAGCGGCCCCAATCAGGAGGACCTCAACGAGATCACCAACCCCCTCACCCCCGAGCTGGACGCCTACTACGGCATCAACCCCCGGGACGAGATCTTTGACACGGTCATCCGTCAGGGCATCACCACCTCCTGCGTGGCGCCCGGCTCGGCCAACGTGGTGTGCGGCTGGGTGGTGGCCTACAAGTCCGCCGGCAAGGACCGGCTGGTGCGCCGCCCCGTGGCCATGAAGGCGGCCATGGGCATCAACCCCAAGGGCTGCTACTCCCCCAGGAACCAGGCCCCCATGACCCGTATGGCCATCGCCAACATCATGCGCACCTACCTGCGCAATGTGAAGGAGTACATGCAGAAGAAGGCCGACGCCGGGGACGACCCCGCCAAGCTGCCCCCCTACGACCTGGGCCTGGAGCACGGCATCCCCGTGCTGGAGAAGAAGATCCCCCTGAAGGTCCACAGCTACATGCACGACATGATGACCCTGCTGGAGATCGCCAAGGAGTTCGACATCCTGGTGACCGTGGACCACGCCCAGGGCGCCAGCGACTTTCTGGAGGAGCTCAACGACCCCCACATCCACGGCGTCATCTTCGGGCCCACCTGCGAGCCCCTGTTCCCCGGCGAGGGCGGCAAGCTGGACTATGAGTGCTGCAAGGGCCTGGACGACGAGGGCGTGAGCGTGGCCGTCATGACCGACGGCCCTGTCACCACCGTGAACATGCTGCTCTTTGAGATGGGCGAGTGCGTCCGCCGGGGCATGGACCCGGTCCGGGCCCTGGCCATGGTCACCAGCAACGCCGCCAAGATCGTGGGCGTGTCGGACCGGGTGGGCTCCCTCACCGTGGGCAAGGACGCGGACATCCTGATCTGGAGCAAGATGCCCACCGTGGCCACCGACGCCATTCTGGAGCAGGTCATCATCGACGGCGAAACGGTCTACCGGGAGGGCAGCGCATCATGAAGTATCAATATCCCGCCCGCCCCACCGTGGACCGTGTGGAGGACTGGTTCGGCACCCGGCTGCCCGACCCCTACGCCTGGCTGCGCAACGCCAAGGACCCCCAGGTGCTGGACTTTGTGGCCCGGGAAAACGCCTTTACCGACGCCTATTTCTCCTCCCGTCCCCTCAATGAGAAAATAGAACAGCTCAAGGCGGACAAGCTGCCTGTGCTGCCCCGGGAGCTGATCCCCTGGCGGAACGGCTTCCTGTCCTCCGTGGTGGAGGACGGCGACTACAAGGTCCGGGTGTTCAACGAAAAGCTGGAGGACGTGGGCGGCCTGCCCCAGGTCCACGCGCTGGACGGCCTGCAGGTCTTCAGCGCCTCCCCCTGCCCCGCCAACGAGAGCATCATGGCCCTGATGGTGCAGCACCCCGGCGCGGCCCGGCCCAGCGTGGCCCTGTGCGACATGGACAGCCGCATCCTCCTCCACGAGGTCCACGGCGTGTTCAGCCTGTGCTGGTCCAAGGGCGACGGCTGCCTGTACTACTCCTCCACCAAGGCCAACTCCGAGACCCAGGAGAGCCACTCGGTGTTCTACCGCTACGACCCGGCCGCCGGAGCGGAGACCGTGGTCTACGAGGACGACAGCTACGCCATCTTCGGCCAGGTCTACCCCTCGGAGGACGGCGCCTATGTGATGGCCGCGGTGTGCCAGGACTACGCCCTGGCCCGCTGGGTGGCCATCCGCACCGCCGACGGCGCCGCCGCCGTGCTCACCGACAAGCCGGTGGAGTGGAAGTACCTGGACTCCCTGGACGGCGCCCACTACTTTATTACGGTGTCCGAGGCCGAACGGGGCGCGGTGATCCGGGTGTCCGGCTCCGGCCAGACCCAGGTGGTGCTGCCCGAGAGCCAGCGGATCCTGGACGACGGTTTTTCCCTCAACGGGGAGCTGTACATCCTGGCCTGCCAGGACGTGAGCAGCCGCCTGCTGTCCCTGAAGACCGGCCAGGAGGTGCCGCTGCCCAGCCCCTTCGGCGCCCTGTCCCTGGCGGGCCGGGCCAAGGACGGCGTGTTCCTCCGGTTCGAGTCCTTCCTCATCCCCCCCAGCATCCTGCGCTTTGACGGCTCGGCCCTGACCACCGCGGTGGCCGGCTCCCGGGCGGAGTACCCCGACCAGGTGGTGGAGCAGCACTTCGCCCCCTCCACCGGGGACGGCACCCCCATCCCCTACTACATCGTGCGCAAGCGGGACGCCCGCCCCGACGGCTGCGCGCCGGTGCTCATGTACGCCTACGGCGGCTACAACATCTCCATGCCCCCCAGTTACCAGGAGATGGTCACCCAGGTGATCGTACCCAAGTGGGTGGAAAACGGCGGCATCTATGTCCACTGCAACCTGCGGGGCGGCAACGAGTACGGCCCCAAGTGGCACGAGGCCGGCATGGCCATGAACAAGCGCCACTGCTATGAGGACTTCATCGGCATTGCCGAGCAGATCATCCGGGACGGCTGGACCCGTGCCGGGAAGATCGGCATCGCCGGCTGCTCCAACGGCGGCCTGCTCATGTCCGCCCTGGTGACCATGCGGCCCGACCTGTGGGGCTGCGTCATCGACTCGGTACCCCACACGGATATGATCCACTTTGCCGAGGACGACCGGGGCCCCATGTACATCACGGAGTACGGCAATCCCAGGGAGAGCAAGGAGATGTTCCAGTACCTGCTGAGCTACTCCCCCTACCACAACGTGCGTAAGACGGACTATCCCCCCACCTATATCCAGACCGGGGAGCTGGACAACAACGTTCCGCCTTACCACGGCAAGAAATTCGCCGCCAGGATGCAGGCGGAAAACCAGAGCGAGAACCCCATCCTGCTGCGTGTACTGGCGGAAGGCAGTCATGACCGGGGTAAGGGCGAGGTGTTCTGGAGAACCATCGCCGAAATGCAGCTGTTCCTGGAAGAGCACCTGAAGGAGTCCTGATCCATGCTGAAATTTGCCGTGAAGCGGATCCTCTTCATGATCCCTTCCATCATCATCATTACGCTGGTGACCTTTGTCATCATGTCCTTCTCCGCCGGCAGCCCGGGCAGCGTGGCCCTGGGCATCACCGCCAGCCCGGAGGATATTGCGGCCTACAACCACGAGGTGGGCTACGACCGGCCCGTGCTGGTGCGGTACGGCGAGTACATGCTCAACATCCTCCACGGGGACTTCGGCGAGCGCTACTCCGACGGCGTGTCCGTGACCCAGGTGCTGATGCCCAAGTTCCCCACCACCCTGAAGCTGGCCCTGCTGGCCGTCTTCTTCGCCGCCCTGATCGGCATCCCGCTGGGCGTGCTGGCGGCGGTGAAAAAGGGCACCATCGCGGACACCGGCACCACCGTCATATCCCTGGTCCTGGCGTCCATCCCCGGCTTCTGGCTGGGCCTGCTGCTCATGCTGCTGTTCTCCTATCAGCTGGGCTGGCTGCCCACCTTCGGCCTGGGCTCCTGGAAGAACTACGTCATGCCCGTGGCCACCCTGGCCATCCCCTCCTCCGCCTACGTGGCCAGAATGGTGCGTATGACCATGCTGGAGGCCCTGAGCTCGGACTATGTCCGCACCGCCCGGGCCAAGGGCGCGGGGCCGGCCCGCATCGTGTTCATCCACGTGCTGCGCAACGCCATGCTGCCGGTCATCACCCAGCTGGGTATGAGCTTTGCCGGCCTGCTGGGCGGCGCGGTCATCGCCGAGCAGATCTTCGGCCTGCCCGGCTTCGGCAGCGCCATCCTGGAGGCCATCAACAAGAAAGAGACTATGGTCGTGCTGGGCGCCACTGTGTTCCTCTCCCTGCTCTACATGCTCATCATGCTGGCCATGGACCTGATCAACGCACTGCTCAATCCCAAGATCCGGGATAATATGGGCTGAGGAGGACCGCAGACATGACTAAACGCAGACGCAAGCGCCAGGAACGCCTGGCAACTCTGGCGGGCCAGACCCGTCCGGCGGCAGACGTGTGGCACAACTTCGTCCGCCACCCCGTCTCCATGGCCGCCCTGGTGGTACTTATCGCCATGATCGTCGTGGCCATCGTCTCCGGCTTCCTGTTCAACTACGAGACCCAGGTCACCGCCATCAACACCTCTCAGATCCTCCAGTGGCCCAGCGCCGAGCACTGGTTCGGCACGGACAAATTCGGCCGCGACGTGTTCATCCGGGTGCTCTACGGCGCCCGCTACTCCCTGTTCTTCGGCATCGTCACCACCGCCATCTCCATGGTGCTGGGCATCCTCATCGGCGCCACCTGCGCCTACTTCGGCGGCGTGTACGACGTGGTGGTCATGCGGGTGATGGACTCCCTGGTGTGCATCCCCTCCATCCTGCTGATGCTCACCCTGGTGGCCGTGCTGGGCAAGGGCATGCGGGGCATCATCATCGCCCTGGTGGTCACCTCGGTGCCCGGCTTCGCCCGGATCATCCGGTCCATCGTCCTCAACGTGGTGCACCAGGAGTACGTGGAGGCCGCCCGGGCCAGCGGCACCGGCAGCGCCGCCATCATCGTGCGCCACATCCTGCCCAACTGCTTCGGCCCCATCCTGGTGGACGTGCTGATGAGCGTGTCCAGCTGCATCATGGCCGCCTCCAGCCTGAGCTTCCTGGGCATGGGCATCCAGGCCCCCGCGCCCGAGTGGGGCGCCATGCTCAACGAGGCCATGGAGCAGATGCGGGCCTACCCCTACCTGGGCATCTTCCCCGGTCTGGCCATTGTGCTCACCACGCTGTGCTTCAACCTGCTGGGCGACGGGCTGACCGATGCCCTGGACCCCAAGAACCGCTGAGACGGACCACAGACAAGAGAAGGGGAACACGCCCATGAACAACGATATTTTGATCCAAGTCAACAACCTGCACACCGTGCTGCCCCTGAAAAACGGGCAGCTGGTGGCGCCGGTGGACGGAGTGAATCTGACCATCCCCCGGGGCAAGACGGTGGGCCTGGTGGGAGAGTCCGGCTGCGGCAAGTCCATGACCGCCCGCTCCCTCATGCGCCTGCTGGACCACCCCATCCGCATCCAGTCCGGGTCCATCCTGTACTACCCCGGCAATGCGGCCGACCTGGAGCGGCTGCGCCAGAGCCCGGACACAAAAAAGAAGGGCGCCCTGACGCCGGAACGCCCGCTCCCCGACGGGGCCGTGGATATCACCGCCCTGAGTGAAAAACAGATGCGCTCCATCCGGGGCCACAACATCACCATGATCTTCCAGGAGCCCATGACCGCCCTGAACCCGTCCATCACCGTGGGCAAGCAGGTGCGGGAGGCCATACTGCTCCACGAGAAGGTCTCCAAGAAGGAGGCCACCGAGCGGGTGCTCCAGAGCTTCCGGGACGTGGGTATCCCGGAGCCGGAGCGGCGCTACAAGTCCTATCCCCACCAGCTCTCCGGCGGCCTGCGCCAGCGCATCTGCATCGCCATGGCCATGGTGCTCCACCCGGAGTTCCTCATCGCCGACGAGCCCACCACCGCCCTGGACGTGACGGTGGAGGCCCAGATCCTGGCCCTGATGAAGCAGCTCCAGCACGGCCGGAACATGTCCATCCTGATGATCACCCACAACCTGGGCGTGGTGGCCGACATCTGCGACGAGGTCAACGTGATGTACGCGGGCCAGATCGTGGAGTACGCGGACAAGGCCGAGCTGTTCCGCAACGCCCGCCACCCCTATACCCAGGGCCTGATGGAGGCCATCCCCCGGGTCCGGGGCGAGATGAAGGACGAGCTGTACACCATTGAGGGCACGGTGCCCAGCTTCGGGGACATGCCCAAGGGCTGCCGGTTCTGCGACCGCTGCCCCTACGCCACCGACCGCTGCCGCCAGTCGGCGCCCCAGCTGCGGGACATCGGCGGCGGCCATCTGGTGCGCTGCTTCCGGGAGGTGGAGAGATGAGCGACGTACTGCTGAAAGTAGAGAATCTGGTCAAGTACTTCAAGACCAACGCTGGAAAGGTCAAGGCCGTGGACGGCGTGAGCTTTGAGGTCTATGCCGGCGAGACCCTGGCCCTGGTGGGCGAATCCGGCTGCGGAAAATCCACCCTGGGCCGGCTGATCCTGCGGCTCATCGAGCCCACCAATGGAAAGGTGCTGCTGGAGGGCGAGGACCTGGGCAAACTCAGCGGCGGACAGCTGCGGAAAAAGCGCTCCGAGCTCCAGATCATTTTCCAGGACCCCTTCTCCTCCCTGGACCCCCACTTCACGGTGGGCGAGATCATCGCCGAGCCCCTGCGGGCCATGGGCATAGGGAAGAAAGAGCGCGAGGCCCGGGTGCTGGAGCTGCTGGACCAGGTGGGCCTGGCCCCGGAGACCTATTTCCGCTACCCCCACCAGTTCTCCGGCGGCCAGCGCCAGCGCATCGGCATCGCCCGCGCCCTGGCCACCTCCCCCAAGCTCATCGTGTGCGACGAGCCCGTGTCCGCCTTGGACGTGTCCATCCAGGCCCAGATCCTGAACCTGCTCAAGCAGCTTCAGAAGGAACACGGCCTGACCTACCTCTTTATCTCCCACGACCTGGCGGTGGTGCGCTATATCTCCAGCCGGGTGTGCGTCATGTTCCTGGGCCAGCTGTGCGAGATCTGCTCCACCCAGGAGGCCTATGACCACCCCCTGCACCCCTACACCAGAATGCTCATCGACTCCGCGCCGGAGCCTGACCCGGAATTCCACCGGGAGGACCGGCTGCTGCTCCAGGGGGAGATGCCCTCCCCCATCCATCCCCCCGCAGGCTGCCGGTTCTGCACCCGCTGCCCCTTCGCCACCGACGAGTGCCGTCAGACCCCGCCGGAGATGAAGGACTACGGCGGAGGCCACCTGTGCGCCTGCCACCACCCCCTTCTGGCAGAGTAAGTGCTGCCCCCTATTCGTAACCTGCTCCCCTACCGGGGAGAGGGAATAACGCCAAAGAGCGAGAAAGTGAGTTGGATGAAATGAAGAAAGCCCTATCTCTTTTGCTTGCACTGGTGATGTGCTTCGGCCTCCTCAGCGCTTGCAGCAGCTCCACCGGTGAGCAGTCCTCGAACCCCAGCGCCACCACCGGCACCGAGACCTCCACCGGCGGCGAGCAGGACACCACCCTGCGCGCCCTGACCCTGGTGGCCTCCGAGACCTTTAACCCCCTGGTCAACGGCAACGGCGACAAGCCCGTGTACCACGCCCTGTTCGACTGCCTGTTCCGCTTTGACAACGACGGCAACGTGATCCCCATGCTGGTGGACACCTACGAGGTGGACGGCCTGGACGTGACCATGAAGCTGCGCCAGGACGTGACCTTCAGCGACGGCAACCCCCTCACCGCCGACGACGTGCTGTTCTCCTACAACACGGTTCTTGAGGACCCCACCCTGCGGTACAACATGACCCTGATCTCCACCGGCATGGAGAAGGTGGATGACTACACCATCGTGCTCCACCTGGTCAACAGCTACTGCAAGTGGCAGAACATCCTGGCCGAGCTGCTGTACATCATCGAGGAGGAGACCTACGACACCTCCGCCGACTACAGCTCCACCGCCCCCGTGGGCTCCGGCCCCTACACTCTGGAGAGCGTGGACGCCTCCCGGAAGGTCACCCTGAAGGCCCGTGACGACTACTGGAACGGCGCCCCCGAGTTCAAGACCGTGGAGGTCAGTGCCGGCGTGGAGGACTCCACCGCCCTCATCTCCCTGCAGACCGGCGAGGTGGACCTGGTGGCCCAGATGGGTCTGGCCTCCTTCACCCAGGCCCAGCAGGACGAGAACCTGAACTGCGTGTCCTTTGACGGCTGGGCTACCATGGGTGTCATGGTCCAGATGGGCGACGATGCCTTCCGTCAGGCCGTGTTCCACGCCATCAACCGGGACACCATCATCCAGATCTGCAACAACGGCAACGGCACCCCCAGCACCAACTACTTCTCCCCCAAGGTCATGGGCGACTACGCCGACAAGGCCCCCTTTGTGGGCTATGACGTGGACCTGGCCAAGGAGTGCCTGGCCAACACCACCGTGGACCTGAGCCAGACCTATGAGATCCAGGTCTTTGACGCCGACTCTCAGGCCGTGGCCCAGTGCGTTGTGTCCGACCTGTCCGCCATCGGCATCAATGCCACCGTCAGCTACGTGGACTCCAACGTCTTCTTCGACAACCTGTACGGCGGCAACATGCAGATGGGCATCACCGCCATGGCCACCAACATGGTGAGCGTGGAGGACATGATGACCATGTTCGACCCCGACGCCGGCTATCCCTTCAACATCTCCGACGAGCTGATCGAGAAGATCCAGACCGCCCCCTACATCCAGGACGACGCCGAGCGCGAGGCCGCCATGATCGACCTGCTGAATGATCTGAACGAGGCCTGCCCCTGGGTGCCTCTGTATGACAGCCCCACCTACTGCGTGTACAACAAGCGGGTGGGCAACGTGCTGGACTGCTCCTCCGCCACCTATGTCTACTACTTCGGCGACATGACCATCGAAGGCTGATCGTTCTGCAACAGCCCATTGCAATCACCCCCTCCGGTATATCCGGAGGGGGTGATTTGCAATATGTCCTTCTTCAGCAGCGCTGATCCCCCCGCGGAAGGTCTCCTTCCCTCCTTGCGCCGCCACAGGCCGCAATGGGTCGGAACAGGGGCCGCCGGCATTCCCCGGTCCGGAAACGGGCGCGCCCTGCGCCTCACCGGGCAAGCAAAAAAAGACCTGAAATCTTACGATTTCAGGTCTTTTTTGGTGGAGATAAGCGGGATCGAACCGCTGACCTCTTGAATGCCATTCAAGCGCTCTCCCAGCTGAGCTATACCCCCATATTTTGTCGTCTCGTGACGACTTGTTTATTATAGCAGGTCGTCCTGCTGCTGTCAACTATAAATTTTAAAAATCTTTAGCCGTTTCCTCCTCTCCCTTAAACTTAGGGATGCTCTGTGATAGAGGATGGCACGTGGTACTACGAAGGGGTTCGATTTGTCACGGAGCAGGGCCTCATCACGGGTACGGCCTCCTCTACCCTGTCCCCCGGCGGCTCCTCCACCCGGGCTCAGGCTGCAGTGATTCTCTCTCGCTTCTGCATATCAAGCATATCAATTTTCTGCAATGTGAATGCAACACGTCTCTTCCCCTTATGCGCCAAAAAGGACTTGAAACCGCAGTTTCAAGTCCTTTTTGTGGAGATCAGCGGGATCAAACCGCTGACTTTTTAAAAGCAATTCATGAAGATCTGGGCTATTTCCGCACGGGCGGCCTCGCCGGTGGGGTCCAGAATCCCGTTGCCTTTGCCGTTGACCACGCCCTTGGCCAGGGCCCAGAGCATCGCCTCCGCAGCCCAGCCGGATACCTGGTCACCGTCACGGAATCCGTTCAGTGTGCCCCGGCTGTCCAGGTCGTACCCTTTATAGGCAGCGTAGCGATACAGGATGGAAACCACCTGCTCCCGGGTGACGGCGTCCTCCGACCCGAAGGTCTTGTCGCCATAGCCTTTGACGATGCCGTTGGCAGCGGCCCAGGCCACCGCCCGACTGTACCAACAGTCCGCAGGCACATCCGCAAAGCCGTTGTCGCCGGTGATCTGGGTCTCATCCTCCAGCCGGTAGAGCATGGTGACGAGCATGGCCCGGCTGGTCGTCCCGTCAGGGGCGAGCACGCCGCCGCCCATGCCGTTTATCAGGCCCCGGTCCACACAGTAGTGGAGGGCATCGTGGTACCATGCGTTGACATCCGCATCCTTGTACGCATACAGGGGACATGCTTCGTTTCGCTGACAGTCGGCGGGGTTGATCAGGGCAAAGAACCCTTCCACAGTGACTTCGCCGGCCGGCATGACGAAAATGCAGCTGCCGTCCTCCTGCTCCGTCACATCCACCAACTGGCCGTCACCGTCGGTGACCGTCACGCTGATCAGCTCATATCCCGCTTCCGGCTCCGCCGTCACTGTCACGCTGGTGCCTTCCTGGGCGTTGGCTGGGTCGGTCTTCAGACTGCCGTTGTCGCTGGGCGTCACAAGGATATCGTGACCGGTTTCGGCGCTTCCGCGGATGGGCTCCAGCCCAGCAGTGGAGGCGGCCACCTCATCATAGGCGTCCACATCCAGCATGGTGACCACCGCCTGGAGGGGTGTGGTCAGGACCACCTGCTCCCAGGTACCTGTGCCGTTCTCGCCGGGCGCATAGACGTCATAGAGATAGAGCACGTTGGGGATGGTGCACACTACCACCTTGTCTCCGCTGCCCGCCTGGTTGTTGTAAGAGATAGCGGTCTCCTTGTCGGAGGAGTAGCCGTAGTCATAGCTGGCCGTGGCCACCAGGGAATGCTCAAATTCCACGGCGGGGCCGAGCTCCACTTTGGCGCTGGCATAGGCACCAAAGGAGGCAGAGACCGAGGCGCCGCCGGTGGTGCTGGAGCCGCTGCTCTCCCCGTAGGAGGTGCCGCCGTTGCCGATGTAGCCGTAGACCTCCTCCAGGTCGGAGAAGTAGGGGCTGGCCTGGAGCACCGCAAAGACCTCGGGGTCGGTGTAGACGATGCCCTTCTCCACAAACTTCATTATCACCGAGTCGTTGCCCACGTCGGGCAGATCCAGGCTCACGAAAGTGCCGTACTGGTCGTTGCGGGCGTTGGACTTGGCCATGATGCCCTCGAAGAGGACGTGGTAGCCCGCCTTGGCGTTGTCCTCGCTGGCGTTCTCATTCCGCCAGACGGCGCCCAGGTCCATATAGTAGTAGTCGTCGCTGGTGTTGATCTCGCTCTTGCGGTGGACGCCGGTGACAAAGAGGAACATCTCCCGCCAGTTCTTGCTGCCGGGGTCGGAGTCCACGGTGCCCACCACCACGTCGCCGATTCAGGGCTGTTCCTTGTCCTTGTTGTTGTTGTCGTCCACCTGGGTCATGCAGAAGTCAAAGGCGAAGAGCTCCGAGCCGAAGCCGGTCTCCAGGCTGAAGTCCATGACCTGGGTGCCGAAGAGCACCTGGTCGCTGACGCTCTGCACCTTGGCGCCGTCCAGGTCGCCGCAGGCCACGGCCATGGGGGCCAGGGTGGGGTACACCCGCACGCCGTTGCCGCCGTTCTCCTGCCCCTCCAGATTGAAGACTTGGGAGATGGAAGTGGTGTGGTCCCCCAGAGACTGGGCGCGGTAGCCGGACTGGATATACTGCCCGGTGGTGTAGTCGTAGTAGACGTAGTAATAGGCGCCCTGGCTGTACCCAGCGGAGGCCTCATTCCTGGTGATCACCGAACTGCCGGCGCTCCAGCCTCCGATGATCAGGGTGGTGGCGGAGACCGACTCGTTGTCGATTGTGGCAAACTCGCCGAAGGCGCAGCCGGCGGAAATCATGCCGCTGCCCGCCCCGTCGTTGAGGGCCACGTTGTCCATGCCGCCCACGGGGCTCAGGCCGCCGTCCTCCTCACAGGCCAGCAGGCTGAAGTGGGCCACGCTGTCGGCGTCGTTGTTGTTGGCCGGGGCGGAGGAGACCACCGCCAGCTCGTCCTTCAGATTCCGGTCAATGTCCCCCATGGCGATGGTGACCACCGGGTGCTTGACGATCTCCTCTTTCCAGTTGTTGTCGCTGTTATAGTCGATCTTGCTGTAGCTGCCGGCATAGCCCGCGTCCACTGCGATCTCCTGAGAGGGCGTCTCCTGCCAGGTGCCACTGCCCGTGGCGTAGAACACGTCCACCAGGGCGTACCGCTGGCCGTCCACATCCTTGTACCGGCCGGCATACACCGCCAGGTCGTCCAGGCCGTCGCCGTTCAGGTCGCCCGCCTCGATCTCGAAATAGGCGTCCAGCTCCTGGACATAGCGGCGGGTCATGTAGGCCAGGCTGTACCTGCACGGCCAGACAGACCGCTAGGAACAGGGTGACCGCCCAGGGCATGAAATGCGGCTCCAAAGAAAAGGCGGCAATCAGCAGTCCCAGCCCGCTTAGAGCCAGGATGGCCCACAGGAGTGCCGCCCGCAGTCGGTATCGTCTCATAGCATCTCCCCAAAGGTGTAGCCTAAGCCGAACACTGTGACGATATAACGGGGATTGTGGGGGTCTGGCTCCAGCTTCTGCCGCAGACGGCGGATGTGGACGCTGAGGGTGTTTTCATCCACAAAGCTGCCCTCCACATCCCAAATCTGTTCCAGCAGCATGGTCCGGGTGAGCACCCGGCCACGGCTGCGGACCATCCGCTCCAGCAGCTTCCACTCGGTGGCGGTGAGACGGATGGGCTCCCCCTGCCGCCTCACTGTCTGCCGTTCCAGGTCAATCTCCAGCTCCTGGTCGCGGACAATCTGCGCGGTTCCTCTGGTCCGACGCAGCACAGCCAGCACCCGCTGGCGCAGCACCTCGGGAGCAAAGGGCTTGGTCACATAGTCGTCGCCGCCCATCCGGAACCCCCGGACCACGTCCTCGTCGGCGTCGTTGGCGGTGAGAAAGATGATGGGGGTATCCCGTGTCTGCCGGAAACCGGCGCACAGGTCCAGGCCGCTGCCGTCGGGCAGACGGATGTCCAGCAGACACAGGTCAAAGCGGACGGCCTGCCAAAGCTTCTGTGCCTGAGCGGCATTGTGGGCCAGCGCCACGGCATGTCCGTCCTGCTCCAGGGCGGACTTCACCCCCTCCCCCAACAGAACATCATCTTCTACCAACAAAAGCTGGGCCATAGGTACCTCC
Organism: Pseudoflavonifractor intestinihominis; assembly: GCF_040096055.1. Lineage (NCBI taxonomy): Bacteria > Bacillati > Bacillota > Clostridia > Eubacteriales > Oscillospiraceae > Pseudoflavonifractor > Pseudoflavonifractor intestinihominis. The sequence goes on from NZ_JBBMFK010000029.1 coordinate 44,639, forward strand.
TAAAAAACAGGTCAGCCGGTCTCCCGCAGGCGCTGAATCACCGGCTCCCGGGACGATACCCAATAGGCCAGAGCGGAAATGCAGGGACACAGCACCAACAGAGCCAGCACCAGCCCCACCACCAGTCTGGGCGGCCACACAAAGGAGAAGGCCAGGACCCCTGTATCGATGTGTGTATCGGAAAAGGCGGCCCACAGGATGCCGCAGCCTGCCAGGAACAGGACAGAGGACAAAACGGCGTAGATGCCCCCCTCCCACATGACCACGGCCCGCAGCTGCCGGCGGGTCATGCCCAGGCTCTCCATCATGGCCAACTCCCGGCGGCGGGTCTGCACCGAGGTGGCCATCACATTCACATAGTTCATAAGCCCCATCAGCACCATCAGAATACATACACCGTTGCCCACCAGTGCTACGGTCTGCTGGTTGTGGGCGTAGTCGGCCTGAGCCCGGGCGGCGCTGACATACTCCACGTGACCGGGGGCCACAGCCAGAATCTCTTGGATGGCCTGATCCAAAGTCATCAACTGGCCCTCCTTGGCGTTGATGCAGATATACTGGATATCTGCATCCGGATTGATCCGATCCATGCCAGCCTGGCTGACCAGCACCCCCGGCACATGGTCGGTACCGCCCGGAGCAATTTTCAGGGGAATGTTCTCACTTACTACTCCGCCGATGGTAAAGGACTGGACCTGCCCGTCCCGACCGCGAATGGACAGAGTCTGACCAACCATGCCGGAAAGATCCTCCGGCTGGTCCACCATTTCTCTGCTGCTGTCGTAAACCAGCAGGGTATCTCCAGCGGCAAAGGCGTTTAAATCTACCGGCTGCTCCGCAGTCTGATTATACTCCTCCAGGACAGAAAGCTCCAGTGTCACCGCATGTGTGTCCTCAAATTTGCCCGCGCTGGCCTGATATGCTTCCATTCTCTCTTCCACGGCAGCCGGATCGTCTTTACTTGCCCGCCGTGCCCACTGCTTGGCATAGGGCCAAAGAACTTTCGGGTCGCTCTGGATATACAGCCTGGACTCCCGGGTGATCTCTATCTCCTGGATTCCGTCCAGTTGGGTAATGGCCTCCATAGCGGAGTGGTTAAGGGTCTGGGCAAAAATGGAATCCTCCTCCGGGTTGGTCTGCCAGGAGCTGTATATGGTAATGTCATAACCGCTTGTATCATACTCCGGCATGTCCAGGTGGAACACACTGTTTACCGCCAGAATGAGCACCGCCCCCAGGGTGAGAGAGGCAAAGACTCGTACAGCCTGCTTTTTCTGCCGGAACACGTTGTGCAGGGCCATGGAGCGCAGCCCAGTTCTCCGCCCCGTCTTGCCACGGCGTCCCCCCGGCAGCCCGGTGTAGGACAAGGCCTGCATGGGAGAGATTTTTCCCGCCAGACGGGCCGGCTTCCAGCTGCTCAGGGCCACCGTCAGCGCCACAAACAGAATGGTGCCCAAAAAGATAACGGGGTAAAAGTTCACCGTCCGGGGCATGGCGGACATATTGTCGTTGGTCAATGTCTCCAGCACCCGGGGCACCACCTCCAGGCAGAGCAGCATCGCCGCCAGCAGGCCGGGTACCAGACCGGCCAGAGCTGCCAGTATGGCCTTTGCCCGCACCAGGGTGCGCAGCTGCCGGGGGCTGGTCCCCAGGGTCTTCAGCATACCATAAAACCGGATATCATGCTGGACGGAGAGGGACAGAATGTTGCTGACAAACAGGCAGCTGCCCACCAGAATGAGCAGCGCTGTAAATCCCAGCAGGCCAAGGACCTGCTCTAGGGAAACGACGGAGCGCTGGGGCGTGGAAGCCCAGTGCTGCGCGTCTGTGAGTGGAATCTGCTGCAAGGTCTCCCAGGTTCCTTCCTCAGACCAGCATACCCCCAGCTGGCAGCTTTCCCAGCCCCATAACTCCGGATAGAGCTCCCGAGCTCCGGACTCCGAGCGGAGCACCCGGTCCTCCGATGTGTAGTCGGTAAACCAGCCGGTTAGTTGGTAATCCCGGGTCAGGTGGATGGTCATACCCACCTCCGGTTCATCAATGCCCAGCCGTTTGAGGGTATCAATGGACATCATGACCTCCAGCATGTCCTGGGGGTAGGTTCCCACCACGTCGGAGAGCATGGGGAGGATCTGGTGCTCCCAGGCCGCCTCGTCGTAGTACCAGTGCTGTAAGGGAATCTCGAAGCCAAGCGCACCTGGAATCGTCTCCTGACCGATCCATATCCGGATACCTGCTACCTCCACCCCGGGGGTAGACTGAATCTGCTCATACTGCTCCTGGGTCGGGGCGTACAGGAGGGCGTCGGTCACACCGTCCAGCCGGTCCATCATGGTCTGCAAATTGCGGAAGTAGTTGACGCCGATGGTAAAGATGGAGAAGAGCATGACGGTGGAGAGAAAGACGGCCAGGGCTGTGAGCAGATGGCGGCTCAGGTTGGCCCTGATGCTTCGTCCGGCCAGGCGCCAGAAGAGACGGCGGTTATGAATGCGGAACATGGTCCCCCTCCTTCCCCAGGATGCGTCCGTCCTCAATGTGGAGGATGCGGTCGGCCAGCTGGGCCAGTTCCTCGTTGTGGGTGATCATGATGAGGGTCTGCCCAAACTTCCGCACTGAGTTCTGGAGCAGCAGGGCCACCTCCAGCCCGGTTTTGCTGTCCAGATTTCCGGTGGGCTCGTCGGCCAGAATCAGGGCCGGCTTGGTGGCCAGGGCACGGGCGATGGCCACCCGCTGCCGCTGTCCGCCGGAGAGCTGGTCGGGCATGGCGTGGCGCTTCTCCTCCAGCCCCAAGGCGTGGATGATTCCATCCAGAAATTCCTTGTCAGGCCGCAGACCGTCCGCCTCCAAGGTGAAGGTGATGTTCTCATACACATTGAGCATGGGGATGAGATTGAAGTTCTGAAAGACAAAGCCGATGTTTCGCCGGCGAAAGATGGTGAGCTGCTCGTCATTTAGTTTCCCCAGGTCGTGGCCCCGCACCCACACCTCCCCGGAGGTAGGCTTGTCCAGCCCGCCCACCAGATTCAAAAGGGTGGACTTTCCGCTGCCGGAGGTGCCGACAATAGAGACAAACTCCCCCTCCTCCACCGTCAGCGAGACGTGATTCAGCGCATGGACGGCATTGTCTCCGCTGCCGTATGTCTTACACAAATCTTTGGTAACCAGAATCGCCATAGAAGTCCCTCCTATGTGGTGTTACCAGTAGGATACCACAGACTTCTTACGATTTGGTGACGGGTGGCGGAATTCTTGACCACCTATACTCTGTTTTGACATGGCTGTCGCTGGATGCTTGCTTTGGACTGCCAGGAGGACAATGGCTGAAAACAGTGCGGCCTCTTCCCCCGGTTCAAAGGGACAGGCAGGAGCCGGTACACCGCCCTGTTTGTCCTGAAACAAATAAAAAAGGCCTGAAATCTTACGATTTCAGGCCTTTTTTGGTGGAGATAAGCGGGATCGAACCGCTGACCTCTTGAATGCCATTCAAGCGCTCTCCCAGCTGAGCTATACCCCCATATTTTTGTCGTCTCGTGACGACTTGTTTATTATAGCAGGTCCCCCCTCTGTTGTCAACTGTAATTTTAAAAAAATCCGTTTTTTCTCCCCCCAGTACAGTACACAGCGCCGGGGCCCCGTCTTCTTCCGCAGCTCCGGCGCTGCCTTTTCATCCGTTCCGTCCCTCGTCCGCTTGGCAGGCCAAGGCAGATCAGCAGGCAGAGGTGTGGCCGCAGCTGGTAACGCTTCCCCACAGCCTGGACGGCTATAATGAAATTCACCCGGGCTGCCCCAACTACTGGCGGGCAGATAAAGGGCGGCAGTAAGAAATACTGCCGCCCCTTTTGGGCACACAGAAGGGAATTTTTTCTGACAAAAACAGAATATCAGCATCCATCCGGCCAACCCATGATGCCTGCCGCAAAACGGTCATACGCCGTGCTGCGAAGAAAATGGACAGATCCATACTGGTGTGGAAGACTATTGGTACAGGCACTGATCGGCAGCCTGCTCAAGTTCCATCAGCCCAGTGGGCATTTTTGAAGATTGCCCGGCCCACTCCGATGAGGTCGGCGCAGTCCTCGCCCAGCAGGGTCTCCGCCTGGTCCAGGGTCGTAACGCCTCCCGTCAGAAGGACGGGGACGCGGACGGCCTGTTTCACGGGAACCGACAGGTCCCGGAAATACCCCGGTTCCCGGTGCCCGGGGCGGACAAAGCCGTTCATGCCGCCGGTGAGGTGAAGAAGATCCACGCCGCTCTTCTCAAAGATACGGCAGGCTTCCACGCAGTCCTCCACGGTGCTGCCTCCGGCCTCATAGTCGCAGCCGCCCAGCCGCAGGCCAATGGGAAAGTCCCCGCCCACGGCCTGCCGGGCCGCCTGGATGACCTCCCGGTGAATCCGGGTGCGGTTTTCCACCGACTGCGGGCCATATTCATCGCTTCTCTGATTGGCCAGCGGGGAGAAAAACTGATTGAGGAGGTAGCCGTGGGCGGAGTGGAGTTCCACGCCGTCAAAGCCGGCCTCCTTTGCCCGAAGGGCTGCCCGGGCAAACCACTCGGTCACCTGCCGGATCTGTTGGCGGGTCATCTCCGCGGGCAGTTCCTTCTGCTGCTTGGGGTGGCAGATCGGGCTGGGCCCCACGGGGGGCTGCCCGGTCATCTCGGACAGCGCCGCTGTTCCCGCGTGGCTGAGCTGGGCAAAGACCCTGACGCCCTCCCGATGGATGCCGTCGGTGAGACGGCGCAGGCTGGGAATCACGTCGTCGGAGGCCAGGGAGGTCTGGCCGGGATGTGCCTTCCCCTGCAGGTGGATATAGCTGTGTTCGGTGATAATCAGACCAATTTTGCTGTACTTTGCCCGTTCCCAGTAATAGCTGCACACCGCATCGGTCACACAGCCGTTTTCGTCCGCCTTGGCGGTGGCCATGGGCGGCATCACCAGACGGTTGGACAGAGTCAGATGGCGGATCGTAATGGGGTCAAATACATGTGCCATAGGATTTCCTCCGTTTAAAGTCTATGTTGGTATAGATACCGGCTTTTCCCGCGATTCCGGTGCTGCGCAGAGGGTTTCTTTTCGATGGATGCTTCTCAATTCCGCCAGGCTGAAGGCCAGGGCCAGCACAAAGGCGCAGGCATCCCCCACCGGACCGGCCCACAAAGCCCCCTCCACGCCGAGAAAGGCCGGCAGAATCAGCAGGGCGGGCAGCAGGAAGATGACCTGTCGGGAAAGAGAAATCAGCGTGGCCTGGACAGATTTTCCCATGGCCTGGAAGAAAATCCCCGTACAGAGCTGAAAGCCATTCAAGAGGATCAGCAGCAGGAAAATCTTCAGGCTCTTCACCGCAAACTCCTGATACAGCGCCGATTCCGAGCCGAAAATCCCGATGATCTGTTCCGGAAAAAGCTGAAACACCACCGTGCCCACGGCCATGACAAGGGTCGAACAGCCCGCAGCCAGGAAATAGGTTTTCTTGGCGCGATCCAGTTTCCCCGCGCCGCAGTTGTATCCGATGATCGGCTGGGAGCCCACGGCAATGCCGATGACGATGCCCGTAATGATCTGATTGACCTTCATGGTGATGCCCAGGGTCGTCATGGGGATCTCGGAACCATATTGGGAGGCGGCGCCGTATTTGACCAGCACATTGTTCATCACTGTAATCACAATGGTGGCTGCCAGCTGCATGCAGAAACTGGAGATGCCAAGGCTGCACATCCTCTTGCACAGGCCCCGCCGGGGCTTGAAGCAATCCTTTTTCAGGGTGATGGAGCGGAATCTTCTCAGATACACCAGCGTGATCCCGCAGGAAACCACCTGTCCCAGAACCGTTGCGATGGCGGCGCCTGTAACACCCATTTGGAATACAAAGATAAAGATGGGATCCAGAATCGTATTTAAAATCGCCCCGCTCAACGTGGCGATCATGGCAAAGACCGGGCTTCCGTCGGCGCGCAGGATGGAATTGAAGCCCATACTGAACATATAAAAGGGGAAGCCCAATACAATGATGAAGCCGTATTCCAGGGAATACTGCATAATGGCGTCGGTGGCGCCGAACAGGACACACAGGGGCTTCAGGAAAATCAGAGACAATACGGTCAAAAGAACGCCAACCGCAGCCGTCAAGGTAATGGCATTCCCCACGCCCCGTGCGGCATTCTCTTTTTCCCCCTGTCCCAGGCAGAGGCTGAAATAGGCCGTGGCGCCGTCGCCGATCATGAGTCCCAGAGCCAACGCAATGACCGTCAGGGGCAGTATGACGTTGGTAGCGCCGTTTCCCAGATAGCCCACGCCCCGGCCGATAAAAATTTGATCTACAATGTTATACAGGGTACTGACCACCATGGAAATGATGCTGGGTACGGCAAAGGTCCCCAGCAGTTTTCCCACCGGCGCATATCCCAGAGGATTTGTTTCCGCCTGCATGACTTTTCTCCTTCCGGTTGATTTCGACTCAGCGGGAGAACCCCGCATTTGGAAATCATAAAGGTTCCCATTATGGGAAAGTCAAGGAGAAATTTTCGGAAACCTGAAAAAGGCAGACGGCGGGCGCCGGGAGAGCTCTCCCGGCTTCATGCCCCGGGCCAAGGGCGACCGGCCCGACGTCATCCCCGACGGCTGCGTCAACTTCGCCTTCCTG
>NZ_JBBMFK010000030.1:0-44568 GCF_040096055.1 Pseudoflavonifractor intestinihominis
CGAGGGGAGAGGACGAGCAGCGGAGTGAACGAGGCCTGCCGCTTGCGGCGGGCTGAGCGATACGCAGCTTGCGAGGACGAGGGGCGGATGAGGGGAACAGCTGAGTCTGGCACAGCAAATGTCGTATGAGGGGAAAGGCGAAGAAAAAGAGCAGGTCCGGACATCGTCCGGACCCGCTCTTTGACGCAGGAATTGAATTTTTCAGCGCTCTTCTCTGAAATAGGCCAGACCCAGGCTCTGGGGCGGCTGGTTTTCGCGCTTGCGGCGCATGCTGACGGCCACCAGCACGATGACGGTGGCGATATAGGGGAAGATGTCGTAGATCTGGGCGGGGATACCCAGGGCCACATAGAGCCGCATGACGGACAGGGCGCCGAACACCAGGGAGCCCAGCAGGGCGCGGGCGGGGCTCCAGGTGGCGAAGATGACCAGGGCCACGGCGATCCAGCCCTTGCCGTTGACGCAGTTGTGGACCCACACGCCGCCCACGCCGTTGGCGGAGTTCATGACGATGTACAGTCCGCCCAGGCCGCAGATGCCGCCGCCCACGCAGGTGGCCAGGTACTTGTAGAGGGTGACGTTGATGCCGGCGGCGTCGGCGGTGGCGGGGGACTCGCCCACGGACCGCAGGTTCAATCCCGCCCGGCTCCGGCCCAGGAACCAGGCCAGGATAATGGCCACCACGATGCCCAGGTAGACCATGAAGTTGTAGGAGAAGAGGAGCTTGCCCACCACGGGCAGGTCCTGGAGCACCGGAATGCCCGAGTTGAAGGCGTTCTTGGTCACGTTGCCCACGGCCATGTACCGGCTGGGGGCGGTGTTGCCGATGGCCTCGCCCAGGAAGTTGGCAAAGCCGGTGCCGAAGATGGTGAGGGCCAGACCGGTCACGTTCTGGTTGGCCCGGAGGGTGATGGTGAGCACGCTGTAGATGAGGGCGCCGAAGGCGGCGCACAGAATGGCGCACACGATGGCGATGACCACGGACACCACCGGGTTGGGGTTGGCCACGGCCTGCTCGTAGTAGTAGGACCCGGCCAGGCCGGCCACGCCGCCCATGAACATCATGCCCTCCACGCCCAGGTTCAGGTTGCCCGACTTCTCGGTGAGGATCTCGCCCAGGGTGCCGAACAGGAGGGGCGTGCCCGCCAGCACGGCGGCCACCACAAAGCTGAGGACTTTATCCATTGCTGTGCTCCCCCTTTCCACGGAAAATCAGCCGGTAGCGGATGAAGAACTCGCACCCCAGCATGGCGAAGAGGATGATGCCGGTGAGCACGTCGGCCACCGAGGCGGGGATGCTGAAATTGGTCTGGATGGTGCCCGAGCCCTTGGTGAGGACGGCCAGGAAGGCGGCGATGAACACCATGATGATGGGGTTGAGGCCGGCCAGCCAGGCCACGGTGATGGCGGTGAAGCCCACGCCGCCGGCGGTGTTGGCGTTGAGGGTGTAGTCCGCGCCGGACACCACCGTAAAGCCCACGATGCCGGCGATGGCGCCCGAGATGGCCATGGTGCGCATGACGATCTTGGGCACGCTCATGCCGGAGTAGCGGGCAGTGGCCTCGCTCTCGCCCACCACGGCGATCTCATAGCCCTGCTTGGTGTACCGCAGGTAGAGGAACATGAGCACCACGAAAATGAGCACGATGATCCAGCCCGCGTGGACCCCCAGCACCTTGGGCAGCCGGGCGTTGGAGGCGAACTGGGCGATGATGGGGAAGCCGGTGCCCTTGGTGTCCTTCCAGGGGCCGTTCTGGAGGTACTGCTCGATGCCCAGGGCGATGTAGTTGAGCATCAGGGTGAACAGCGTCTCGTTGGTGCCCCATTTGGCCTTGAAGAAAGCGGGGATCAGGCCCCACAGGGCGCCCGCAATGGCTGCGGCCAGGAACATGACGATGAGCAGGGGCACCTTGGGCAGGGTGTCGGCCCAGAACAGGGCGAAGTAGGTGGCGGCGATGCCGCCGGCCAGGATCTGGCCCTCGGCGCCGATGTTCCAGAACTTCATCATAAAGGCGGGGGCGATGGCCACGGCGGCGCCCAGCAGGGGCACCGCGATCTTCACGGTCTCACGCCGTCCGGTCTGGGTGCCCAGGGAGCCCCGGACCATGTCGGCGTACACCAGGAAGGGGTTGTGGCCCAGCAGGAGCATGATGAGGGCGCCCACCGCCAGGGCCAGCACGATGGCGGCGGCCCGGATGGCCCAGGCCTTTCCCCGGGGAATATCGGTCCGTTTGGCGATGCGCACCAGGGGTTCCCGGTGCTCCGCCGCTTTCACTTGGGCTGTCATCAGGCCTCAGCCTCCTTTCCCGACTGGGTCATGAGCAGACCCACCTGGTCCTTGGTGGCGGTGCGGGCGTCCACCACGCCGGTGACCCGTCCGCCGCACAGCACCACGATCCGGTCGCACAGCTCCAGCAGCACGTCCAGGTCCTCGCCCACCAGCAGCACCGCCACGCCCTTCATCTTCTGCTCGTTGAGCAGGCGGTAGATGGTGTAGGAGGAGTTGATGTCCAGGCCGCGGACCGGGTAGGCGGTCATGAGCACGGTGGGGGAGGAGGCGATCTCCCGGCCCACCAGCACCTTCTGCACGTTGCCGCCCGACAGCTTGCGCACCGGGGTGGACACCCCGGGGGTGACGATCTCCAGCTCCTGGATCAGCTTCTCGGCCAGGGCCTTGGGGGCCTTCCGGTCCACCAGGGGGCCCTTGCCCGCCTTGTAGGTCTTGAGCATCATGTTGTCCACCATGTCCATGGAGGCCACCAGGCCCATGCCCAGCCGGTCCTCGGGCACAAAGGCCAGGGACACGCCGATCTTCTGGATCTGGGTGGGATTCTTGCCCACCAGCTCCTCGCCGGCCTTGTCCACGGGGACATGGTTTCCGGCGATGTCGCTCTTGGGGTGGGGGGGATAGTAGAAGATGTGGCCCGACTCCACCTTCTGCAGGCCCGCGATGGCCTCCAGCAGCTCCTTCTGGCCCGAGCCGGCCACGCCGGCGATGCCCAGGATCTCGCCGCCCATGGCGGTGAAGCTCACGTCGGTGAGGGCCTTGACGCCGTCGCTGCCCCGGCAGTTGAGGCCCTTGACCTCCAGGCGCAGGTCGTGGTACTTGGCCATGGGCCGGTCGATGTCCAGGGTAACGGCGTGGCCCACCATCATGTCGGTGAGGGCCTGGGGGTTGGTTTCGGAGGTGTTGACGGTGCCGATGTACTTGCCCTTGCGGAGCACGGCCACCTTGTCCGAGATGGCCATGACCTCGTTGAGCTTGTGGGTGATGATGATGATGGATTTGCCGTCGGCCTTCATGTTGCGCAGCACGGCAAAGAGCTTTTCGGTCTCCTGGGGGGTGAGGACGGCGGTGGGCTCGTCCAGGATGAGGATGTTGGCCCCCCGGTAGAGCACCTTGACGATCTCCACGGTCTGCTTCTGGGAGACCGACATGTTGTAGATCTTCTGGTCCGGGTCGATGTCGAAGCCGTACTTCTCGCTGATGGCCCGCACCTCCCGGGCCACCTTTTTCCGGTCCAGGCGGCCCTTCTGGTCCAGGCCCAGGACGATGTTCTCGGCGGCGGTGAGCACGTCCACCAGCTTGAAGTGCTGGTGGATCATGCCGATGCCCAGGTCAAAGGCGTCCCTGGGGGAGCGGATGGTGACCTCCTTGCCGTCCACCCAAATCTGGCCGGCGTCGGGGAAGTAGATGCCCGAGAGCATGTTCATCAGGGTGGTCTTGCCGCTGCCGTTCTCGCCCAGCAGGGCCAGGATCTCGCCCCGGTCCACTTCCAGGCTGATTTTGTCGTTGGCCACCACGTGGCCGAAGGTTTTGGTGATGTCTTTCAGGCGGATGGCTGTATTGGCGTCCAAATCCTTCACCTCGCTTGCGCGTCATATGGCGGGGGACCTGGTCCGCCGCCTGGGGTTGTGGTTCCTCGCAGAGGAAAGAGCGGGTGGAGCTGCGGGAAAGCAGCGTCCACCCGCTCCGTTGGGAACTTGCCCGGCTCAGGAGAGCCGGTTACTGGATGATGTTGGTGATGCCGTCGATGATGTAGCAGAAGCTGGGGGCGGAAGCGGTGCCGCTCTCGTCGTAGAACTCGCCCTCGGGCAGGGACCAGTCCTCGGTCTTCTCGCCGGTGTTGGAGTCAAAGGCGTAGCCGTTCAGGGGGCCGGAGAACACGTGGAAGTCCTCGTTGAGGAACTTCTCCTCGGCGGCCTCAATGGCCTCGGCGGTGCCCTCGGCCACGATGTCCTCATTCAGGGGGGAGAGGTACACGGCGCCCTGGGCGTAGCCCTGGCACCAGTCGTCGGGGATGGTCTCGCCGTTGATCATGCAGTTGAGGGCGAAGGTGTAGTACACGCCCCAGTCCACGCGGGCGGACACCAGGGAGGCCTTGGGGGCGGCGGAGATCATGTCGGCGTTGTAGCCCACCTGGAACACGCCGTTGGCCTCGGCGGTGGTGGCGGGGGCGGTGGTGTCAGAGTGCTGGGAGATGACGCCGCAGCCGTCGTCAATGAGGGCCTGGGCCACCTGGGCCTCCAGGGTGGGGCTGGACCAGGAGTTGGTGTACATGACCTCCATGGTCACCTCGGGGTACACGCTCTTGGCGCCCAGATAGAAGGCGGTGAAGCCGGAGACCACCTCAGCGAAGGGGTAGGCGCCCACATAGCCCAGCTTGGGATTGCCGATCTCCTTGGCCTTCATGCCGGCGGCGATGCCGGCCAGGTAGCGGGCCTCAAAGATCTTGGTGAAGTAGTTGTGGTCGTTGGTGTTCTCGGTGGTAGCGGCCTGATAGCCGGTGGCGTGGCAGAACTGGATGTCGGGGTACTCCTGGGCCAGGGGGATCATGAACTGCTCATGGCCGAAGCTGTTGCAGAAGATGATCTGGCAGCCGGCCTCGATGCACTCCTGGATGGCGGTGGTGCAGGAGGCGTCCTCGCCCACGTTGCGCTTGACCACCAGCTGGGTGTCCTCGTCCAGGCCGCAGGCGGCAAAGGCCTCCTCCATGCCCACCATGTGGTTGTAGTTGTAGCCGTTGTCGTTCTCCTCGCCGATCATCACCAGGCCCACCTTCAGGTCGGCGGCGGGGATACCGGCGGTATCGCCGCTGCCCTGGCTGTCGGTCTGGGCGGGGGTAGAGCCGGAGGGGGCGGGGGAGTTGGCGTCACCGTCGGCGGAGTCGTTGCCGCAGGCGCCAAGGGCCAGCACCATGGACGCGGCCAGGAGCAGGGCAAGCAATTTCTTCTTCATAGCTGTGTTCCTCCTTCAAAACATGCGGGTTTCTCTCTCATTCCTACGTACAAAAAGACAGCTCTATGAATCACGGCGGAGACAGCGGACCGCCAGGGGCCCGGCTGCGGCTCCGCCGGTAATTCCTGCGGAGCGCGGCCAACAGGACACCCTGGCGGTCTCACTCAGAACATCCGCTCATCACGGCCCGGCGGGGCCGTCTGCGGCAGCAGGGGTGCAAAACAGGGGAAAGGGGAAAAGGCCCCGGCGCACCAGACCGGAGCCATTGCGTTTCTGATAGGGAGCGGGGAGGGGGTCAGCAGAACTCGATGCTGTCCTCGCTCATACTCTTAATACGGGCCAGGGACTCCACGCGCACGCCCATGGAGCGGATCAGGTCGCCGCCGGGCTGGAAGGCCTTCTCCACGCAGATACCCGCGCCCACCACGGTGGCGCCGGCGTCGGTCACCAGCTTGATCAGGCCCTGGAGGGCGCTGCCGTTGGCCAGGAAGTCGTCGATGATGAGCACCCGGTCCTCAGGCAGGAGGAACTCCTTGGACACGATGATGTCGTACACCTTGCCGTGGGTGAAGGACTCCACCTTGGAGGTGTACACGTCCCCGGCGATGTTCTTGGTCTTGTTCTTCTTGGCGAAGATGACGGGGACATCAAAAAACTGCGCGGTCACGCAGGCGATCCCGATCCCCGATGCCTCGATGGTCAAAATCTTGGTGACCCCACAGTCGCCGAACAGCCGGTAAAACTCCTTGCCGATCTCACCGTACAGCTTCACGTCGATCTGATGGTTCAGAAAGCTGTCCACCTTGAGTACCCCGCCGCTGCGGATCTTGCCGTCGCGGCGGATACGGTCTTCCAAAAGCTTCATAAGTACGCTCTCCCTGCCGATAAAAATAGATAGCTACATTGTAGCGAAAAAGAGGCGCCAGTTCAACCGCCTATATTCTATCAAAAAAACGGACATTTGTCATCTTAATTTAGAAATTTTAACAGCGGCGGGTGCGCACAGGTGGGAGGGCAGGAAAAAGCCGGGAAAAAAGCAGAAAAACGACAAAAGCCGGGCGTCCGCTCCTTGACGCCCGGCTCCTGCCGAAGGAAAGAGGATACAATGAAATGAAAAGAAACTGTCTCTTGCAGGTATTATAGTACCCGAGACTTGTTAACAGAGAAAGAGGAAAATGTTACAAGAGAATTAAATCTTTTGGATTTTATGTAAAGTTTGTGTAATGGAGGGCCGGCGGCGGCGCGGCGGGGGAAAAAGGGGGCCGGGCCGCGGAATTCCGCGGCCCGGCATGAAAAAGGATAGGAGGATAGAATGAAAAGAAGTCGCTGTCTCTTGCAAGTATTATGTTACCAGCAGGATATTAAGAATATAAGGTGGAATTGTTACAAAAGAATCAAATCTTTCCGGCAGCGGCAGCTCCGCCCCGCCGGTCACAGGAGCACGTCGGCGGCCTCGGGGTGCTTGTCCCGCCAGCTCACCGCGTAGGAGCAGGTCACATTGGCCCGGCGGCCGCTGGCCCGCAGGGCGGCCACCGCCGCCTCCATCAGGCGCCCGGCCACCCCCTGGCCCCGCAGGCTGCCGTCCACAAAGGTGTGGTCGATGACGGGCACGCCGTCGGCCCCGTCGGGAAAGGTGATCTCCGCCAGCACCCCGCCCTTGCCGTCGGGCAGGAAAATGCGGCTGTCCTCGTACTGAAATTCCATCAAATCGTCTCCTTTCGTCTCGTTGCAGCAGGGGGCGGCGGGTTTCCTGCGCTTCTCCCGCAGGCGCTGGAAGAACGCCTGCATCAGGGCCGCGCTCTCCTCCGCCAGAATGCCGCCGGTGACCTGGGGGCGGTGGTTCAGGGGGGCGGAGAACACGTCCAGAGCGGAGCCGCAGGCCCCGAACCGGCTGTCCGCCGCGCCGTACCACACCCGGGGGATCCGGGCGTTCACAATGCCCCCGGCGCACATGGCGCAGGGCTCCAGGGTCACGTACAGGTCGGCCTTGTGGAGCCGCCAGCCCCCCAGGGTCTCATTGGCCTCATGGATGGCCATCAGCTCGGCGTGGGCCAGGGCGTCCCTGTCCTCCTCCCGGCGGTTGCGGCCCCGGCCCACCACCCGGCCCTCCCATACCACCACGCAGCCCACCGGCACTTCGCCGGCCTCCATGGCCTCTCTGGCCAGGTCCAGGGCCTGGCGCATATAGTCCTCGTGGTCCATATCCTCCGCCTCCTCGCACAGGGTTGTGTCAGCACTCTATTTTATCTATTTTCTCCATACAGCGCAAGGGATAGCAGTGGTAAATCCGGCGGATTTGTGCTATGCTGAACAGGACACCACGGCCCCCGGAGGGACTCCGGGGAATGGAAGGAGAAAAAGAGATATATGAGACTTTGGGATAAGCTGGGGCTGGACATGGATCGCCACCGGGTTGTCGCCCTGGTGGGGGGCGGCGGCAAGACCACCACCATGTACGCCCTGGCCCGGGAGGCCCGGGAGGCGGGGAAAACGGTCATCGTCACCACCACCACCCACATTCTGCCCCATCCCGGCCTGTTTATGACCGATGAGAGCGACCCGGCGGCCCTGAAGGAGCTGCTGTCCAGGCACGGCATCCTCACCGTGGGCCGGCTGGACCGGAGGGACAAGATGACCGGCGGCGACGTGGCGGCCTGTGCGGCGGCGGCGGATATCGTGCTGGCCGAGGCCGACGGGGCCCGGGTGCGGCCCCTGAAGGCGCCCGCCGACCACGAGCCGGTGATCCCGCCCCAGGCCGCCGCGGTGCTGGCCCTGGCGGGCATGGACTGCCTGGGCCGGACGGTGGGGGACATCTGCCACCGGCCCGAGCAGGTGTGCGCCCTGCTGGGGTGCGATATGGACCACGTGATCACCCCCGCCGACGTGGACGCCATCCTGTCCAGCCCGGCGGGCAGCCGGAAGGGCGTGGGGGAGGCCATGGCCTTCCGCTGCGTGCTCAACAAGGCCGACAGCGAGGAGCGGCTCAGGGGGGCGGAGGAGATCGCCGCCCTGCTGGCCAAGCGGGGCATTCCCGCCGTCATCACCGCCTACTCCAGAGAGGAACAGGGCGGCATGAGCTGGTTCAAATAAAGTGATTGGGGCAGCGGCTGGAACACAACGCAGAGACTGTGTGCGGCATTGAGAACGGTGATTGGATTGCAGCGACTCACAAGCCTGGGCGGGTAACTCTGCTCGGGCAGGAGAGAAACGACACACAGGGCACCAAACCGGCATAGTAACTGCTTTCAAATACGGCGGCTCATTGAATTTTGCCGCCGCAAGCCGCGTCTCCGAAGGGGGTACCAGGGGGAAACGGGCGCGTTTGGCCCTGGAAGGGCCCTCCGCGCCTGTTGCCCCATGGCGGCTTTTGGGTACTTTTCGCCGGAGAAAAGTACCCCGTCGGAGACCGTTCCCCTCATCTTTGCAAGCTGCATGTCATCTAAAGACCGCCCCCTCATCCGTCTGGCCTGCGGCCAGCCACCTTCCCCCCAGGGGGAAGGCCTTGCCCTGAGGGAACAGAAAAACCACGATATAAAATTATAGAAACAAAAAACCGGGCCCCGGGCGACCGGCGGCAGGAAAAAGGAGTGGATAGACAGTGAAACGAATTTTGATCAAGGGCGCCGGCGACCTGGCCACAGGCACGGCGGTGCGGCTGCACCGGGCGGGATTCCCCCTGGTGATGACCGACATTGACCAGCCCACGGCGGTGCGGCGGACGGTGGCCTTCTGCCAGTGCATGTACGACGGCACCTGTACCGTGGAGGGCATCACTGCCCGGCGGGTGAGCGGCAGCGGGGAGGCCCTGGCCGCCCTGGAGAAGGGGGAGATCCCCGTCCTCAACGACCCGGAGGCCAAGATCCTCAAGGAGCTGGACTTTTTCGCCGTGGTGGACGCCATCCTGGCCAAGAAGAACCTGGGCACCACCATCCACGACGCGCCGGTGGTGCTGGCCCTGGGGCCCGGCTTCACCGCCGGAGTGGACTGCCACGGGGTCATTGAGACCCAGCGGGGCCACGACCTGGGCCGCCTCATCACCGACGGCTCCGCCGTGCCCAACACCGGCGTGCCGGGCAACATCGGCGGCTATACCACCGAGCGCATCATCCGCGCCAGCGCCGACGGCATTTTTGAGCCTGTGGCCGCCATCGGCGACCAGGTGGAGAAAGGGGACCTGGTGGCCAGCGTGGACGGCCAGCCGGTGTACGCCCTCATCACCGGCGTGGTGCGGGGCATGCTCCCCGCCGGGCTGAAGGTGTTCAAGGGCATGAAGTCGGGGGACATCGACCCCCGCTGCGAGGTGCGCCACTGCTTCACCGTGTCCGACAAGGCCCGGGCCATCGGTGGCGGCGTGCTGGAGGGACTGCTGTACTTCGGAAAGGAGAAGGGAATTTGGAACGACTGATCATCTGCGGCGGGGGACATGTGTCCCTGGCCCTGGCCCATGTGGCCTCCATTCTGGACTTTGACATCACTGTCATCGACGACCGGCCCGAGTTTGCCAACAAGGAGCGGTTCCCCATGGTGGGCCAGGTGCTGTGCATGGGCTTTGACCAGGCCCTGGACCAGCTGGGCAGCCGGGCCGACGACTACTACGTCATCGTCACCCGGGGCCACGCCTTTGACCGGGACTGCCTGGCCCATGTGCTCCGGGGACAGTACGCCTATGCGGGCATGATCGGCAGCAAGGGCAAGGTGGCGGCCGTGATGAAGAGCCTGCTCTCCGAGGGCTTCCCCCAGGCCCAGCTGGACGGCGTCCACTCTCCCATCGGCATCAAGCTGGGGGGCCAGAGCCCGGCGGAGGTGGCGGTGTCCATCGCGGCCGAGCTGGTGGCCGAGCGGGCCCGCATCGGCTCCATGCCCCCGCCGCCTCCCAGCCAGGAGCCCGGCGTGCTGGTGACTATCGTCAGCAAGCGTGGCTCCGCCCCCAGAGGGGAGGGCACCTGGATGCTGGTGCGGCCCGACGGGTCCATCCTGGGCACCGTGGGCGGCGGCGCCGCCGAGTTCAGGGCCAGGCAGGACGCCATGAAGCTGTGGAACGGGGAGGACATCCCCACCCGGCAGGTCTACGACCTGTCCCCCAACGCCGCCGACCTGGGCATGGTGTGCGGCGGCATCATTGAGGTGGAGTTCGCCCTCCGCCGCTGAGAAATCATAAGGGAGGGATCCGGAATGAAACGGGGAAGAATTGGGAAGTGTATGGTGGCCGGGGCGCTCACCCTGAGCCTGACGGCCTGTCTGCCCGCCGGCGCCCTCAGCGGATGGTTCAATCAGCCTTCCGGCTGGGCGGCCGCTGACCTGGAGCGGGCGGAGGCCGAGGAGCTGGTAATTCCCTGGCGCTATGAGAGCAACCTCCAGGGGGACATCACCCGGCAGGAGTTTGCCTCCCTGTCCATAGCCCTATGCCGGAAGGTGGGCGGGCTGGAGGTGGATATCCAGTCCCTGGGTCAGCCGCCCTTTACCGACATTCAGAACGCCTCCAACTACAACGACGTGGCGGCGGCCTGGCAGCTGGGGCTGATGAACGGCGTATCCGCCACCGAATTTGCCCCCAACCGCACCATCACCCGCATGGAGATCTGCACCCTGCTCAGCCGGGTGATGGAGAAGTGCGGCGTTGCGCTGCCTGAGACCGTGTCCGGCGTGGAAGAGCGGCTGGACTCGGGCGCTGAAGGCGTGGTGCCTGACTGGGCCAGAGGGGGCGTGGCGGAGATTGTGGGCGCCGGTCTGATGCAGGGCGGCGACAACGGCAGCCTGGCCCTCAGCGCCCAGACTACCCGGGAGCAGGCCATGGTGCTGGCTCTGCGGGCTATGGACCTAGGCAAGGATATTCTGGAGGAGGAGAGCTTCACCGCCGCCGAGCGGGCGCAGATTGCCAAGCTCAGGGAGCTGGGGACCACCTTCGGCAATCCCGGCGAGCCCTACGCCCAGGCGCCCTCTGTCTCCGCGCCCTACAGCCCCGGCGTGCTCAACGATGCCTTTCTCCAGGACGGCCTCAACGCCATCAACTATATCCGGGCTGTGGCCGGGCTGAGCCCGGTGTCCATGAGTGAGGAGAAGAACCGGAACGCCCAGGTGGGCGCCATGCTGATAGCGGCCGGTGAGTTCAGCCACTACCCCAGCCAGCCCGCCGACATGCCCGACGACCTGTACAAGCAGGGCTATGCCGCCACCTCCAGCAGCAACATCGGCATGGGCCATTACAGCCTGTCCGACTTCAATCTCAGCTGTGCGGATGACTCCGACCCCTCCAACATCGCCATCCTGGGCCACCGCCGCTGGCTGCTGGACCCAACCCTGACCACCGTGGGCATGGGCTACGCCGAGCGGTGCTCCCTGACCCAGGTGATTGAGGACGGCTATGTAAAGTGGAACGGACCGGACTACGTGACCTGGCCTTCCGAGGGCGTGTTCCCGGTGGACCTGTTCCACAGCGACCTGGCCTGGAGCTGTTCCCTCAGCCCCGACAAGTACACGCTGAACCGGGAAAGCCTGTCGGTCACCGTCACCGACGCAAGCGGCCACAGCTGGACCGGCCGGGTCTCGGAGCAGACTGACCTGAGCGCTGACTTTGTGCTGACCAGCGGCTCCGGCTACGGCAGCGCTGCGGCGGTCATCTTCCGGCCTGCCGGGCTGGAATACCGCACCGGCCAGCCCATCACCGTGACCATCTCCGGCCTGAAGCTCAGGAGCGGCGGCACCGACACCATCACCTATACCGTCAAACTGTTCTAAGCTCCAAACGATCCAAAAATCCAGACCTCAGAGGAGGAAGCCAAGTATATGTGGGCATATGAGCGGACCTTTTATCAGATCTACCCCCTGGGCATGTGCGGCGCGCCCATGGAGAACGACGGCGTCACCGTTCCCCGCATCCGGCGGGTGCTGGACTGGGGGGACCACCTGGAGAAGCTGGGGGTGGGGGCCGTGGTGTTCAACCCGGTGTTCCAGTCCGACCGGCACGGGTACGACACCCGGGATTTCCTCACCGTGGACTGCCGCCTGGGCACCAACCAGGACTTCAAGGACGTGTGCGACGACCTGCACCGCCGGGGCATGAAGGTGGTGCTGGACGGCGTGTTCCACCACGTGGGCCGGGGGTTCTGGGCCTTCCAGGACGTGCTGAAAAACCGGGAGGGCAGCCCCTATAAGGACTGGTTCCACATCAACTTCGGGGGCAACAGCAACTACAACGACGGATTGTGGTACGAGGGCTGGGAGGGGCACTACGAGCTGGTGAAGCTGAACCTGTCCAACCCCCAGGTGGTGGAGTACCTGTTCTCCTGCATCCGCAAGTGGGTGGAGGAGTTTGGCGTGGACGGCCTGCGGCTGGACGTGGCCTACCTGCTGTCCCAGGACTTCCTGCGGGCCATCCGCTCCTTCTGCGACAATCTCAAGCCCGACTTCTTCCTCTACGGCGAGATCCTGGGCGGCGACTACCGCCGCATCATGGGGGACGGCCTGCTCCACTCCTGCACCAACTACGAGTGCTTCAAGGGCCTGTGGTCCAGCTTCAACGACAAGAACCTGTTTGAGATCAACCACTCCCTCAACCGCCTGTTCTCCGACGGGCAGTACACCCTCTACCGGGGCTGCCACCTGTTCTCCTTCGCGGACAACCACGACGTCAACCGCCTGGCCAGCAACCTGCGCCGGGCCGACGACATGCCCCTGTGCTACGCTGTCCTCTTCGCCATGCCCGGCATCCCCTGCCTGTACTACGGCAGCGAGTGGGGCATCCAGGGGGCCAAGGGCAGAGGGGACGACAGCGCCCTCCGTCCCGCCCTGGAGAAGCCTGAGTGGAACGCCCTCACAGACCGCATCGCCGGGCTCATCAGGGCCCGGGCGGGCAGCAAGGCCCTCAACGGCGGCGGGTACCAGACCGTGGTCATCACCAACCGGCAGCTGGTGTTCCTGCGGCAGTACGAGGGCGAGCGGGTGCTCTGCGCCGTCAACCTGGACGACGCGGACTATACCGCCCGGCTGGGCGGGCTCTCCGGCCCGGCCACCGACCTGGAGACCGGCGAGACCCTCACCCTGGGCGAAAACCAGCTGCTCCCCGCCCGCACCGCCTCCATCTGGCGGCTGGAAAACTGAACAAAGACGCAGAAAGGCCCCGGAGCAATTGCTCCGGGGCCTCATTTTTTTCCACATCAGGGGAGAAATTTGTGGAGAAAGTCCAGGGCCTCCTCCCAGGTCTCCACCCCCTGGGGGGTGAGCAGGTCGAACTGGTACTCGTGGCCCACGGCGCCCGCCTCCCTCCCGTAGAACCGGGTGACCGCCGCCACCCCGGCCTGCTCCAGGGCGGCGGCCAGGGCCCGGCCGTCCTCCTCAAAGGAGCCGGTGTTGCCGTCGGCAATGTAACAGGGGGGAAGGCCGCTTGTCACCTGGCTGATCAGGTCGGTGAGGGGAGCGGTGGGCAGGGCCGCCCAGTCCCGGCGGCCGAAGAGGGCCCAGCCCACGCTGCGGCCCAGCAGGCGGGAGGCAAAATCCCGCCCGTGGGGGATGAGCCGGTAGCACCCGCAGCAGAGCACCAGGGCCTTCAGCGCCTCCGGCGGCAGGGCGGGGGATACCCCCAGGGCAGCGGAAAAGGCGGGTTTGACGGTGATAAGCCCAGCCTGAAGGGCCAGATAGGCCCCCGCCGAGTCTCCGGCCAGGGCCACCCGGGTCACATCCAGCTGGGGATGGGCCCTCAGGGCCGCCAGAGCGGCCTGGATCTGCCGGGCCTGGCCGGGAAAGGCCAGCTCCGGGGCCCAGCGGTAGTTGAGGGCGGCCACCGCGTACCCCGCGTGGGCCAGCATCACCGCCCAGTTGGACACATTGGCCTTGTCCCCGGCCACAAAGGCCCCGCCGTGGACCCAGACCACAACGGGGAAGGGGCCCTCACCGGCGGGCAGGTACAGATCGTAGCGCCCGTCTCCGTCGGGGGAGGGGTAGACCAGGTCCCGGCGGATGGACAGAGCTGCCTTTCTGGATTCCAGGTCGGCGGGGCCCTGTCCCGGGCCGGGGCCGCCGAAGATCTTCCGGAGCAGCCACACCCGCAGGCCCAGGCTGCGCCACAGGGCGGCCACGATCAGCAGGGCCAGCAGAATACCGATGAGCCAGGGCGTCACGGGGCCGCGCCTCCGCTGTGTCCCAGGTCGGCGGGGGTGTCCACATCCAGCAGCTCGGCGGGGTCACCCGCCTCCACCAGCCGCAGCCGGTCCCGGTGGGCCTTGATCACCGCGCCGCCGCCGGTGTCCCCGGTGAGGGCGGACAGCTCGGGGAAGAATTCCCGGGGAAAGAGACAGGGATTGCCCTTTTTCCCCTGCCAGCCCAGGGCGGGAATGGTGTCCGGGTGGGAGGAAAAGGCGGCCATCACCCGCTCCACGCTTGCCCGGGTGATCCAGGGCTGGTCGGCAACAGCAAACAACGCCCCGTCCGCCCCCGCGGCCTGAGCCGCGGCGGTGCCCAGCCGGACGGTGGCCGAGATGCCCTCGTCCGCGCCGCTGTTAAAGATGGGCGTGTACCCCAGCTCCTCCGCCAGGGAGAGGATCTCCGGGTAGCGGCTCACCACCAGGGCGGGGGCGAACAGCTCCGGGGGACAGGCGGCCATCACCCGGCGCACCAGGGGCAGGCCGTCCACGGTCTGGAGCAGCTTGTTGGCCCCGAACCGCCGCCCGGCCCCCGAGGCCATGAGCACAAGGGCGATTTTCATCTCCACAGCTGGGCGCTCCCTCTGTGGACAAATTCTCCCGCCTTCTCCAGCACCACCTTGCCGTTCTCCGCCGCCACCTTGCCGGAGAGGAACACGGTCTCGGGCCGGCCCACGGCCTCAAAGCCCTCGTAGGGGGTGTAGTCCACCCGCTGGTTCTGCTCGGCGGCGGTGATGGTCCAGCGGGCCTCGGGATTCCAGATGACCAGGTCGGCGTCGCTGCCCACCGCCAGCACGCCTTTTTGGGGGTACATACCGAAGAGCTTGGCGGGCTGCTCGGCGAGCATCCGGGCCATGTCGGCGGCGGTGATGCGGCCGGTGGCCACACCGGCGGTGTACATGAGGGAAGGACGGTGCTCAACGCCGGGGATGCCGTTGGGGATCTTGGAGAAGTCCTCCCGGCCCAGGGTCTTTACGCCGTTGAAGTTGAAGGAGCAGTGGTCGGTGCCCATGGTGTCGATCTCCCCGGCGGAGAGCGCCTGCCACAGGGCGTCGCTGTCCTCTTTCTTCCGCAGGGGCGGGGACAGCACAAACTTGGCACTTTCGAATCCGGGCAGTAGATATTTATCATCATTCAACAGAAAGTATTGGGGACAGCTCTCCACATAGCACTTCTGGCCCCTTGCCCGGGCGGCCCGAATGACCTCCAGCCCCCGCAGGGTGGACAGGTGCACCACGTTTACCGGGTAGCCCGCCATCTCGGACAGGGCCAGCCACCGGTCCACCGCCTCGGCTTCCACCACCGGCGGACGGGACAGGGGGTGAGCCGCCGGGGACAGGTGCCCCGCCGCCCGCTGGGCCTTGATGCCCTCGGTGACCATGTCGCCGTTCTCGCAGTGGCAGCCCACGATGCCGCCCTCACGGGCCACCGCCTCCACCACCTCCAGGGCCTGCCGGTCGGTGACCCGCAGGTTGTCGTAGGCCAGGTAGATCTTGTAGGAGGTGATTCCCTCGGCGGTCATGTCGGCCAGCTCGGCCTTGATGCGGGGGTCCCAGTCCTTGATGGTCATGTGGAACCCGTAGTGGCAGGAGGCGCGGCCGTCGGCACGGCCGTGCCAGGTCTCCAGGGCGGAGGCCAGGGAACAGCCCCGCTCCGGCTCGGCGAAGTCCAGCACGCAGGTGGTGCCCCCCGCCAGAGCCGCCCGGGTACCCGACACCCAGTCGTCCGCCGTCTCGTTGGGCAGGCCCTTGTTCATCTCAAAGTGGGTGTGGGTGTCGATAAAGCCGGGGAACACCAGCTTGCCCGCCGCCTCCACCACCTTGCAGCCCTCGGCGGGCAGGTCGGGGCCGATGGCGGTGATCTTGTCCCCGTCTATCCGCAGGTCGGCGGACACGGGACCCTGGGGCAGGATGAGGGTGCCCCCACGGATGAGGGTGGATGTACGCTCAGACATAATAAAACCTCCGTTCCGCCGCATGGCGGTGTATCTCTTGGGTTTACGGGCGGATGTTGCGGGCCTCAAAGGCGGACAGCAGGTCTGCCATGTCCGGCTTGACCATCATGGGCTCCCCGGCGGCCCTGATGCCGCTGGCCGCGTCCTTCAGGCCGTTGCCGGTGACGATGCTCACCACTGTGGACGCCGGGTCGATGAGCCCCAGCTCCACCGCCTTCTTCACGCCCGCCGTGCCGGTGACCCCGGCAGGCTCGCCGAACACGCCGCAGGTACGGCCGATGAGCCGCATGGCGGCGAGGATCTCTTCATCGGACACGTTGACCGCCACGCCGCCGCTCTCTCTTACGGCGGCCAGGGCTTTGTCCGCGTTGCGGGGCACGCCCACAGCGATGGAGTCGGCCAGGGTGTTTTCCTCCATGGGCCGCCAGGGCTCCCCGGTCTGGAGGGCCCGGTTCAGGGGGCAGCAGCCCTCGGCCTGGACCGAGATGAGTTTGGGCAGGCGGTCGATGAACCCGGCGGCGTACAGGTCCTTCAGGCCCTTCCACGCCCCGGCGATGGTGCAGCCGTCCCCCACGGACAGCGCCACATAGTCGGGCGCCTGCCAGTGGAGCTGCTCCATGATCTCCAGGGTCACCGTCTTCTTGCCCTCGGACAGGTAGGGGTTGATGGCGGCGTTGCGGTTGTACCAGCCCCAGCGGTCGATAGCGGCCTTGGACAGGGCAAAGGTGTCCTCATAGCTGCCGTCCACGCTGATGACGGTGGCCCCGAAGATCTGCAGCTGGGCCACCTTGCCCCTGGGGGCCCGGGCGGGCACAAAGATGTAGCTGGCTAGGCCAGCCGCCGCCGCGTTGCCCGCCAGGGAGGAGGCGGCGTTGCCGGTGGAGGAGCAGGCGATGGTGTCCGCTCCCGCCTCACGGGCCTTGACCACCGCCATGGCAGAGGCCCGGTCCTTCAGGGACGCGGTGGGGTTGAGGCCGTCGTCCTTGAGGAAGAGCCTGTAAAGGCCAATTGCTTGCGCCAGGCGGTCGACCCGGTACAGGGGAGACCAGCCCACCCGCAGGGGCGGCGGGGGAGAGTCGGGCTCCACCGGCAGGAACGGGCGGTACCGCCACATGGACCAGTCCGTGCAGTCAGACAGGGAATTTGGAGAGAAAACCGAGCGAATATAGTCGTAATTGTACTCAATATCCAGAATTCCGCCGCACTCACAGGTGGTCAGGCCGGGCACGGCCTCGTACTCCCTGCCGCAGCGGACGCATTTGGCACAGCGGACGTTTTTCATCATAAAAACTACTCCTTTCAACGGGAAAAGAGCCTGAAACTATCTTCCGCGGGGACCCCGAAAAGCGGCCACCTTTCTCCAAGGGGAGAAGGCGCAGGACGCACCCCATAGGCTTCCTCCTGGGGGGAAGCTGTCACGCGAAAAGCGTGACTGATGAGGGGAACTGCGGCATTCAGCGGAGGCTTCCCCCTCATCCGTCATCGTCCTCGCAAGCTGCGTATCGCTCAGCCCGCCGCAAGCGGCAGGCCTCGTTCACTCCGCTGCTCGTCCTCTCCCCACACGACCCGCTTCGCTGGGCTCATGCGGGGCCCCCGAGATGCAGCCACCTTCCCCCCTAGGGGGAAGGCTCGGGTGCCTCGAGCGGAGGCTGAAACACGGCGCAGAAACTCTGTGCGGCATTGAGAACGGTAATTGGATTGTAGCGGTTCACAAGTCTGGGTGGGTAACGCTGCTCGGGCAGAAGGGGAACGGTACGCTGGGCATTGAACCGGCAAGCAACTGCTTTCAAATACGGCGGGTCATTGAATTTTGCCGCCGCCGGACGTGTCTCCGAAGGGGGTACCAGGGGGAAACGGGCGCGTTTGGCCCTGGAAGGGCCCTCCGCGCCTGTTGCCCCATGGCGAGCTTTGCCTACTTTCCCTCGCTGGAAAGTAGGCCGTCGGAGACCGTTCCCCTGCAAGTTATGTGCCCGCGGAGGGATTTCCCCTCATCCGCCCCGGTGTGCGCACTGGGGCACCTTCCCCCTGGGGGGAAGGCTTGGGTGGGTGCATCGCTCCGGCTTCCCCCTGGGGGGGAAGCTGTCACGCGAAAAGCGTGACTGATGAGGGAGAGGGCCGGTTTTATCTCACAGCTGACCCAGCACGCCGGAGGCGGTGTTGAACTGGTCGATGAGGGCGTCCAGCTCGCCCACCTGGGCGTGGACCTTGTCCCACTCGTCGCCGTACCACAGGGCGTCCAGCTCCTCGGCGGTGCGGCCCTGCTGCTCCACCCAGGTGTAGTACTTCAGGTTGTGAATCCGCTTGCGGTCGTAGTAGTTGAGCTCGGCCATGGCGTCGGTCTTCAGGCCCAGCAGGTGGAGGTGGTGGTCGATGGCGGCGGCCCGGCGGTCGTAGGGGCCGTACTGCTCCGCCAGCTCGGCCACCCGGGAGCCGTACATGGCCGCCGAGTCGGTGAGCACGGTCACCACCACATCATGGGCGGTGAACTCGTAATACTTGGCCATCTTCACGCAGCAGAGCACGTTGGCAATGCCACTGATGCCCATCCAGGACAGCTTCTCCAGGGTCTGGGCGTCCACACCGGCCTCCTCGGCCAGATACCGCAGGCCCTCCTCCTCGGCGAAGAGCCGCAGCAGCCGCTGGGAGTCCTCGTCGTCGATGTCGATGACCATGTCGGTGTTCTTCACGTCGTGAATCCAGGGGATGTGCTTGTCGCCGATGCCCTCGATGCGGTGGTCGCCGAAGCCGTTGTTCAGGATGGTGGGGCACTGGAGGGCCTCGCCCACCGCCAGCTTCATGCCGGGGTAGACCTCCTTCAGGTAGTCGCCGCAGCCGATGGTGCCCGCGCTGCCGCTGGTGAAGCAGGCGCCGGAGAGCCGGTCCCCGGGCCGCTTGATGCCCTCGAACAGGGCGGACAGGGCCTCGCCGGTGACCTGGTAGTGCCACAGATGGTTGCCCATCTCCTCAAACTGGTTGAAGATCATGCAGCCCGGGTCCTGCCGCAGCTCGTTGGTCTTGTCGAAGATCTCCTTCACGTTGCTCTCGCAGCCGGGGGTGGCGATGACCTCCGCGCCGATGGACTCCAGCCACTCAAACCGCTCCCGGCTCATGCCGGCGGGCAGGATGGCCACGCCCCGGGCCCCCAGCAGCTTGGAGTTGAAGGCGCCGCCCCGGCAGTAGTTGCCGGTGGAGGGCCAGACCGCCTTGTGGCGCGTCACGTCGAACTGGCCGGTGACCAGCCGGGGGGCCAGGCAGCCGAAGGAGGCGCCCACCTTGTGGCAGCCGGTGGGGAACCACTTGCCCGCCATGGCCACGATGCGGCAGGGCACGCCGGTGAGGGAGGAGGGCAGCTCCACGTAGTTGGGCACGTGCTGGAACAGGCCGCCATACTCCTTGGCCTCGTTCTTCCAGGTGATGCGGAACAGGTTCAGGGGGTTCACATCCCACAGCCCCACGGACTTGAGTCCCTCCTTCACCTTGTCCGGGATGGACTCCGGGTGCTTCATCTGCCGAAAGGTGGGGATGAGGATGTTGTTTTCCCGGGCGTTGCGCAGGTTGCGCTCCAGGGCCTCGGGGTGGATGGTCAGGTCGATCATGGCGGTGCCTCCTTTTTTATATGGTTGGATGGGCCAACGGACGGCCTCAGCCGTTCTTGTCGTCCAGATAGCTGTACAGGGTGTACTTGGAGATGCCGAAGAAGGTGGCGATTTTGTCACCCGACTTGGTAATGAGCAGGGCGCCGGCGTCGTTGAGGAAGCGGATGGCCCGGATCTTGTCCTCCCGGTCCATGAGGGCCACCGGCTTGCCCACCAGCTCCACCGACTCCCGCAGCAGGTCGTCCAGCAGGTCGGACACGCTGCGGGTGATGCGCTCGGGCTCCTTGGTGGGGGCCTCCTTGGGGGAGACCAGGGGCCGCAGGGCCTGTTCCACGGTGAGAAGGGCGGAGATATCGTAGTTGATGGAGAAGATGGCCTCCGGCTTGCCGGAGGGGTCCCGGATAAACAGGGTGGAGGACTTGAGCACCTTGCCGTCGGGGGTGCGGGTCAGGTAGGCCAGGTGGTCCTCCTGGCGCCCGCCCCTGAGGGACTCCAGCACCACGTGGGACGGGCCGTCCCCCAGGGAGCGGCCGGACACGTGGCCGTTCTCGATGTGGACCACCGTGTGCTCCGGGTCGTCGGTCAGGTCGTGGATGACCACCTCGCAGCAGGGGCCGAACTGGACGGCCAGACCGTGGGCCATCTGCCGCAGGAGGGAGAGGCGTTCTTCACTGAGCATGGGAAAAAGGCTCCTTTCTGAGGGTGTGCACCGGAAAAAGGGGAAAAATCTCCTCCGGCGGAACTGTTTCTTTCATCATATCACAGCAGGGGGAGAAATCAAGGCGAAAACAAAAAAACTGTAAGTCTCCCTCAAAAAGATGCAATCAGGTGAAAATGTTCACAAAATACCGGTTGATTCCGGCGGGGGACATGCTATGCTTATTCCAGTGAAACTTCGTACCAAGGAGGATATGAGCATGAGCGCACAGTTTGATGAAATCATCCGGGAGCTGGGCACGCTGGACCTGAAGAACATGTACGGGAAGGACTTCTTCCTCACCTGGGACAAGACCGGCCAGGAGCTGGCGGGTGTGTTCGCGGTGGCGGACGCCCTGCGGGACCTGCGGGAGCGGAACATCTCCACCCGCCTGTTTGACTCGGGCCTGGGTATCTCCCTGTTCCGGGACAACTCCACCCGCACCCGGTTCTCCTTTGCCTCGGCCTGCAACCTGCTGGGCCTGGAGGTCCAGGACCTGGACGAGGGCAAGAGCCAGATCGCCCACGGCGAGACCGTCCGTGAGACCGCCAACATGATCTCCTTTATGGCCGACGTCATCGGCATCCGGGACGACATGTACATCGGCAAGGGCCACACCTATATGAAGGAAGTGGCCGACGCGGTGGAGCAGGGACACAGGGACGGCGTGCTGGAGCAGCGGCCCACCCTGGTCAACCTGCAGTGCGACATCGACCACCCCACCCAGTGCATGGCCGACGCCCTCCACCTGATCCACCGCTTCGGCGGCGTGGACAAGCTGCGGGGCAAGAAGATCACCATGACCTGGGCCTACTCCCCCAGCTACGGCAAGCCCCTCAGCGTGCCCCAGGGCGTCATCGGCCTGATGACCCGGTTCGGCATGAACGTGGTCCTGGCCCACCCCGAGGGCTATGAGGTCATGCCCGAGGTGGAGGAGATTGCCCGGCAGAACGCCCAGAAGAGCGGCGGCAGCTTTACCCGCACCAACTCCATGGACGAGGCCTTCCAGGACGCGGACATTGTCTACCCCAAGAGCTGGGCGCCCTTCGCCGCCATGGAGAAGCGCACCGACCTGTACGGCCGTGGGGACGCCGAGGGCATCAAGGCTCTGGAGAAGGAGCTGCTGGCCCAGAACGCGCTGCACACCGACTGGGAGTGCACCGAGAGCCGCATGGCCACCACCAAGGGCGGCAAGGCCCTGTACATGCACTGCCTGCCCGCCGACATCACCGGCGTGTCCTGCCAGCAGGGCGAGGTGGCGGCCACCGTGTTCGACCGGTACCGGGACGACCTCTACAAGGAGGCCAGCTACAAGCCCTACATCATCGCCGCCATGATCCTCCTGGCCCAGTGCGAGAACCCGGTGGAGACCCTCCAGCGCTTCCAGCAGGAGGCCCGCCCTCGCCGGGGGAAATAACAAAAAGCTGGTAAAAATACAGAAAACAGGGGAAACAGGGCGGAAAAATTTTAAAGCGGCGCACATTGACAAAATACCTACAAACTTGCTGTAATATCCGGGCGTCTGTATGTTCAGACAGTTTAAACAGATTTCCAGAGGAAAGATACGATGAAGAAACTGCTTGTGCCTGCCGTTCTGTCCGCGGCCATGCTCCTGACCGTGGCCGGCTGCACCAAGACCGCCGCCGCTCCCGCGCCCAGCGCCATGGCCGACGGCACCTATACCGCCGAGATGGACGACGCCTCCGCCGAGGCCGCCTACGGCTGGCGGGACCGCCTGGTGGTGGAGTACAAGGACGGCGCCATGGTCTCCGCCGTCTTTGACAGCTACGACGCCGACGGCAACAAGAAGAGCGAGACCACCCCTGAGACCTACCCCATGGACCCCGCCCCCGCCGACTGGATGCCCGAGCTGAGCGATCAGATCCTCAAGGCCGGCGGCACCGCCAAGATTGACGGCATCACCGGCGCCACCATGGCCTCCAACAACGCCCGGGCCATGATGCAGGCCATCCTGGACTCCGGCAAGCCCGGCGAGACGGTGACGGTGGCCGGTACCACTGAAGAGTAATTTCAACAGTCCTATAGCGGCATAAAGACCGCCCCCCGGCGCGTATCACGCGCCGGGGGGCGGTCTGTTATTGGAGGGTGCAGCGTTCTGAGGGACGTTTTCCCCCATCCGCCCGGACTGCGGCCACCCGCCTTTCTCCAGTGGGGAAGACTTTTTTCAGTCCAGGGGAACGGCCTCGACCTGGGGGAGGCCGCCGTCCGCCTCTTCGGTGGAGCTGTTCTCCTCCTGGACGGTGTCGGCGGCGCCGGGGTCGCCGGGGGAGCGGAGCATATCCTCCGTGTGGGTGGTCAGCTGGTGAGTTCCGTCGATCAGCCCCAGCTCCTCCAGACAGGCGATGGTGTCGGTGGCGGTGGTCTGGAGGCCGATGGTGACGGTGGTGCTCCAGTCGTGCTCCCGCAGCTGGCCGTACTGGTCGGTGTCGGTGACGGTCTTGAAGAAGGTCAGCTCGATGTCGGCCAGGGAGCAGGTGTCGTTGCGCGCCTTGTCGTCAAAGAGATACCGCTGTCCCAGCCGTCCGGCGGCCAGGTCGGACCGCACCGCCGCCAGCAGGGCGTTCCGGTCGGCCTCGGTGAGCACATCCAGGTCGGTGTAGGTCTGCTGGCCGGCGTCGTACACGCTTTGCAGGGAGGCCTCCACCAGATTGCCGAAGGCGTCCTGGCTCTCCACGCCGGAGAAGTAGGCGTCCTCCGCGGAGCCGGGGGCGTTGACGATGCTGTTGAGCAGGGAGGCCACGGAATTGGGGTCCTCCAGGTCGGTGGAGTAGAGCTGCAGGTCGTAAGACCGCATCAGCTGGGAGCCGTCGGCCATGTCGTAGTAGAAGTACACGGTCTGGGACTGGGTCAGGGTCTGGTCTGGGTTCTCCGGGTCATAGCCCGTGGAGTAGCGGTCCTGCTCCAGCCGGGCCTGAAGCTCCCTCTGGTTCTGGGCGATGGCCTGGTGAAGGGCCAGGGCCGCCTCAATATCCTCGCTGTCGGTCAGGTGGGCGCCGAAGTGGGAGGCGCTGTCGCTGGGGAAGGTATAGGGGCCCTCCAGGTAGAGGGACACCACGTCGTACCGGGAGGGGGCCCGGTTGAAGCCGATGAGGTCGTAGTGCATGGCCAGGGCGGCGGCGGTGAGCACCAGGCACAGGGCCAGGGCCCCCTTCCAGCTCCGGCGGAGCACCCGGAAGGTCTTGCGCAGGAGCATCTCGGCGGCAAAGTAGCCCACCAGGCCGCCCAGCAGGAGCAGGCCCAGCAGGGGCCACATGCCCCCGGGCAGGAGGGAGCGGAACAGCTGGTGGAGGAAGATGCCGATGGTGACGGCGGTGCAGAGGGCCACGCCGTACTTGAACACGGGCCGCACCCACTTGACGGCCACCACGTCACCGGCGGTCTCCAGGGACCGGACCCGGTACACCAGCAGGCCAACGGCGGAGAGCGCCAGGCCCACCAGGGCGTAGGCCAGGGCGGCGGCCAGGCCGGTGAAGAAATAGCCGCCGTCCTCGCCCATCCGGACGCCGCTCTCCCGGTAGAGCACGATGAAGGGGGAGAGCCACTGGGCCAGCTGGGACATGGCGGGCCAGCCGTAGTAGCCGTAGACGAACTGGCGGAACAGCTCGCTGAGGAGCTGGTACATGCCGAAGGCCAGGAAGTTGAGGATGCCGTAGAACACGGGCAGAGCCACGATATGGCCCACAAAGAGGGCGCAGAAGGCGGCAAAGGAGTAGAAGAACAAGGCGAAGCACACCTGGGCGATGAGCCACTGGAGCAGGGGCCCCACGGCCAGGGCCCCGGTGAGGGCCTCCACCGCCAGGATGCACAGGAACACCGCCGCCAGGGGCAGCACCAGGAAGCTGAGGCCGGACAGGTAGTTGGTCAGGTACAGCCCCTCCCGCCGGATGGGCAGGGCGTGGTAGAGCTGGACGCTGCGGCTGTTGTAGAGGTAGGAGAACACGGCCATGGCGCTGACGATGGACCACAGCGCCGACAGCATCAGGCCCGTGGGGCTGACAAAGCCCACCAGGTCCAGGGCCACGCTGTTAAGGTCCAGGGCGTCGTGCCGGTCCAGCCAGGTCAGCAGGAAGGTCAGGGGGATGAGCAGCAGAATGGCCCCGTAGGACCCCCAGATGGGCCAGAAGCGCTTCAGGTTTTTGCGGTACAGGGTGGAATTCCACCAGGGGTTGGGCCCCTTAGAGCACGATGTCGCGGACGGCATAGTCCTCACCTCCCAGTTCATAGATGAAAATCTCCTCCAGGGTCAAAGGCAGGGCCTCCATGAGGATGGGGGCGTACACCGCCAGCCGGTTGGTCACGTCGGTGGCGTTGCCCCGGACGATCAGGGTGTGGATGCGGCCCACGTGGGACACATGGAGCACCTCCATGTCGTCGGGCAGCTTGGGCAGCTCCTTCTCCTGAAACACCACCTGCATCTTCACCAGGTTCTCCTGCAAATCGCTGAGGGACCGCTCGATGAGCACCTTGCCCCGGCTGAGGATGCCCACATGGTCGCACACGTCCTCCAGCTCCCGCAGGTTGTGGGAGGACACCAGCACCGTGGTGCCGTGTTCCGCCACGTCCCCCATCAGCAGGCTCCACACCTGCCGGCGCATCACCGGGTCCAGGCCGTCCACCGGCTCATCCAGCACCAGGATGTCCGGCCGGCAGCACAGGGCCAGCCAGAAGGCGGCCTGCTTCTGCATGCCCTTGGACAGACGGCGGATGGCCCGCTTCTCGTCGATGCCGGAGAACACCTCCCGCAGGGCGTCGTACCGCTTCATGTCGAACCGGGGGTAGAAGCCCCGGTAAAAGGCGGCCATGTCCGCCGTGGAGGCGGAGAGGAAGTAGTACAGGTCGTCGGGGATGGAGGCGATGCGGGCCTTCACCGCCGGATTCTCGTAGATGGGGACCCCGTCGGCCAGCACCTGGCCGCTGTCCTGCCGCCACACGCCGGTGATGTGCCGCAGCAGGGTGGACTTGCCCGCGCCGTTGGGGCCCACCAGCCCGTAAATGGAAGCGGTGGGCACCGTCATGTTCAGCCCGTCCAGCGCCCGAAAGCCGTCAAAGCTCTTGACCAGCTCCTTTACCTCGATCATTGCGCTCTTTCCTCCTTCAAACCGGCGGGATTCTGTCCCGCCGCCGTCACACGCATGGCCAGCTCCTCCGCCGACAGCCCCAGAAACAGCAGCTCCGCCGCCGAGCGGTCGAACTGGCGCAGCAGCTCCTCCCGCCGCTGCTCCTTCACATCCCTCCCCGGGGCGGCAAAGGAGCCCTTCCCCGGCTGGGAGGTGAGATACCCCTCCGCCTCCAGGGCCTCGTAGGCCCGCTGGATGGTGTTGGGGTTGATGGCCAGGGAGGCCGCCAGGGCCCGCACGGAGGGCAGCTTGTCGCCGGCCTGGATGGCCCCGGTGACCACCAGATGGCGCAGGCCCTCCTTGATCTGTTCGTAGATGGGACGCTGGTCCCGGTAGTTGAGAGAGATCATGGCACGCTCCTTTCCATGGGCGCGGGACGCCGCGCCCACTGTATGAGCTCTCTTGGTACAGTCAGTATACACGGCCCGGTCTGAAAAGACTTTAAGAAATTATGATATTTCTTTCAAAAATGCCGTTCCGACATGACAGGACATCCTTGACGCGCTATAATATAGTTGAAACTGTATAGAACCGGCCGTCCCGGCCCGCCGGGACGAGATAAGCGATGAAAAGGGGAACGTTGGATGACGGTAATCAACGATGTCAACTGGCGGTGCTTTCTGGACTGCGTGGGGGACCTGCTCTTCACGCCTGAGGTGCAGTCCATGCGGAACATCCCCCACCACCCGGGTACCACCTGCTACGAGCACTCGGTGTTCGTGGCCTATGCGGCCTTCCGCATGGCCCGGCGCTGGAATCTGGACTACATGGCCGCGGCCCGGTGCGGCCTGCTCCACGACCTGTACCTCTACGACCCCCGGGACAAGTCGGCCCACCCGGGCAACCAGTGCTTTGACCACCCGGTCTTTGCCCTGCGCAACGCCGAGGCCCTGTGCGGGCGGCTGACGGAAAAGGAACGGAATATCATCATCTCCCACATGTGGCCCCTGGCCAAGCGGCGGCCCCGCAGCGCCGAGGCGGCGGTGGTCAACCTGGCCGACAAGGCCTGCGCCACCGCCGAGGTGCTGGGCTACTGGCGCCGCTCCCGGGTGCGGGAAAAGGCCATGGGCTGACGGCAGAGGAGACGGAAGAAAAAGGGAACCCGTTGCCGGTTCCCTTTTTTCTCCCCTGTTTTGACGAAAAAAGGGAAAATTGTCCCCGAAACGGCTGGCAGAATGGCCGTGGGCGGGGGATATGAAGGGGGGAAATTGTGCATTTTTACGAGAGTGGGTTTCGGCGTGGTAAAATTTCAAAATCACGGTGCATTTTGCGTAAATATTTGATATAATCTATCCGTATCCGTAAATATGGCGCCCACCCGTCCGGGCGGTGCGCCCATTCTATCAGACGAGGTGACAGCATATGGGGCCCATGGGCGCCATTGTTTTTCTTCCGCGGGAGGGCGACACCTCTTCGCTGATGCTGGAGGATCTCCTCTTTGACCCGGCCGCCGCGTGGCTGTCCGCCGCGCTGGAGCGCTCCGGGGTGGAGCGGTTCCTCGTGGTCTGTCACGACGACGACCGGGAGCGGGCCGGGGCCTGTTTCCCGGGAGGGACCGAGTTCGTCACCGATGGCGCCGAGGATGCCGCCGGACAGCTCACCGCCTTCCTCACCGCGCTGGAGGGGAATGTGGCGGTGTTTACCCGGCCTGTGTTCCTGGATGACCGGGGCGCGGCCCGCCTGGCCGGGGACGAGGAGCTGCCCCGGGGCGAGGACACCGGCGTGTACCGCATCTCCGCCGCGGCCCTCAAGGAGGCGGTGGAGGGCGGCGAGGACTTTGTCACCGCCGTGCGTGCCGGCAGCCATTTCGGCCTGAAGAGCGGCAGCTATGAGGGCCTGCTCCCCCTGGACGACAGCGCCCCCACCTGGGACAGCGCCCAGTATTTTGCCCGCCACGCCTCCATCGACCGGCTGCGCAGCGAGTTCATCCTTCCGCCGGTCCGGTTCGTGGACGTGGAGAACGCCTACATCGGCCCCCGCGCCACCGTGGGCGGCGGCACGGTGATCCTCCCCGGCACCATTCTCCGGGGCCGCACCAGCGTGGGCCGCTTCTGCGAGATCGGCCCCAACGCCATGATCCGGGACTGCATCGTGGGGGACCACGTGACCGTCAACGCCTCCCAGCTCAACGAGAGCACCGTGGAAGAGGGGGTCATGATCGGCCCCTTCGCCCACATCCGCCCGGGCTGCCGGGTGGGCAGGAACGTGAAGGTGGGCGACTTTGTGACCCTGAAGAACTCCACCGTGGGCGAGGGCAGCAAGATCTCCCGCCTGACCTACGTGGGCGACTGCGACGTGGGCGAGCGGGCCAACCTGGGCAGCGGCACGGTCACCGTCAACTATGACGGCACCAGCAAGTACCGCACCGTCATCGGCGACGGGGCCTTCATCGGCTGCAACACCAACCTGGTGGCCCCCGTGAAGGTGGGCGACGGCGCCTACACCGCCGCCGGCAGCACCATCACCGACGACGTGCCCGCCGACTCCCTGGCCATCGCCCGCAGCGTCCAGGTGGTCAAGAAGCAGTGGGCCGCCAAGCGGCGCAAGCGCTCCGGCCGGTAAGGGCCGGACCATAGAGCGGAATCAATCCGCGCGAGAGAGGGAACGACCGCGCCTGGCGCGGGAAAAATATAGAAACAACAAAAGAAATGAGAGGATGTAGAAGATGATCTCACACGGCAAGGACATCAAGATCTTCGCTGGCAGCTCCAACAAACCCCTGGCGGAGGCCATCTGCAAGGAAATGGGCATGGAGCTGGGCAACGCCGAGGTAGGCGCCTTCTCCGATGGGGAGAACTTTGTCTCCATCTATGAGACGGTCCGCGGCTCCGACGTATTCGTGGTTCAGTCCACCTGCGCGCCTGTGAACGACAACCTGATGGAAATGCTCATTATGATCGACGCCCTCAAGCGGGCCTCCGCCGGCCGGATCACCGCCGTGATCCCCTACTTCGGCTATGCCCGCCAGGACCGCAAGACCAAGCCCCGCGACCCCATCTCCGCCAAGCTGGTGGCCAACCTGATCACCCGCGCCGGCGCCGACCGGGTGCTGACCATGGACCTGCACGCGTCCCAGATCCAGGGCTTCTTCGACATCCCCGTGGACAACCTGCTGGGCAACCCCATCTTCACCCGCCACTTCGCCGAGCGCTTCGGCGACGACGTGGAGGGCACCATGGTGGTGTCCCCCGACGTGGGCTCCGTGGCCCGGGCCCGGGCCTTCGCCCAGAAGCTGGGCATGGGCCTGGCCATCGTGGACAAGCGCCGCCAGAAGGCCAACTCCTCCGAGGTCATGAACATCATCGGCGACGTCCGCGGCAAGCGGGTCATCCTCTTCGACGACATGGTGGACACCGGCGGGTCCCTGTGCGGCGCGGCCCAGGCCCTGGTGGAGCTGGGCGGCGCTACCGAGGTGTACGCCTGCGCCTCCCACGGCGTCCTCTCCGGCCCCGCTGTGGACCGCATCGAGAAGAGCGTCATCAAGGAGGTCATCTTCCTCGACACCGTTCCCGCCCGTTCCGGCGTGAAGTGTGATAAGATCAAGTATCTCTCCGTGGCCCACATGTTCGCCGAGGCCATTGAGCGCATCTACGAGGAAGTCTCCGTCTCCAAGCTGTTCTCCTGAGAAGCGCTGAGCCGTCGTGAGCAGGGCGGATGGACCGGAGCGAGGGCGCGAAACCGAAGGACCGCATAGCGGGCCTGTTTCAAGCCCGAGTCGGAGGGAAGCCGCCCGTCGCGAACAGGCGAAGCGTGACAAGAAACGCCAGACGGAACAGAACCAAAAACCGAATCCGGGGGCGGAGCTTTGCTCCGCCCCCTTTTAACCTGTCAAGGGAGTTCATGATTATGCTGTTTGGAAAAAAGACCGGGGGCGTGGAGTGGCTGGTGGTGTGCCTGGGCAACCCGGGGGACAAGTATGAGAACACCCGCCACAACGTGGGCTTTATGGTGGCCGACCAGCTGGCCGAACGGAAGAACATCCCCGTCCAGCGGCTCAAGTTCAAGGCCCTGACCAACACCACCCAGTTGGGCGGCGCCCAGGTGCTGCTGATGAAGCCGGTGACCTATATGAACCTGTCCGGCGAGGCGGTGCGCCAGGCCGCCGACTTCTATAAAGTGCCTCCCGAGCATGTACTGGTGGTGAGCGACGACGTGTCCCTGCCCGTGGGACGGCTGCGCATCCGCCGCAGCGGCTCCGCCGGCGGCCACAACGGCCTGAAAAATATCATCCAGCAGCTGGGCACCGACCAGTTCCCCCGGCTCAAGGTGGGGGTGGGGGAGAAGCCCCACCCGGACTACGACCTGGCCGACTGGGTGCTGGGCAAGTTCACCGGCGAGGACAAGAAGGCCATCGACGCCGCCGTCAAGCGGGCCGCCGACGCGGTGGAGTGCTATATCCAGGACGGCCCCGACAAGGCCATGAGCCGCTTCAACTGAGTTCGGGGTCTTCCCCTCATCCGCCCCAGTGTGCGCACTGGGGCGCCTTCCCCCTGGGGGGAAGGCTTTGCCGCTCCAAGCCTGATTTTTTTAGAACTGTGAGGTGTATCCCGTGAAGGAACTGGCAACCATGGTAACCGCAATCCCGGAATTCCAGCGCCTGGCCGCGGCGGTGGACGGCGGCGGCTGTCCCGCCGCGTTCACCGGAGTGTCCCCCGTCCACCGGGCCCATATGGCCGCCGGGCTGCGGCAGGCCCTGGGCCGGAGCGTGGTGGTGCTGTGCGCCGACGAGGCCGAGGCCGACCGGATGGCCCGGGACCTGGCCTTCCTGACCGGGGAGCAGGTGCGCACCCTCACCGCCCGGGAGTTCACCTTCCACCACGCGGCGGTGGTCTCCCGCCAGTGGGAGCACAGGCGGCTGTCCGTGCTGCGGGCCCTGGCGGCGGGGGAGTGCCCCCTGCTGGTGTGCACCATCGAGGGCGCCCTGGAGCGGACCATCCCCAAGACCCTGCTGACCCAGGCCTCCCAGTGCCTGCGGGTGGGGGAGAGCTACGACCTCAGCGAGCTGGCAGACACCCTCACCGCCGCCGGGTACACCCGCTGCGAGCAGGTGGAGGGCGTGGGCCAGTTCGCCCTCCGGGGCGGCATCCTGGACTTCTACTCTCCCGCTGAGGACGGCCCCATCCGGGTGGAGTTCTTCGGCGACGAGGCCGACTCCATGGGCCTGTTCGACGTGAACACCCAGCGCCGGGTGGAGAACCGGAAGAGCGCCGAGATCCTCCCGGCGGCGGAGGTGCTGCCCCAGTTCGCCCCCGGCGGGTACGCCGGGCTGCTGGAGGCCATGGACGGCCTGATCGCCAAGGCCAAGCGCCGCAAGGACGGCGCCGACCTGGTCAAGACCCTGGAGGAGGACCGGGAGCGGCTGGCGGAGAACATGTCCTTCCCGGCCCTGGACCGGTACATCGCCCTGGTGTACCCCCACATGGCCACGGCGGCGGACTACTTCCCCGAGGACGCGGTGGTGCTCTTCAGCGAGAGCCCCCGGGTGGCGGAGCGGGCCAAGAACTACCTCTGGCAGCTGACCGAGGACGCCAAGGCCCTCATGGAGGCCGGGGTGCTGGCGGGGGAGCTGACCGAGTTCGCCCGCACCTTTGAGGAGCTGTGCGGCGTGCTGGAGGAGTGGCCGGTGGCCTATCTGGACAATTTCGTGGGCGCCCAGTACCCCCGGCGGCCCCGCACCCTCATCAACCTGCTGTGCAAGCAGCTGCCCTCCTACGGCGCCAGCCTGGAGACCGCCGTCTCCGACCTGAGCCACTATCTGGGCGAAAATTTCTCCACCGTGGTGCTGGTGTCCAGCGAGCAGCGGGCCCTGAACCTCCAGGCCCTCCTGCGGGAGCAGGGGGTGAAGGCCGCGGTGGACTTCCTCCTCCACAAGCTGCCCGCCCCCGGCAAGGCGGTCATCGCCGTGGGCGGCCTGTCCGGCGGCATGGAGTACCCGGAGGCAAAATGCGCCGTCCTCACCGAGGGCCAGGCCGCCGGGGTGAAGAAGAAAAAGGTGAAGGCCGTCACCAACCGGCAGAAGCTGGGGTCTTACGCCGACCTGAGCGTGGGCGACCTGGTGGTCCACGAGCACCACGGCATCGGCCGGTACCAGGGCATGGTGAAGATGCCGGTGGACGGCATCCAGAAGGACTATGTGAAGATCGCCTACGCCGGGGCCGACGTGCTCTACGTGCCCGCCACCCAGCTGGACCTGGTGAGCAAGTATATCGGCGCGGGGGAGGACGCCCAGGAGACCAAGAAGCTGTCCAAGCTGGGGGGCGCCGACTGGGAAAAGGCCAAGACCCGGGCCAAAAAGGCGGTCAAGGACCTGGCTAAGGGCCTCATCCAGCTCTACGCCCAGCGGCAGCGCCAGCCCGGCTTCGCCTTTTCCCCCGACTCGGAGTGGATGCGGGAGTTTGAGGAGCAGTTCGAGTACACCGAGACCGACGACCAGCTCCGCTGCATCGCGGAGATCAAGGGGGACATGGAGGCCCCCCGGCCCATGGACCGGCTGCTGTGCGGCGACGTGGGCTACGGCAAGACCGAGGTGGCCTTCCGGGCCATCATGAAGTGCGTGCTGGACGGCAAGCAGGCCGCCATCCTGGTGCCCACCACCGTGCTGGCCCGGCAGCACTTCCTGTCCGCCAAGCAGCGCTTTGCCAAGTACCCGGTGGAGATCGACGTGGTGAGCCGCTTTCGCACCCCCGCCCAGATGAAGGAGACCCTCCGCCGGGTGGAGGCGGGGCAGATCGACCTGCTCATCGGCACCCACCGGCTATTCCAGAAGGACGTGAAGTTCAAGGACCTGGGACTGCTGGTCATCGACGAGGAGCAGCGCTTCGGCGTGGCCCACAAGGAGAAGCTCAAGGAGATGTCCCGCCAGGTGGACGTGCTCACTCTGTCCGCCACTCCCATCCCCCGCACCCTCAACATGGCCCTCTCGGGCATCCGGGACATGTCCACCCTGGAGGAGCCCCCCTCCGACCGGCAGCCGGTGCAGACCTACGTGCTGGAACACGACTGGGGCGTGCTCTCCGACGCCATGCGCCGGGAGCTGGAGCGGGGCGGCCAGGTCTACTACCTCCACAACCGGGTGGACACCATCACCCGTACCGCCGCCCGTATCCGGGAGATGCTGGGGGAGGACGTGACCGTGGCCGTGGCCCACGGCAAGATGAGCCAGGAGGAGCTCAACGACGTGATGACCCGCATGAGCGAGGGGGAGGTGGACGTGCTGGTGTGCACCACCATCATCGAGACAGGCATCGACATCGCCAACGCCAACACCCTCATCATCGAGGACGCGGACAAGATGGGCCTGGCCCAGCTCCACCAGATCCGGGGCCGTGTGGGCCGGTCCAGCCGCCGGGCCTACGCCTACCTCACCTTCCGCCGGGGCAAGGTGCTCAGCGAGGTGGCCTCCAAGCGGCTGGGGGCCATCCGGGAGTTCGCCGAGTTCGGCTCCGGCTTCAAGATCGCCATGCGGGACCTGGAGATCAGAGGCGCAGGCAACGTGCTGGGCCCCGAGCAGTCCGGCTTCCTCATGAGCGTGGGCTATGACCTGTACCTGAAGCTGCTGGAGGAGGCCGTGCTGGAGGAGCGGGGGGAGAAGGCCCAGATCCCCGCCGAGTGCTCCGCCGACCTGTCCGTGGCCGCCTCCATCCCCGACCGGTACGTGCCCTCCCCCGAGCAGCGGATGGACCTGTACCGCCGCATCGCCGCCATCCGCAGCGAGGAGGACGCCGACGACCTGACCGACGAGCTCATCGACCGGTACGGCGACCCGCCCCGGCCGGTGAACAACCTGATCGCCGTGGCCCTGATGCGGGCCGACGCGGCCGCCTGCGGCATCACAGAGATCTCCCAGAAGGGCCTGAGCCTGCTCTTCTACCTGGACGGGGCCGACCTGCGGCGGGTGTCCGCCCTGTGCGCCCTGGACAAGTACCGCAGCCGCCTGCTCTTCTCCGCCGGGGAGAAGCCCTACCTCTCCCTGCGCCTGAAAAAGGGGGACGACCCCCTCAAGCTGGGCCGGAAGCTGGTGGAGGAGTACGCCGCCACCGCCGCGCCCCAGGAGGAGCCCGGCACCCCGCCGGAGGCATAGGCGCGGATTTCTGCGACCGGGGGGAATCGTTCACAAAATTTTCGTTGCTGTTTTGGCCTGCTGGTGCTATGATAATAAAAGTTTCCCCATTATAAGGAGGATAAGAATGAAAGCTACCAAGAGAATCCTGGGCGCGGCGCTTTCCGGCGCCCTTCTGATTGGCGCCCTGGCCGGCTGCGCCGAGACCCCTGCCGACCCCAGTTCCAGCGTGTCCCCCTCCCCCTCGGTGAGCGCCACCCCGTCCGAGA
The DNA here is from genome assembly GCF_040096055.1 of Pseudoflavonifractor intestinihominis. NCBI lineage: Bacteria > Bacillati > Bacillota > Clostridia > Eubacteriales > Oscillospiraceae > Pseudoflavonifractor > Pseudoflavonifractor intestinihominis. The sequence continues at coordinate 34,087 of NZ_JBBMFK010000030.1, forward strand.
GCCCCTCTGCCGCCCAGTTCGGCGACTTTGACCTGGAGACCCCCGACGTGACCATGGCCCTGCTGGGCATCCCCGGCGACACCACCGTCATGACCGTGGACGGCGCCGAGGTCAACGCTGAGGAGTACCTCTACTGGCTGGGCTACGCCACCGAGTACGTGGGCTACTACCAGTTCGGCGACCCCGCCGCCATCGACTGGGACATGGACACCGGCAGCGGCACCGTCACCGAGTATCTCATCAACAACGCCCGTGACCTGGCCGCCTTCAACCAGGTCATCCGCAACCAGTGCGCCGCGCGCAACATCACCCTCACCGCCGAGGAGGAGGCCGAGCTGGATCAGCAGCTGGCCGACGCGGTGGAGAGCTCCGGCGGTCAGGACGCCTTTGAGCTGGCCCTGAAGCAGGTCAACCGCACCGAGGCCGGCCTGCGGAGCATGTATACCGCCTCCAACTTCCTCTATGTGGACCTGCAGAACCAGCTGTTCCCCGCCCAGGACGCCGCCTCCCTCACCGCCGAGGAGCTGGCCCAGTGGGCGGCCGACAACGGCAAGATGCAGGTCAAGCACATCCTGTTCAAGACCGTGGACGACTCGGGCAACCCCCTCTCCGACGAGGAGATCGCCGCCGCCAAGCAGAAGGCCGAGGACACCCTGGCCCAGCTCCAGGCCAGCGACGACATGGAGAACCTGTTTGACCAGCTGATGAACGAGCTGTCCGAGGACGGCCGCTACGCCGACGGCACCCTGGGCGCCCCCGACGGCTACCTGTTCGGCGACGGCGAGATGGTCCAGGAGTTCGAGGACGCCGCCAAGGCCCTGAAGGAGCACGAGCTCAGCGGCATTGTGGAGACCGACTACGGCTACCACATCCTGCTCCGCCTGCCCGTGGACACCGAGATGGCCCGTGAGGCCTGGGCCGAGGAGCAGAGCACCAACATCAGCAACCAGATGAACGAGCAGATGACCACCTGGATGGACGAGGCGGACATCCAGACCAACGACACCTTTGCCTCCATCGACCCCAAGGACTACTATGAGCGCCTGGCCGCCTACCGGGAGCAGCTGGACGCCGCCAACAGCGCCGCTGAGGGCGAGAGCGACGGCGCCGCCACCGCGGAGCCCTCTGCCAGCCCTGCCGCTGAGGGCGAGAACGACGGTTCCGCCACCAAGGAGCCCTCCGCCAGCCCTGCCGCCGAGGGCTGAGCCCCGGCGCGGCCATACCATACGTCGCAGTATTTTCCACCTGTCAGCGCCCGCTGCCTGACACATTGCGCGGAGACCTGCTCCTGCCAGCAGGCCTCCGCGTTTTTTTACATCCCCGGCAGCGCCGGCAGATGAAATTTTCCCCTCACAGGCCCCACGGTACTTTGGAATCTGTTGTTTCATGAATAAGAAGCTATGGTTTGTTCACAAACTCCATTGTTTCAGGATAAATGAACAATAGATGAAAAAGTGGAGGAACATCCCATGTATGACGAGAAGGAGCGCTTCAACCAGGAGTTCGGCCGGCGGTGCCGCCTGGCCCGCGGGGACCGCCGGGCGGAGGACGTGGCGGAGCAGGCGGGCATTACGCCCCAGTTCCTCTCTTCGGTGGAGCGGGGGAAGAAGGGCATGACGGGGATGAACATCGCCAATCTGGCCCGGGCCCTCAACGTCACCGCAGACTACCTGCTCTACGGCCGCACCGACGCCGACGCGGCCTGGGTGGGCATCGCCGAGCATCTGGCCTCCCTGACCCCCGCCATGCGGGACATGGCGGCCGAGATGCTGGGCACCATGCTGGCCATGCTGGAGGCGGGCAGGCCGGAATAAGGACCGCCGCGGCGGGAGGAGGAGAACCGCGTGAAGGGCATTCGCATACTGCTTGTGGACGACAACCCGTCCGCCCGGGCGCTGCTGGCCGCCTTTGTGAACAATACCCCCGGCCTGGAGCTGTGCGGCGAGGCGGGGGACGGCTGGCAGGGGCTGGAGCTGACCGCCCGCCTGCGGCCCGACCTGGTGCTGCTGGACCTCATCATGCCCGGCCTGGACGGCATCGGGTTCCTGGAGGGCCTGGGCGGCCTGCCCGGCGGGGGGAAGCCCCGCGTGATCATCCTCTCCGGCGTGAGCGCCGACGCCTACGTGCAGCACAGCTGCCGCCTGGGGGCGGACTACTATCTGGTCAAGCCGGTGGACCTGCACCAGCTGGCCCGGCGCATCAGCGCCCTGTTTCCCGACGGGGAGCACCCGGAGGACAGCGGCCCCGCCGACTTCCTGCTGCTGCGGCTGGGGGCGGACAGCCGCCTGGAGGGCTACGGCCAGCTCGCCTACGCCCTGGAGCTGGTGTCGGGCTGCGGCAGGGCCATGCGGATGAAGGAGATCTACCTGTCCACGGCGGAGGCCTTCCGCACCACCGCCGCCTGCGTGGAGAAAAACCTGCGCACCGTCATCCGGGGCATGCATGCCGGGGCCAGCCCCTACTATGTCCGGGTCTTCGGCCCGGCGGACGGCGCAAAGCCCCCGGACAACAGCACCTTCCTCCGCCGGGCGGCGGAGGAGCTGGCGGAAAAAGAGCGATAGAGCGCCTGAGGGCCTGGAGAGATGTCTCCGGGCCCTCTTCTTTTTGTCATACGCGGCGTTTCCCCGCATAGATTGAAGCAGAGGCCCGTCCCCACACCCCAAAGGCGGACGGGCCCAATGCGCAGGAGAAGAAAAGGGGAGACGTGTATGAGCGCATGGCACAGCAAAACCGCCGCCCAGGTCCTCTCAGAGCTGGACACCAGCCGGGACAGGGGCCTGACCGGGACGGAGGCGGAGGACAGGCTGGGGCGGTACGGCCCCAACGTGCTGGAGGAGCGGAAGCGGCCCGGGCTGCCGGTGCGGTTCCTGGCCCAGCTGAAGGACCCCATGATATTGGTGCTGCTGGGGGCGGCGGGGCTGTCCCTGTGGGCCGGGGGCGGGGAGGACTGGGTGGACGCGGTGATCATCCTGGTCATCGTGCTGGTCAACGCCTGCATCTCCATCGCCCAGGAGAACAGCGCCGAGAAGGCCCTGGAGGCCCTGCGGAACATGTCCGCCCCCATGGCCCGGGTGGTGCGGGACGGGGGCCAGCGCCGGGTGGAGGCGGCCAGGCTGGTGCCCGGGGACATCATTCTGGTGGAGGCGGGGGACATGGTGCCCGCCGACGCCCGCATCCTGGACAGCGCCGGGCTCAAGGCCGACGAGAGCGCCATGACCGGCGAGTCCCTGCCCAGCGGCAAGGCCCCCGCCGACGGCCTGGCGGAAAACCTGCCCCTGGGGGACCGGCACAACATGCTCCTGTCCTCCACCGTCATCACCAACGGCAGGGCAAAGGCGGTGGTCACCGCCACCGGCATGGACACCGAGGTGGGCCGCATCGCCGGCATGATCCTGGACAGCGGGGAGGGGGAGACCCCCCTCCAGCGGAAGATGGCGGAGATCTCCAAGACCCTGTCTTTCGCCTGCCTGTGCGTGTGCGGCGTGCTCTTCGGGGTGGGGATGCTGCTCCACAAGGGCATTCTGGACATGTTCCTCACCGCCGTGGCCCTGGCGGTGGCCGCCATCCCCGAGGGCCTGCCCGCCATCGTCACCATCGTGCTGGCCCTGGGGGTACAGCGGATGGCAAAGCGGGGGGCCATCGTCAAGAAGCTGCCCGCCGTGGAGACCCTGGGCTGCGCCGGGGTCATCTGCTCGGACAAGACGGGCACCCTCACCCAGAACAGGATGACCGTCACCCAGGTGTGGACGCCCCGGGGCGGGGACCGGGCGACTGTCCTCACCGTGGGCAGCCTGTGCTCCGACGCCGCCCTGGCCCGGGACAAGGGCCGCCGCCGGGCGGTGGGGGACCCCACCGAGGCCGCCGTGGTGGAGGCCGCTTTGAAAGAGGGCCTGGACAAGGACGACCTGGAAAAGGACTGGCCCCGCCGGGGCGAGGTACCCTTTGACTCCGACCGCAAGCGGATGAGCACCGTCCACCGCCGGCCCGACGGGGGGTTCCGGGTGTGCGTCAAGGGGGCCCCCGACGTGCTGCTGTCCCTGTGCCGCCGCCTGCCCGGCGGCGCGCCCCTCACCGACGGCCTCCGCCGGGACATCTCCGCCCGCAACGCCGACATGGCCGCCCGGGCCCTGCGGGTGCTGGGGGTGGCCTACAAGGACCTGGAGATGCTGCCCCGTGCCCTGGACAGCGCCACCCTAGAGCAAGACCTGACCTTTGCCGGGCTGGTGGGCATGATGGACCCGCCCCGGCCCGAGGTGAAGGAGGCGGTGGAGCAGTGCCACGCCGCGGGCATCCGGCCGGTGATGATCACCGGCGACCACAAGCTCACCGCCGTGGCCGTGGCCAGGGAGCTGGACATCTTCCGCCCCGGGGACCTGGCCATCACCGGCGCCGACCTGGACTTCATGCCCCAGGAAATGCTGGAGCAGGAGGTGGAGAAATTCGCCGTCTACGCCCGGGTGTCCCCGGAGCACAAGATGCGCATCGTGAAGGCCTGGAAGGCCAGGGGCAAGGTAGTGGCCATGACCGGCGACGGCGTCAACGACGCCCCCGCCCTCAAGGCCGCCGACATCGGCTGCGCCATGGGCGTGGCGGGCACCGACGTGGCCAAGGGCGCCAGCGACATGATCCTCACCGACGACAACTTCGCCACCATCGTCTCGGCGGTGGAGCAGGGGAGGGGCATCTACGCCAACATCAAGAAGGCCATCCACTACCTGCTCTCCTGCAATATCGGCGAGATGCTCACCATCTTCCTGGCCACCGCCCTGGATTTCCGCCAGATGCCCCTGGTGCCGGTGCAGCTGCTGTGGCTCAACCTGGTCACCGACTCCCTGCCCGCCCTGGCCCTGGGGGTGGAGCCGGTGGAGAAGAACGTGATGGAGCACAGGCCCAGGGACGCGGGGGAGAAGCTCTTCGCCGGGGGATTTGCCTGGCGGCTGTGCTGGCAGGGGTGCATGGTGGGCCTGCTCACCCTGTGCGCCTTCTTCCTGGGGCAGTACGTCCTGCCCGGCCCGGCCGACCCCGCCGCCGCCGCCAACACCATGGCCTTTGCCACCCTGACCATCTGCCAGCTCTTCCACGCCTTCGACGTGCGCAGCGAGGAGGAGAGCCTGCTGCGCATCGGCCTGTTCTCCAATAAGGCCATGAACAGGGCCTTCCTGGTGGGCATGGCCATGCAGATGGCCGTGCTGTGCCTGCCGCCCCTCCAGGCCGTGTTCTCCACCGTACCCCTCAGCGGGGCGCAGTGGGGGGCCGTCCTGGGACTGGCCGCTGCACCGCTGGTTGTGTGCGAGCTGACCAAGGCCCTGGGCCGCTGGGGGAGGAAAAAGGCGGACTGAGGGTCGTGAGCCTGATCTGTCTGGCCGCACCCCATAGGCTTCCCCCTGGGGGGAAGCTGTCACGCGAAGCGTGACTGATGAGGGGTACTGCGGAAATCACCGGTAACGCTCCCCTCATCCGTCATTTGCTGCGCAAATGCCACCTTCCCCCGGGGGGAAGGCTTAGGACACACCCCGCATTCCCCCGGGGGAAGGCATAAAAAACGGGCCCGCGGCGTCTGCCGCGGGCCCGCTGTGCATATGGAATTACTCCTTCACTTCCCGGATCAGGATGAAGGGGGTGAGCTGGCGGTCCTGGCCGGCGGGGTTGTCCCGGATCAGGTCCAGCAGCTCCTCGTCGGACTGCTTGAGCTGGGAGCAGCGGCCCAGCAGCTCCACGTTCAGGTCGTTGGCGTCCACGATCATCATCACCACGCCGGTCTTCTCAAAAACCTCGTCGCACACGCCGTTGGGATTTTCGGGCACCCGGACGCCCATGTGCTCATACTCGGGGATGTCGTGGCCGTAGAAGCCGTCCAGGCCGGACACCTCGGTGCCCAGAATATCGTAGAAGGTACCGTGGATGCCACGCAGCTTGTCGATGGCGGCCCGGAAGGCGGCCCAGAGCACCTTGGGCAGGCCGCAGATGTTGATGGCGAACTGCATCTTCACCGGCAGGCCCATTCCGGGGCCGGCGGAGGTCTGGTGCACAAAGCGGCTGAGGACCTTGGCCCAGAAGCCGGGCTTCACCTCGTCCTCGGTGACGATCCGCTTCTGGCACATGGCGATGACCTTCTCGCTGGAGGACAGGATGTCCCCGGGCTGGTAGACGGGCAGCACATACTTTTCGATCAGGTCCAGATAGCTCTCGCCCACCTGGACAAAATGGGTCTGGATGGCGTGGCGGGCCCAGGTCTTGCCCATGGCCTGGATGGTGACGCTCTTGCCCTCGTTCGCTTTAAATTCCATAGTAAAAAGCCTCTCATTTTATATGTCGATTTTGATTTCCCCCATATTATACCCACGCCTTACCAAAAAGGCAACAAAAAGAACGCGTGCCGCGCATATCCGCCGCCGCCGGGGACATACTGAACGGGAGACAGGAGAGGAGGAATCCACCCATGAAGCTGTTCGGACCCCAGACGGACGGAATCCCGCCCCATCCCAGGCAGGAGCCCAGAGTGGACGGCCCTCTGACCGTGGACACCATGCGGCGGGCGTTTGCCGACTGCGTGGACTTTGCCGTCCGGGAGGCCGACCTGGCCGGGGACCCGGAGAAGCACGTGACCATGTGCTACATCGGGGGCATGGTGAAGCTGGAGCGGGCCAGCGAGTACATTCTCCGCCCTCTGGCCCAGGACAGCACCCTGCGGGACGCCCCGCCGGAGGAGGCCTGGCGGAAGATGGCCGGGGGCGCCCTCTACAATTTAATGGTGGAGCAGCGCACCACCGCCGACCAGGCCGCCCTGGACCTCATCAACGGCAACCTGATCCTCTTTTTCCCCGGCGCCCCCGCCGCCCTCTCCTTTTATATGGCCACCGAGGACAAGCGGGGGGTCAGCGCCCCGGACAACGAGCCCTCCATCAAGGGGGCCCGGGACGCCTTTGTGGAGAACCTGCGCAGCAACACCAGCCTGGTGCGCCGCCACCTCCGGGCCCCCGAGCTGAAGATTAGGGAGAAGATCGTGGGGCGGCAGTCCCTCACCCCGGTGGACATCCTGTGGCTGGACAACATCGCCGACCAGGACCTGGTACGCCGGGTGGAGGAGCGGGTGGCCGCCATCGACATCGACGCCCTGCTCTCCACCGGCAATCTGGAGGAGTATATCGTGGACGACACCTCCACCGCCTTCCCCCTGATGCTCTACACCGAGCGGCCCGACCGCTTCTGCGCCGGGCTGGCCCAGGGGCGGGTGGGCATTCTGATGGAGGGCCTGCCCCTGGGCTACCTCTGCCCCGGCACGGCGGGGGAGTTCCTCCGGGCCCCTCAGGACAAGTCCAACAACTGGATGACCGCCAGCGTCCTCACCCTGCTGCGGTGCCTGTGCATCTTCGGCACCCTGCTGCTGCCCGCCGTGTATATCGCCATGGTCAACTTCCACCAGGAGATGATCCCCACCCGGCTGGCCCTGGCCATCATCGCCGCCAAGCGGGACGTACCCTTCACCACCGTGTTCGAGGTGCTCCTCATGCTGGTGGCCTTTGAGATCCTCCAGGAGGCCGGACTGCGGCTGCCCCCCTCCATCGGCCAGACCGTGTCCATCATCGGCGGCCTGGTGGTGGGCACCGCCGCCGTGGAGGCCAAGATCGTCTCCCCGGCGGTGCTCATCGTGGTGGCCGCCGCCGGCATCGCCGGGTACACCATGCCCAGCCAGGAGTTCGCCGCCGCCCTGCGGCTGTGGCGCTTCCTGCTGGCCCTGCTGGCGGGCTGGGCCGGGCTGTTCGGCGTGGTGGTGGGGGCGGCGGTGCTTATCCTCCGTCTGGCCCGGCTGGAGAGCTTCGGCGTGGCCTATCTCACCCCCTTCTCCGCCGGGGGCCAGTCCGGGCTGGACGGCGTGCTCCGCCTGCCCCTGCCCTGGGTCAAGCTGCGGCAGGCCGGGCTCTACACCAAAAACAGGAGGAATCAGGCGTGAGACGGGTGTTTGCTGCAATGACCCTGGCCGCACTGTGCCTCTCCCTCACCGGCTGCGGCGGCCAGAGCTGGCTGCCCGAGGGGCGGGAGCTGGAGAACATGGCCCTCATCCGCACTCTGGGGGTGGATAAGGCGGAGGAGGGGGTGATGGTCACCGCCGCCTCCGCCGAGCAGAGCGGCGGCGAGCAGCCCGCCCTGGTGTACTCCCACACCGCGGGCACGGTCAGCGCCGCCTGCCTGGCCATGCAGTCCCTGGGCAGCGCCTACCTCTTTTACGGCCACGTGGGCCAGCTGCTCTCCGGGGAGGAGCTGGCCGCCGCCGGGCTGGAGGAGGCCCTGGGCTATCTGGAGCGGGACATTGAGATGCGGCTGGACACCGAGTTCTACGTGGTGCGGGGCGGGAAGGCCTCCGACGCCATCGCCGCCCTGTCAGAATCGGGCACCTCAGCTTCCGAGCGGCTGGAGTCCATGGCAGAGGACGCCGGGCTGATGGCCGCCTCCATGCCTCGCACCGTGCGGGAGCTGCTCTCCGACACGGCCCGGTGCGGCGCCACCTTTGCCCCCGCCCTCACCCTGACGGGGGAGGAGGGGGACTACGACCTGGCCGCCGACGGCTATGCCCTGCTGAAGGACAGCGCCCTCATCGGCTTTGCCGATGGCGACGCGGCCCTGGGGGTCAACCTGCTGCTGGGCCGGGTGGAGGCGGACGTGGTGGAGTGCCCCGCGGAGGGGGGCACGGCGGCCCTGCGGGTGGTGGGGGCCCAGACCAAAATCAGCCCTGCCTTTGAAAACGGCGCCCTCACCGGCCTGACGGTGAAGTGCGCCGTGGACGCCAGCGTGGCCCAGGGACCGGAGGGGCTGGACCTGGAGCACAGCCCGGAGAAACAGCGGGCTCTGGAGAACGCCCTGGCCGAGCGGGAGCGGGAGCGGATCGTGGCCGCCCTCACCCTGTTCCAGACCCTGGATGCCGACTGTCTGGACCTGTGCCGCAAGGCGGGCATGTCCGCCCCCTGGCGCTGGGCCGCCCTTCAGGACCAGTGGGGGGAGGCCTTTTCCACCCTGCCCATCCGGGTGGAGGTCACCGCCAGCATCCGGCGGGGCTACGATGTGAAATAAAGAGGTGAAGCACATTGTCTGAGACGCCCATCGCCATGCGCCAGCTGCTCTCCGTCATCTTTGCCGCGCTGCTGTCCCCCGCCATCCGGGTGCTGCCCGGCGGCGTGGCCCAGGCGGCAGGGGAGGCCGGGTGGCTCGCGCCGCTGCTGGCCCTGCCCATTGCCCTGGCCCTGTGCTGGGTACTGTTCAAGCTGCTGGCCCCTTTCCCCCCGGGCACCGGTCTGGCCGAGGCCTGCCCCCTGGTGCTGGGAAAGACCGGGGGAAAGCTGGTATTGTCCCTGTGCCTGCTGTGGGGCCTGCTCCAGCTCAGCGTCACCGTGCGCATGTGCGGCCAGCGCTTCCTCATCACCGGCTACCGCAACCGGCCGGTCCTCTTCTATATGATTGTGCTGCTGGCGGTGGCCCTGTGGATGGCCAGGGGCAAGCTGGCCGCCTTCGGCCGGGCCGGAGAGGTGTTCCACGCCATCCTGGCCGTCACCCTGGGCGTTGTGCTGCTGCTGGCCGCCTTCCGCATGGAGCCGGAGAACCTGCTTCCCATCTGGGTGGAGGATCTGCCCGCCGCAGGGGCCGCCGTGGTGCCCGTACTGTCCCTGCTGGGGTATGCCGTCCCCGGGGCCTTTCTGGCGGGCTGCCTGAAGCGGGAGGACAAGGACCGCTCCAGGGCCCTCCGGTGGACGGCATGGCTGTGCCTTCTGCTGTCCGTGCTGCTGCTGGTGGCCCTGGGCTGCCTGGGCCCCGACCTGATCTCCCGGGTGGAGCAGCCCTTCTTTGTCATGGTCAAAGGGATCGGGGTGCGGGGAGCCTTCCAGCGGGTGGAGTCTGTGGTCATGGCCCTGTGGGTCCTCTCCGACCTGATGCTCATCGGCATGCTGGTTCTGGCCGCCTGCGCCGTGTCCAAGGTGCTCTTCGGCCTGAAGCGGGCCCAGTCCGCCGCCCTGCCTGTGACGGCGGTGGCGCTGGCGGGCAGCATCTTCCTCTTCCACGACGCCTTTGCCGTGGAGCGCTTTGCCGACGGGGCCCTTACCGCCGGCAATCTGGCCTTTGGCCTGGGCTTGCCCCTTTTTCTGTTGGCGGTTCGTAAAATGCGGGGAAAGAGGGTGTAAAAAGCACCTAGATATAGTGTGCGAACACTTGCCCAGTGGGCAGATATTGTTGGAAACGAGAAAATTGAAAAAAGTGAAAAGAAAAAGCGGAAAAACTGTTGACAAGCCGTGTTTTATCTGGTATATTATCTAAGCGCTCGCGGGGAACACCCCTTGAAGAGGCCAAAAGTTTTCTTTGATTCAGCCTGACGGCTCGAAAAAAGAAAATGAAAAAACCTCTTGACAAACCGGGCCGGACATGATATCATATAAAAGTTCGCTGCGAGAGCGGTGAGCGGCTGGATGAGAGTTCTGGATTTGAACTTATGGAGCT
>NZ_JBBMFK010000031.1:0-42471 GCF_040096055.1 Pseudoflavonifractor intestinihominis
TGTGTCGCGACTTCATTCTACCAGAGATCTGCAAACCATGTCTCTTTTTCTTTTTGCGAAACTTATTCTACCTTATCCTGGACGTCCTGCTGAACGTGGGCCTTGTGCGGCCGGTGTTCATTTGGGGGCCTCCCGGAATCGGCAAAAGCGCCATCGTGGAACAGTTTGCTCAGCAAGTGGGCCTGCCCTGTGTGTCCCTTTTGGGCAGTCAGCTGGCCCCGGAGGACATCATCGGCGTACCCCAAATCGTAAACGGGCGGAGCATGTTCTGCCCGCCCAGGATGATCGCCCAGGACGAGCCCTACTGCCTGTTCCTGGACGAGCTCAACGCCTGCTCCCAGGAGGTTCAGAAGGCGTTCTACTCCCTCATCCTGGAACGCCGGGTGGGGGAATATCACCTGCCACAAGGCTCTATGGTGATCGGGGCGGGCAACCGAGCCCAGGACAACGCCATCACCCGCCCCATCTCTTCAGCTCTGCTCAACCGCATGTTCCATGTGGAGCTGCGGGCGGATACCCGACTCTGGCTGGAGTGGGCGGCGCAGAACGGCATCCACCCATGGGTCTATGATTATATTTGTGCCCGCCCGGATCAGCTTTGGAGCCCGCCGCCCAAGACGGAAGCGCCCTTCTCCACGCCCCGGAGCTGGCACATGCTCAGTGACGCCATCACCAGCTACGGAAACGGAATCCAGGGCAAAGAACTGTCCGTTTTGGCAAATGGATGCCTGACCGCCGCACACGCCACACAGTTCTGCGCCTACGTCCGGCAGGTGCGGGGTCAGTATTCCCTCAACAAAATCATACACGGGGAGCAGAAGTGGCCGGACAAACCGGAGGATTGGGACATTCTGTACTTCCTGGCGCAAAGTCTCCGGGCACGGCTGTTAAAGGAACTCCCCCGGAACCGGGGCCAGTTGAGCGGAGAAGCGGGTCAGTTGGCCGCCCGCGCCAAGGAGCTGCTGCTGGAACTGTCCAATCTTAGCCTGGAGATGGCGCAAATGGCGGTGACGCCGGAGGGGGATGATACACTCCCCGCCTGGTTCCTGGCGGAGCTGGTGCGGGAACTGCCCGCCCTGGCGAAAAGGCAGGGGTGACGATGGGCAAGCATCAGAAGGGCCGGCAGGCGGAGCGGCCAGCGTATGAGGCGGCCTGGGAAAGAGTCCGGGACGGGATGCTGGGCCGTCTGGCTTGGGGCGTCCACCTTCACCCAGGTAAACAGGGCCAGATGGCAAAGGATGACTGGGCCTGGGTGACGAACCAGGGAGAAGTTGTTCTAAATACTTCTCACTTGGGCACAGTGGGAGAGTGGGAGTATGTGCTTACCCACTGCCTGCTCCACCTCGGCATGGGCCATTTCCAAAAAGAGCGGATGGACGATCCGTCTTGGACCACGGCCTGCGACCTAATCGTTACAGATTTCCTTCGGAGCAGTCACCTGGGCGCCCCGCCGCCGGAGTTTCAGCAGCTGCCGCCTGTTCCGGTCAAAAGCGAGGAGCAGATATATCGTTTATTGAAAGAGCAGCCGGAATTGTTGTCGAAGTGTGTCTTCAGTACAATGGCCCATGGCCGTCCTGACATGCGGTGGACCGGAGAGCCGCCCAAAGCCTCCTTCCCTGACCTGTTCGCCCAGTCTATCCAGGCAGCGATCCAGGAGGCGCTGTGCAGTTCCAGCCGGTTAGGGAGCCGCAGTGGACGGTGGAGGCCGGACTATGTTCTGGCCCGGGACTGGTTCCTGTCCAGCTACCCACTGCTGGGGGCGCTGGCCGCCTCCTTTCGGATCGTGGATGACCGGGAGGCCGTGCGCCGCACGGGTATCCCCGTGGCGGCGGTGAATTGCCAGCTTCGGGAGCTCTACATCAATGCAGACCTCCGCCTGAACCTGGAAATATGGAAGTTCATCTTGGCCCATGAATTTCTCCATGCCGCCCTCCGGCACGATATACGCCGCCAGGACCGGAACCCCATCCTCTGGAATGTAGCCTGCGATTTCGTGGTCAACGGCTGGCTTCTGGAGATGAATCTTGGGATCATGCCCGATTTCGCTCTCCACGACATCGCATTTCGGGGGATGTCTGTGGAGAGTGTCTATGACCAGCTTTGCCGGGACATCCGCTACTATACCACGTTAGACCCTAAAGACTTACTCTACGGGGACGAGGCATGGTGGGACACTCTGGAGGGCGGAGAACTGGACGGGTACTACCGTTCTGCGCTCTACCAAGGGTTGGAGTATCACACCAGTCAGGGACGGGGCTTCCTGCCCGTGGGTCTGGTGGAAGAGATCTACGCCGTCAGCCGTCCGCCCATCCCCTGGGACGTGGAGCTGGCGAAGTGGTTTGACGAACAGTTTGCCCCTATGGAGAAACACCGGAGTTACGCCCGCCTCAGCCGGAGGCAGAGCGCCACGCCGGAGATTCCCCGCCCAGCCTGGAGAGCGGAACCGGATATAGAACGCCAGCGCATCTTCGGTGTTGTGCTGGATACCTCCGGTTCCATGGACCGGCGCCTGTTGGCCGCCGTCCTGGGCTCTATCGCCAGTTACGGCCATGCCAGGGATGTATCCCATGTTCGGGTCGTGTTCTGCGATGCTGTCCCCTACGACCAAGGCATAATGCACCCGGAGGATATTGCCGGGGCGGTGCAGGTTCGGGGGCGAGGCGGTACCCGGCTCCAGCCCGGCATCGACCTACTGGAGCACGACGCAGCCTTTCCGAAAAACGCCCCCGTTCTGATTATCACAGACGGGGCCTGCGACATGCTTCAGCTCCACGGCCGGGAGCACGCCTATCTGGTGCCCTGGGGAAAGCGATTGCCATTCCGAGCGAAAGGGCCGGTATTCAAGCTGAAATAGCGTGTTTCCGGTTTCCAGAAAAGAACGAATATAAATTATACCTATGAAGCCCCATGGAGCAAACCGCTCCATGGGGCTATCTCTATTTTGGGAGGAATTTCTATGAAGATCTCACTTACTCGACGATGGAGGGAGGAACGACAAACGAATGGGATGGGCAGTAAGCAGGTTGAGCTGGTGGCAGAGCGATGATTGAACGACTGCTTAGAGATGGCCAGTTTCTTGGCGGCGAGGGCTATCACAATGCCACGAGCCACATTCTGGAGGTCAGCGATGCCTTGGCAAGACGCTTAGGAAAAGGCTCGCAGTGGCTGGATGAACTGGAGGATGCTTATATCCAGAGGGAACAGATCGTAATGGAGGCCGCTTTCCGGGAAGGGTTCTGTCAGGCAGTTTTGCTCGCGTTGGAGGTCTGGTCACACGAAAGACAGATGCACTCACCGGAAGATGGAAAACAAAACTCCGAATCCCAATAGCGTAGCTCACTTGTAAAATTTTCAACCAATATATTTTAAGCGAATTCAAAACCGGAGGTGTTAAATGAACAAAGATTTTATAAAGGTGCATACTCTGTTGCGAGATTTGGAGCACACCGTTCCCAGCCATGTCAACCCATATCTTCATTTGGAGTATGGGCGGTGGTGGCGCTCTGCTTTCGTGTGGGATGAGAGTTTTCACAGCGAGCCGGCCGCCCGGCGAAATGCGGAACGGGAATTGTCGGCACTGTACCAGCAGGCGGAGCAGAAGTTTCACGCCTGTACCGACGGGCGTGCGCCGGACGGCTTCTTGCTCCGCTCTAAAGCCGAGTATGACCGCCGCCTGTCGGACTTACGGGAGGCGGTGGGGTGCTGCCGCACGGAAGCCACCTCGCCCATCGTCAACCGCATCGGCCTTCTCCTGGTATCGGATCATCTGTTTCAAGAGCTGGACCGTATTTATGCGGAATTGTGTGCGTCCTACGCATTGCCCAGCCTGGAGCATTATTGTCAGCACATCGTTTATGAGAGAAACGACCCTTCCGAAAACGAAGAAGGCTTCCTCTGGCTGCTCTCTAAGGCGTTGATACGCTGGGGCTATGACCTGATGCCGGCGATCCAGCAGCTGGAAGCGGACGCCAATGAACGCCTGGAAACCATTCATAAATCGTTTACCGCTCAGGCATCCCTCAGTGTCAGGAAGCACATAATCGCCCCGGTACAGGCGAAGCTTCCCATCCTGCGGGAACTCCTGGACCGGGCCGCCTGAAGGGAGCGCATGATGTGCAGATTCGTACCTTTGTTTGTGACATCTGTGGACAGGCGCGGCCGCTGGAAGAACGCACGAGATTTGACGGCCAGGAGTTGTGCGCGTGTTGTCTGGATGAACACACCGTACACTGCCGGGAGTGCGGCTCCCTCTTATGGCGGGATGACAACGCTGGGGACGCTGGTACCCCGCTGTGCCAGAATTGCTACGAAAGGAGATACACCATATGCTGTCAGTGCGGCGGCGTACTCCGGGAAAGCGAGGCTTGCTATGAGAACACAGACGAACACAACGAACACCCTTACTGCGCCCACTGCTTCCACGCCGTGGATCAGGAGCAGCTTATCCATAGCCATTCCTACAAACCGGAGCCCATCTTCTACGGGAAAGAGCCCCGGTTCTTCGGTCTGGAGCTTGAAATGGACGGTGGAGGTGAGTGTTCCGCACATGCTTCTGTCCTTCTGGCCGTTGCCAATCAGGAGAAGGTGAGAGCCTACATCAAGCATGACGGGTCATTGACCAATGGCTTTGAACTGGTCACCCACCCCATGAGTCTGGATACCCAGCTCCATAAGATGCCCTGGAGGGAACTTTGCCGCAAGGCGATTTCCTTGGGCTACCGCAGTCATCAGGCTTCCACATGCGGTCTCCACATCCATGTGAGCCGCAGGGCCTTTGGTTCCACAGAGCCGGAACAAGACGCCGCCATTGCCCGGGTACTCTACTTCTTCGAGAAGTACTGGGACAAACTGCTGAGATTCAGCAGGAGAACACCCAGGCAGTTAGACCGTTGGGCCTCCCGGTATGGCTATCAGGAACAGCCCATGGAGATCCTGGATTATGCCAAGAAGGGCTATCGCGGCGGCCGCTATGCCTGCGTCAACCTTCAAAATGCGGATACGGTGGAGTTCCGCATATTCCGTGGAACGCTGAAGCCAAACACCATCCTTGCCGCCTTGGAGCTGGTGGATTGCATCTGTAATTTAGCGGTCAATTTGTCCGACCAGGAGTTGAAAGCCATTTCCTGGAACGATTTTGTTTCCGCTATCAATACGGGCAGTTTCCCAGAACTGATCCAATATCTAAAGGACAGAGGACTCTACGGCAGTGAGGCCAGTGAAAATGACTGATAAAGATGAAATTGGGAAAGGAGTATCAATTTATGCCTGCTAATGTTGAAACCATGTTTTATGTCCGTGAAAAGCCCTGGCACGGCCTGGGTACGGAAGTCCAGGAGGCCCCCGCGTCCATTGACGCCTTGATTTACGCCGGCCTTGACTGGCGCGTGGAGCAGAGGGACGTTTACACGGGCGACGGAGCCCTGATTCCTGGCTACAAGGCGAATATTCGTAATACCGACAACGCCGTGCTGGGTATCGTGTCTGACCGCTACAAGGTGGTGCAGAACGAGGACGCCTTTCAATTCACCGATGACCTGCTGGGCGAGGGCGTGACCTACGAAACTGCCGGGGCGTTGCAGGGCGGCAAAAAGGTCTGGATGCTGGCGAAGATGCCTCACCGCTATATCATTGCCGGGGACGAGATCGCCCCTTATCTGGTGGTGATGAACTCCCACGACGGGAGCAGCGGCATCAAGGTCGCCATGACCCCTATCCGGGTCGTCTGCCAGAACACCCTCAATCTGGCCCTGAACAGCGCCAAGCGTATCTGGACGACCAAGCACACGGAAAACGTCATGAGCCGTGTCCATGAGGCCAGGGAGACCCTGATGCTGGCCGAGACCTACATGGGCGAGCTGGGCCGCAGTATTGATGATCTGTCCAAAATCAAGCTGACGGATAAGAAGGTCATGGAGTTCATGCAGGAGTTCTTTCCCATCATGGAGGACATGCCGGAGGTGCAGAGGAAAAACAACCTCCGCCTGCTGAACGATATGAAGCGGCGGTATTTCGACGCTCCCGACCTCTCTCACGTCAGCCGGAATGGGTATCGCTTTGTCAACGCAGTCAGCGACTTTGCCACCCACGCCGAGCCCATCCGCAGAACCCGGAATTACAATGAGAACCTGTTCCTCCGCACCGTTGAGGGCAATCCGATGATCGACAAAGCCTACAAGATGGTGCTGGCGGCAGCATAAGAGAGGGCGCAATACAGGGGCAGGGAGTATGTTCCCCGCCCCTCCTTTTCCGGAAAGATGAGGTCAAATGATGTCAGTCAAAATTGTAACGTCAACCGAGAACCTTCCCTATGAGGATTGGCTGGAGTACCGGAAGCTGGGCATTGGCGGGTCGGACGCCTCTGTGGTGTGCGGTATTAGCCGTTATAAGTCCCCTGTGGAACTGTGGATGGAAAAGACAGATCAGATCCCCGCGCAGGAGGCCGGGGAAGCCGCGTATTAGGGGACGCAGCTGGAATCCCTTGTCCGGGCTGAGTTTACCAAGCGGACGGGCTTGAAAGTCGAACTGGTCAGGCAGCTTCTCCAGAGCGAGGAGCACCCGTTCATGCTGGCGAATCTGGATGGGGTATGCGAGCACCCCGATCTTGGGCCCTGCGTATTCGAGGCCAAGACCGCCTCCGCTTACAAGGCGGGGGAGTGGGAAGACTCCGTTCCCGCCGAATATATGCTCCAAGTCCAGCACTATCTGGAAGTCACCGGGTACAAAGCGGCCTATATCGCAGTGCTGATTGGCGGCAATACCTTCCGCTGGAAACTGGTCGAACGCGACGAGGAATTGATCGCCATGCTGATTGAACTGGAATCCGCCTTTTGGCCGCATGTACAAGACCTTACGGTCCCGCCGCTGGACGGTTCCTCTGCATCGGCAAGGTTCCTCTCCGAGCGATTCCCCAGCAGCGTGCCGAAGTCCGAAATCGCTCTTCCGGATACCGCCGCTGAACTGCTGCTCCAATATGACGAAGCCTGTGAGCAGCTGGAGGCCGTCATCCAGCAGAAGCAGCAGGCCGAAAACCGGTTGAAACAGATGATGGGGGAGCATGAGGTCGGCACTTCCGGGAATCGGATCATCACCTGGAAGAACGTTTCTCAGGAGCGGCTGGACAGCAAGACCCTGAAGGCCGAGCACCCCGCACTCTATCAGAAATACGCGAACAAAACATCGTACCGCCGCTTCTTCATCAGAGAGGCGGTCTAATGGAGGTTTTCTTATGGACAACACGAAACTCAAAAGCCGCATGAGCGAGAAAGTACAGGCTTTGCAGGACATCCAGACGCAGACGGGCAGCGCGGCGGACGCCGCCCCGGTCCTGGTGGATTCCAGCTACCTTGCGCTGACCAACAACGCCATGAGCATTATCCGGGACAATTTGAAGAGCCAGCCCCTGTCCCTGGATCTCTTCGATGTGGTCAAGTCTCCCTCGGGCGGAGCCACGGTATTCTCGGTGCCGGGGCTGGCCGGGGAAGAGGCGGAAAAGGAACTGACCGGGATTATTCTGGACTATATGACGCCCCGGGCCTACTGGGATACGCCCGATCCGGTAGAGGGGACTCCGCCCGTATGCCTGAGCCAGAACAGCATCATCTCCCACGATGGGAAAGCCTGCGCCCGCTGTCCCTACAATGACTTTGGTAGCAAGGACGGGGAGAGCAACGCCAAAGCCTGCAAGGAATCCGTATTGCTCTTCCTTCTGCGCCCCAACAATATCATCCCTCTGCTGGTTCGGGTGCCAGTGACCAGCAAGCCCCGTTTCCTGAAATACTCCACCCGGCTGCTCAGTACCCTGACGCCCATCAGCAGCGTTGTTACCCGGATCACCTTGGAGAAGGCCACCAGCAAGCAGGGCAAGCCCTATGCGTTGTTCAACTTCCAGACCATCGGGACGCTTACCCCGGAGGAGGCAGCCCAGGCGAAGGTGTTTGGCCAGCAGTTCATGGCGCTGGTCAATGCCGCCGACCTGGTGCCGGAACTTGATGCGGCAAGCTAAATAGAATCAATGGTGACGGCCCGGTATTCATGTCTTAGAGCAAGGATACCGGGCCACCTAATTTTTATGAAGCTGGTAGTGAATTTTGAGAATAGATGATTTTATAACGGGGTTTTCTCTCATTTCGGGGTATTTACTTCTTTTAGGAATCAGTGGATTAGTAGCAGACTTTTTACTTCCCCGTGTTCCCTTTATAAAACGATATTTAGAAAATCTTCCCGACTGGGACGAAGAAATTAACAGGAAAGATATGGGGGAGGAATCTTTTGAAATTCAACAGGTCAGCGTAAAGCGACTGCGAGAGATCATCCATCAGATGGCCCCGAGTGGACGATTCCTCGCAAAAGAGGGCCGTACATGGATTGCCGTGGATAACTCCACCAATCACGCATGGACAGAGGAATTTCGCAAAAAGCGCCAGGCTGTCCGTTGGCTGAGAGGAGAATTTGAGGTCAGCGATATTTCCCAAAAGTAGGATCATATCTGCAATAACGCGAAAGAAGAGGCGATTGTGATGCGTATTGATTCAAAAGTCAATATGTCCGTCGAAGAACGAAACGAACTGGTAACATCTTATCTCTGGTGCATTGATTGCGTAATCCGTCAAAATTACAGCTTGGTACAGGCCGCTCACTTAGATAAAGACGATGTATATCAGAATCTTGCTTTGCGGCTGATACAGGCGGTAGAACGGTATCGCCCTGGAAGCAGGAGTTTAAAAGGATACATCTTCGCACAGTTGAAGTATGAGCTGCTGAACTGCAAAAGTGCCAGGGCCCGATATGGCTTCTGCTCGGCCCCATATGATCTGCGGGGTGCCGTAGTACCGCTGGAAACATTAGATAGAAGGGATCAATACCAAGAAACTTTACGCTATGGCATAGCATAAAAATGCGGAAATTGGGCTTCCCGTTGAGTATGTTAATAAAAATCAATCATGTCTCATTTTCGGCTATTTTGCGTTGGAGCATAGACACATGGAAAGAATTGAGGAAGCATATAGTTGTCCCATGGAGGGGATGGGATGTTAGAACAAGCGAGAAGTGAGCTAATCCGAGAAATTATGCTGCAAATAAATGAAAATCTGTACATAAAGGGAGAAATCAGTCGAGAACTATACGAACAGGCAAGATTAAAGATTGTAGAGAAAAGATTGTAGTAGCAGAAGAGATAGGGCGGGAGTTACCGACTCCGCGAAGCCTCAGGAGGAAATAAAAACTGAATCGTGTGTAAAGCATACTTTGATAGTTTTTGAAGTAGATCGGCACTTTCAAAATGGAATAGCACCCTGAAACGGTGCGGAGCGATCCGCACCGTTTTTACATACTAAGAAATGGATCTCATTGGGATACACAACCTGACATTGATTTTTTGATTTTGTTGTGTATAATAGAGGTGGGTGATGAGATTGAATTTGATTTTGAGCACTATATTGCAGGAGAAAGAACGCATTGACCGTATGCTGGCAAAATACCAGGAGGAATTGGGAACGCTTCCCAAAGGCACCATTTCTGAAAAAAAGGCCGGGAAGTCCACCTACTTTTATCTAAAGTACCGTGAGGGGAAACGGGTAATTTCCAAGTATATTCCACAAAAAGATGTGGAGGCGGTGCGGGAGCAAGTAGAAAAACGAAGGCATATCGAAACAATGATCCGGTCTTTGCGGGAGGAACGTGCGATTGCCGAGAAAGCATTGGAGGGACAATTATGATTTTATATCATGGTAGCAATCTGGTTGTATCGAAACCCAAGCTGATCCAGCAAAATCGATTTTTAGATTTTGGATTTGGCTTTTATACTACAACCAATAAGGCTCAGGCAATCAGCTTTGCGGATAAGGTGACGAAGCGCAGGAAAGACGGCCAAAGGGAAGTCAGCATTTATGAGATTGACGAGAATATCGCTTTTTCAGAGTGCTCTGTCCTGCGTTTTGATGAGCCGGGAGAAGCATGGCTGGATTTTGTATCGGATAACCGATCTGGCAATTATGAAGGTGAAGCCTATGATTTCATCTTTGGGCCAGTTGCCAATGATGATGTATACCGCACATTTACCCTCTATACCGCTGGCGTGTTAACCAAGGAACAGACCCTGGAACAGCTCAAAATCAAGAAGCTATATAATCAGTTGGTGTTGACAACGGAAAAAGCGCTGTCCTATCTGCGGTTTGTCGGTACAGTACCAGAGGAGGAATTTTGATGGCGGATAAAAAGTTTGAAGCAATTTTAACTTTATTGGTTCCCCAGGTTGTTCAGTTGATTTGTGAGAACTACCCCATGGATGAAGTGGCTGCGTCCAGAGAATTTTATGAATCCAAGGTATATTCTTTGCTGGAGCAAGAGGACACCAAACTGTGGCATTTCAGCCCACTTACCTTATTCAACATGTATGACGAAGAAAAAAAGACGGGAAACTTTGAGATACCGGAGGAGGTATGAAGATGAGCAGGCAAGGAGACTTCCTCATTTATTGCGTGGAAACCTATAAAAACGCCAAGCATTTGACGGGTAGGCAGGTGGCGGAGCTCTTTACCCGTTACCGTGTATGGGACTATGTGTATTCCTGCTTTGAAGCTTTGCACACCACGGGAGCCAATTATATTGTGGAGGACATAGACCTCTATATTGAGGCAAGGAAACCCGCTATGGCTTAATACTGTGCCTGAAACGGCACATTTCCCATTCATATCTGCACATAAAACAAAAAGTACATGCTGCAAAGGCCGATTGGAGTAAGCAATCCAGTCGGCTTTTTTCATGATGTAGAGGAACTGTATTTTTTATATCTTTTTACGATAGTCAACATAATTGAAAAACCAGTTGGTCTTTTTATAGCTTCTTCTAAAATTGAAAACGCCTATTGACTACCGCATAAATTGATTTTATAATGGAACAAACAGAAGTTAAGGAGGGAGTTCCTTGGACTTATATGATATTCGTACTGCGCTCAACTCAGGAAAAAGCATTTATGATCTTCCTCTGAGAGTTACCTACTATGCCCGCGTATCTACAGATAAGGACGAGCAGCTTCATTCTCTGGCGGCTCAGGTCCGCTATTATACGGAGTATATCCAGCGAAACCCTCAATGGATATTTGTGGAAGGCTATGTTGACGAGGGTATCAGCGGTACAACGGTCGGAAAACGGGAAAATTTTCTCCGGATGATACAAGATGCGGAAGCCGGCCATTTTGACTTCATTGTAACAAAGGAGATTTCACGTTTCTCCCGCAACACTTTGGACAGTATTAAATATACGCAGGATCTACTTCGCTATGGCGTGGGAGTCCTGTTTGAATCGGATAACATCAATACCCTCATGCCTGATGCGGAACTCCGATTAACGATCATGTCCAGCATTGCGCAGGATGAAGTACGTAAAATCTCAGAGCGTGTGAAATTCGGCTTTAAGCGCGCCATTGAAAACGGTGTTGTGCTGGGAAACAATAAAATCTGGGGCTATGAAAAGAAAGACGGCCGCTTAGTCATCAATGAGGAAGAGGCCGAGGTAGTCCGCATCATTTTTAACCTCTATGCCAATGAGCGTTTGGGTATCCGCGGAATTGCGCAGCACCTCTCTAGCATGGGATATAAAAACACCCGGGGCAACGATTTCTCGTTCAGCACGATTCGGGGAATTCTGTCAAACCCCAAGTATAAAGGGTATTATTGCGGCAGAAAGAGCAGTAAACTGGACTACCGAACAAAGGACATTAAGGTGTTCGACCCGGAAGACTGGGTTATGTACAAAGACGAAAGCGGGCAGGTTGTCCCGGCTATTGTCTCAGAAGAGCTGTGGGACAAGGCAAACTGGATTCTGGAGAAGCGTTCCGCCAAGCAGAGCGCAGAGGATAAGACAGGCTATCAAAACCGTTACCCATACAGCGGAAAGATTATCTGCGGCATTCACAAATTGCCCTACTACCGCTCTCTCTACCGGTATAAGAGTGGAAACAAGGAGATCTGGCAGTGCCAGGAGTACAGCCGAAAGGGGAGGGAGGGGTGTTCAGCCCCTGTCCTCTATACGTCCGAGTTAGACACTATCATGCGTCAGGTGCTGGAAGATCTGTCGCTTAATAAGGCAGATGTCATCCATGACTTAATTCAGCTTTATACTTCCATTGGAAACGGGAGTAAAACCGAAGAGGACATTGCCAAATGCAAGGTCAACATTGAGGGGATATTAAAAAGAAAGGACAAGCTCCTGGATCTGAGTATCGGAGGACACATTTCCGACAACGAGTTTACCCAACGCAACAGCCGTTTTAACGAGGAAATTGACAGGCTGCGTCTCCGGCTCGACGAGCTGGAACAGGAGCGGTCAAAGAATCGGGAGATGCTGCAATCCATCGATGTGCTGCGGCAGGCCATTACGAAGGAATTGGATTTCACCGAGGGGTTCTCCATCGGGGTGATTGATACGCTTTTGGATCATATTGAAGTACACCCCCAAGAAGGGGATAAGAAAAACGAGATTCATGTTTCCGTTTATTTGAAAGCAATCTCTGGGGAAGAGCGATTTACGATCCAAAGGGGGCGTGGACGGACTTCTGTTTGTACCAGACAATACACATGATCCGGGCCGACATCGAGACCGAGGTCTCTCCCATTGTAGGCAATGAGAAGCAGTCGGAGGAGATGGTCAACTTCCTGCTCCAGGAGTTCGAGGGGGACACCAGCGCCATCTGGCAGTCCAACATCTTCGGCAAGTCCTTCCACGAGTTGGTCAGCGAGGACCTGCACACCAAGCTGCTCCGCATGCCGGAGGACGCCCGGAGCAAGCTCCAGGAGACCCTGACCCGCATCATCAACGAGGGCTCCGGAGGGCTCATCTGCATCATTCTGTAACAAAAAAGCGCTGGACGGAAATCCGTCCAGCGCTTTTGCGCCGTTACCGGCCATCTGCCTCCGCCATGCGATGGAGGGTAGCCTTGTCTATGATCTTCAGGGTG
The DNA here is from genome assembly GCF_040096055.1 of Pseudoflavonifractor intestinihominis. Classification (NCBI taxonomy): domain Bacteria; kingdom Bacillati; phylum Bacillota; class Clostridia; order Eubacteriales; family Oscillospiraceae; genus Pseudoflavonifractor; species Pseudoflavonifractor intestinihominis. The sequence goes on from NZ_JBBMFK010000031.1 coordinate 12,953, forward strand.
CGGTAGCCGGTGGACACTGCGCCGGTTTTGGCCAGATCCCCCAGCACCCGGCTCACCGTCACCCGGCTGACACCAACCGCCTCGCCGATCTCCTCGTGGGTGCAGTGGATGGTGCCGTCCGCCTCCGGTGTCAGGCGGAGCAGGTAGCGGGCAATGCGCTGATCCGCCTGGAGCAGGGTGCCGTCCACATGGACGGAGAGCAGCCGGACCGTGCGGGCCAGATACTCCAGCATGGACACGGCCAGATCCGGGTGGCGGGAGAACACATCTGAGAGGTGCTGCCGGTCCACTGACACCAGCTCGCACCTGGTCACCGCCACGGCGGAGGACACCCGGGGCTGCCGGTCAAAAAAGGCAGCCTCGCCGATCAGCTCGCCGCTGTGGTGGAGGGTCAGGGTCCGCTCGCTGCCCGCCCCCGAGCTGAGGAAGCACTTCACCGTCCCCGAGAGGATGTAGTAGAACTGTTCCGCCTGGGTATCCTGGAGGTAGATCAGTCGCCCGGGCTCATAGATCTGGGGTGGTCTCCCCTCGGCAAGGGGACGCCAAATATCCCGTTTGTTCTCGCCCATACGCCGTCGCCTCCCAGAGCCCTTTCGGCCGGAATCGTCTGTCTCTGAGAATTGTATCACGTGTTACATTCTTTTTGCAAGGGTTCTGTCATACTAACTTCATAAAACATCGCAAAACTTCCACTACATATCAGGAGGGAATCTAGAATGGGAATGACCATGACCCAGAAGATCCTGGCCAAGCACGCCGGACTGGCATCCGTGGAGGCCGGACAGCTGATCGAGGCCAAATTGGACATGGTGCTGGGCAACGACATCACCACCCCTGTGGCCATTACGGAGTTCAACAAAGCGGGGCTGACCCGTATCTTTGATAAGGACAAGATCTCTATCGTGCTGGACCACTCCACCCCCTGCAAGGACATCAAGTCCGCCCAGCTGTGCGCCCAGGCCAGAGAGTTTGCCAAGCGCTTCGATATCACCAACTTCTACGACGTGGGCCAGATGGGCGTGGAACACGCTCTGCTCCCTGAAAAGGGCCTGGTGGCCCCCGGCGAGGTGGTCATCGGCGCCGACTCCCACACCTGCACCTACGGCGCGCTGGGCGCTTTCTCCACCGGCGTGGGCTCCACCGATATGGCCGCGGGCATGGCCACCGGTCTGGCCTGGTTCAAGGTGCCCTCCGCCATCAAGGTCACCCTGAAGGGCAAGTTCCAGCCCTATGTATCCGGCAAGGACGTGATGCTCCACCTCATCGGTGAGATCGGCGTGGACGGCGCCCTGTACAAGTCCCTGGAGTTCGGCGGCGAGGGCGTGAAAGAGCTGGCCATGGACGACCGCTTCACCATCTCCAACATGGCCATTGAGGCCGGCGGCAAGAACGGCATTTTCCCTGTGGACGACGTGACCAGAGCCTATCTCAACGGCCGCGTCACCAGGGAGTGGGAGGCCTTTGAGCCCGATCCCGACGCTGTGTATGAGCGCGAGGTGGTCATTGACCTGGACCAGCTGCGTCCCACTGTGGCTCTGCCCCATCTGCCCTCCAACACCCGCACCGTGGACCAGGTGGAGGGCATGCCCATCCAGCAGGTGATCATCGGCTCCTGCACCAACGGCCGGCTGAAGGACATCAAGGAGGCGGCAGAAATCCTCAAGGGCCGCAAGGTGGCCAAGGGCGTACGCTGCATCGTGTTCCCCGCCACCCAGCAGATCATGCTGGACGCCATGAAGGCGGGCTACATTCAGGCTCTGGTAGAGGCCGGCTGCGCTGTGTCCACCCCCACCTGCGGTCCATGCCTGGGCGGCCACATGGGCGTTCTGTCCGACGGTGAGCGGGCCATCAGCACCACCAACCGGAACTTCGTGGGCCGGATGGGCCCTGTGAGCTCCGAGATTATCCTGTCCAGCCCCGCTGTTGCCGCCGCCTCCGCGGTCACCGGCTGCGTCACCGACCCGGCCAAGCTGGAAAAGCTCTGATTTTACCGCGGCAGACCTCTATTTCTCACTGAACAGAAAGGAACTTTGCCATGAAGGTTTATAAATACGGCGACAACGTGGACACCGACGTCATCATCCCCGCCCGTCACCTGAACAACCCCGACCCCAAGGCGCTTGCCTCCCACTGCATGGAGGATATCGACGCCAACTTCGCCTCCACTGTGGAAGAGGGGGATATCATCGTGGCCGGCGCCAACTTCGGCTGCGGCTCTTCCCGCGAGCACGCGCCCCTGTCCATCAAAGCCTGCGGCGTCAAGTGCGTCATCGCCAAGAGCTTTGCCCGCATCTTCTACCGCAACTCCATCAACATCGGCTTCCCCATCATGGAGTGTGCCGAGGCCGCCGAGGCCATCCAGCCCGGCGACAAGGTGACCGTGGACTTCCAGAGCGGCGTCATCACCGACGAGACCCAGGGCAAGACCTGGCAGGCGGCGCCCTTCCCTGAGTTCATCAACGGCATCATCCAGAGCGGCGGACTGCTCAACTCCCTGAAGGCGAGAGGTGTGGCGAAATGAATTACAAGATTGCCCTCATCCGGGGCGACGGCATCGGTCCCGAGGTGGTAAACGAAGCGGTACACGTGCTGGATGCCGTAGGGAAGAAGTTCGGCCACAGCTTCACCTATGTGGACGTGCTTATGGGCGGCTGCGCCACCGACGCGGTGGGGAAGAGCTACCCCGACGGCACCGCCGAGCTGTGCAAGACCTGTGATGCGGTGCTCCTGGGCGCCGTGGGCGGTCCCAAGTGGGGTTCCGACAAGCCCGCCGAGCAGCGGCCCGAGACCGCCCTGCTGGCTCTTCGGAAGGACCTGGGGCTGTATGCCAATCTGCGTCCCGCCGCCCTGCGCCCCGCCCTGGCGGACGCCTGCCCCCTGAAGAAGGAGACCGCCGAGAAGGGGATCGACCTGATGATGGTCCGGGAGCTGACCGGAGGCATCTACTTCGGCAAGCGGGGCCGCTACGAGACAGAGGACCGGGGCGTGGAGTGCACCGATCTGATGGCCTACTCCGAGATGGAGATCGAGCGCATCGGCCGCCGCGCCTTTGAGCTGGCCCGGCTCCGCCGGAAGAAGGTGGCCAGCGTGGACAAGGCCAACGTGCTGGAGACCTCCCGCCTGTGGCGGAGCGTGATGCACCGCCTGGCCCAGGAGTACCCCGACGTGGAGTACTCCGACGTGCTGGTGGACAACTGTGCCATGCAGCTGGTCCGTGACCCCAGCCAGTTCGACGTGGTGGCCACGGAGAACATGTTCGGCGACATCCTGTCCGACGAGGCGTCCATGATCACCGGGTCTATCGGCCTGCTGCCCTCCGCCTCCATCGGCGACAGCGCCCCCGGGCTCTACGAGCCCATCCACGGCTCCGCACCCGACATTGCGGGCCAGGACAAGGCCAACCCCATCGCCACCATTCTCTCCGCCGCCATGATGATGCGCTACTCCTTCCATCTGGCCGACGAGGCTGCCGCCATTGAGAACGCGGTGGACGCGGTGCTGGCGGAAGGCTGGCGCACGCCTGACATCGCCGAGCCGGGCACCCAGGCCGTGGGCACCAAAAAAATGGGCGAGCTGATCGCCGCCAAAATCTGAGCAAGTGAACTGACAGAAAGACCGGATACAGAAAACTGTATCCGGTCTTTTCTGGGCAGACAGGGAAGGAGAGATTCCATGGCAGAGGAATTGACGTTCCGGTTCGCCGAGGAGGCGGACGCGGGGACCATTCTGTCGTTTATCAAAGGGCTGGCGGAGTATGAAAAGATGTCCGACCAGGTGGTGGCCACAGAGGAGCTGCTCCGGGAATGGATCTTCCAGAAGGGAAAGGCGGAGGTCCTTTTTGCCGTCAAGGACGGCGGGGAGATCGGCTTCGCCCTGTTCTTCCATAACTTCTCCACCTTTCTGGGCCGGGCGGGACTCTATCTGGAGGACCTGTTCATTCTCCCGAAGTATCGGGGCAGGGGATACGGCCGCCGTTTTCTGAGCGAACTGGCCCGTATCGCAGTGGAACGGGGCTGCGGGAGACTGGAGTGGTACTGTCTGGACTGGAACCAGCCCAGCATCGCGTTTTACCGCTCTCTGGGGGCGGTGCCCCTGGATGAGTGGACCACCTATCGTCTTACAGGGGATACCCTGAAGAACCTGGCCAGGCAGAGCATGCCGGAGGAGTGAGGGCGTCTTGCGCTTGCCAAATAAATCTGGTAAACTCTGAGTGGGAAGACCGGAATCCCCGTCGGTGGATACCGGCCCCGCAGCGCTGCGGCGGAACACACTGCCGCAGCAAATAGATTGCCCTGCATCCCCTGACGTGGGGAGCGGGAGCAGGAGGTTTTTGATATGTCAAGTGGAAAGAAAACCAACACCAGCCGCAGTGTGCGGTACCTTGTCCAGCTGGCCGTCCTGGTGGCCATCCTGCTGCTATTGGAATTTACCGGAATCGGGATGATCAAGACCCCGTTTCTGGAATTTACCATTATGCAGGTGCCCGTCATCATTGGTGCAATTGTGCTGGGCCCGGCAGCGGGCGCCACGCTGGGCGGCGTGTTCGGGCTGCTGTCCTTCTGGGAGTGCTTCGGCAAGAGCGCCTTCGGCGTTACTCTGATGGGCATCAGTCCGGTGGGCACCTTCCTGACCTGCGTGCCCACCCGGATCCTGATGGGCCTGTTCTGCGGCCTCATCTTCAAGGGCCTGAGCAGGGTGGACAGGACCCGGCCCCAGCTGATCGCCTTCGGCGGCTCCAGCCTGGCCGGTTCACTGCTGAATACCGCGTTGTTTACCGGCGTACTCACTGCTGCTTTCTATAACACCGACTACATTCAGGGCATTGCCCAGGGGTTTGCCGACAGCACCGGCCTGGAGATGAATCCCTTCCTGTTTGTGGCCCTGTTTGTAGGTGTCCAGGGGGTACTGGAGGCGCTGATCTCCACTGTCGCAGGTACCGCCATCTCCCGTGCTCTGTACCGCACGCTGAACCACTGAGCGCAAAAGGTCCGCGCCCTGTATCCCAGGGTGCGGGCCTTTTTGGCAAATTACCGTTTTGCGTGGGAAAAGCGATGAACGGATTGATGCAATTCTGGTCTTGCAATATTGCATATTGCCGCCTATAATAACTCTAGTTAAGCCTGAATTGGGAGGAGATCCACTGTGAAAGAACTGTCCCGTATTGCAAGCGCCGTCCAGGCGTCTACCACCATGGCGATCGACAGCATGTTCAAGCAGATGAAGGCGGACGGCATTGACGTCATCGGCTTTGCCGCCGGTGAGCCGGACTTCAACACCCCGGATGAGATCAAGGCCGCAGGCATCGCCGCCATTGAGAACAACAACACTCGGTACACCCCCGCCCGCGGCACTGTGGAGCTGCGTCAGGCCGTGTGCGACCGGATGAAGGCGGACTGCGGTGTGGAATACACCCCCAGCCAGGTGGTGGTGGCCAGCGGCGCCAAGCACGCCGTCTATATCGCGCTGAGAGCGGTCATCAACCCCGGCGATGAGGTCATCCTCCCCGGGCCCTACTGGGTCAGCTATCTGGAGCTGATCAAGATCATGGGCGGCGTCCCTGTGGTGGTCACCGCCACGGAGGAGGAGCACTTCAAGCTCTCCGCAGACAAGCTGGCCGCCGCCATCACCCCCAAGACCAAGGCGCTCATCCTCAACAACCCCTCCAACCCCACCGGCATGCTGTACGGCAGGGAGGAGCTGCAGGCCATCGCTGACCTGTGCGTCAAGCACGACCTCTATGTGATCGACGATGAGATCTACTACAGCCTGGTCTATGATAACCGGAAGTTCGTCAGTCTGGCCTCTCTGGGCGATGAGATCAAGGAGCGCACCATTCTGGTCAACGGCGTCTCCAAGTCTTACGCCATGACCGGCTGGCGTATCGGCTACGCCTGCGCCAGCGAGCCTGTGGCCACCGTAATGGCCAACTACATCAGCCACTCCACCGGCTCTCCCTGCGCCATCTCTCAGAAGGCCGCCCTGGCCGCGCTGAACGGCCCCCAGGAGAAGGTGGAGACCATGCGTCAGGCCTTTGAGGCCCGCCGCAACGCCATGGTGGAGGGCATCAACGCCATTCCCGGCGTGAGCTGCATTACCCCCGAGGGCGCCTTCTACGTGATGATGAACCTGAAGGACATCCTGGGCAAGACCCTCCACGGCGTCAAGGTGGAGACTGCCGATGATTTTGCCGCGCTCTTCCTGAAGGAGGGCCTGGTGGCGGTGGTGCCTGGCACCGGGTTCGGCGCGCCCGGCTTTGTCCGCTGGTCCTATGCCGCCTCTATGGAGAGCATCCAGGAGGGCCTGCGCCGTCTGCGCAAGTTCCTGACGGAATAAACATATTTCTGCTGCGGGGAGAGGCCCTGCTCCACACCGGATTTCCTCGGTTCGCCGGCGGAGCGGGACTTGTCCCCGCTGCTTTTTTGTGGTATCCTAAAGGTACTTTGAGTCTGTCCCAAAAACCAAGAAAAAGAGGTCGCATATGAGTAACAAAGCTGTTTACGAGAGCCCGCTCTCTTCCCGCTATGCCAGCGATGAGATGCAGTATATCTTCTCGCCGGACAAGAAATTCTCCACCTGGCGCCGCCTGTGGGTGGCCCTGGCCAGAGCCGAGATGGAGCTGGGCCTGCCTGTGACCCAGGACCAGATCGACGAGATGGAGGCCCATCTCACGGATATCGACTACGACTCCGCCGCCCGGTGGGAGAGCAAGCTCCGCCACGACGTGATGGCTCATATCCACGCCTGGGGCGAGCAGTGCCCCAAGGCCATGCCCATCATCCACCTGGGCGCCACCAGCTGCTACGTGGGCGACAACACCGATGTGATCCTGATGCGGGAGGCCCTGGAGTTGGTGCGGGACAAGCTGGTGCGGGTGCTGCATGCTCTCGCCCTGTTTGCCGACAAGTATAAGGCCCTGCCCACCCTGGGCTTCACCCACTTCCAGCCCGCCCAGCTGGTGACGGTAGGGAAGCGGGCCACCCTGTGGATGAACGAGCTGCTGATGGACCTGGAGGAGGTGGAGCACCGGATTGGCAGTCTGAAGCTGCTGGGCTCCAAGGGCACCACCGGCACCCAGGCTAGCTTCCTGGAGCTCTTTGAGGGCGACCACGAGAAGGTCAAGGAGCTGGAGCGCAAGATTGCCCGGGAAATGGGCTTTGAGGCGGTGACGCCCGTCTCCGGCCAGACCTATTCCAGAAAGATGGACTATATGGTGCTCTCCACTCTGTCCGGCATTGCCCAGTCCGCCAGCAAGTTTGCCACCGACATGCGCCTGCTCTGCCACCTGAAAGAGGTGGAGGAGCCCTTTGAGAAGAACCAGATCGGCTCTTCCGCCATGCCCTACAAGCGCAACCCCATGCGCTGTGAGCGCATCTGCTCTCTGGCCCGCTATGTGATGGCCGACGCCCTCAATCCCTCCATTACCGCCGCCACCCAGTGGTTTGAGCGTACCCTGGACGACTCCGCCAACAAGCGGCTCTCGGTGCCCGAGGCCTTCCTGGCGGTGGACGCCATCCTGAATATCTATGTCAACGTGGCCTCCGGCCTGGTGGTCCATGAGAAGGTGATCGAGCGCCATGTAATGGAGGAGCTGCCCTTCATGGCCAGCGAGAACATCATGATGGACGCGGTGAAGCGGGGCGGCAACCGTCAGGATCTCCACGAGCGCATCCGCGTGCTCTCCCAGGAGGCCGGACGGAATGTGAAGGACCGGGGCCTGCCCAACAACCTGATCGACCTCATTTCCGAGGACCCCATGTTCGGCATGAGCAAGGAGGAGCTAACCGTCCATCTGGAGCCCGCCCGTTATATCGGCCGCTGCCCCCAGCAGGTGGACGAGTTCCTGGCAGAGTACGTGCAGCCTGTGTTTGAGCGCTATGCTTCCGCGCTGGAAGGCAAGGATACGGAACTGAAGGTATAAAACCGGGGAAACAGATTCCCCACACTTACAAGTAACAGGAGGTCTTTCCTATGAAAAGTGCAGTGAAACGCATCGGTGTCCTCACCAGCGGCGGCGACGCCCCGGGCATGAACGCCGCAATCCGCTCTGTTGTCCGCGCCTCGATGCACATGGGAATCGAGTGCCTGGGTATCCGCCGGGGCTTCAACGGCCTCATTACCGGAGACATCACCTCTATGGACTTTGTCCAGACCAGCGGTCTGATCGGCCGGGGCGGCACGGTGCTCTACACCGCCCGCAGCGAGGAGTTCAAGACGGATGAGGGCCGCAAGAAGGCCGCCAACACCTGCAAGCTCTTCGGCCTGGAGGGCATCGTGGGCATCGGCGGCGACGGCACTTACCGGGGCCTGCTGGAGTTCTCCAACCAGGAGGGCGTGGCCGTTGTCGGCGTTCCCGGCACCATTGACAACGACATCGCCTGCACAGAGTACACCATCGGCTACGATACCGCCTGCAATACCGCGCTGGAGGCCATTGACCGCCTGAAGGACACCATGCAGTCCCATGAGCGCTGCTCCGTGGTAGAGGTCATGGGCCGCCATGCCGGTCACCTGGCGCTCTACGTAGGCGTGGCCTGCGGCGCCACCGCTGTGCTGATCCCTGAGAAGAAGATCGACTTTGAGCGTGACGTGGTGGAGCCCATCCGTGCCGCCCGTCTGGCCGGCCGTACTCACTTCATGGTGATCGTGGCCGAGGGCGTGGGAAGCTCCTATGATGTAGCCGCAAAGATCAAGGAATACACCGGCCTGGACCCCCGCGTGACTGTTCTTGGCCATGTCCAGCGCGGCGGCTCGCCCTCTGCCCGCGACCGGATGGAGGCAACTTACATGGGCTACAACGCAGTGGAACTGCTGGCCCAGGGCAAGACCAACCGGGTGGTTGCCATGCAGAAGGGCGCCTATGTGGACTACGACATCAACGAGGCGTTGGCCATGAAGAAGGGCATTGACGAGCGTGTTTACACCGTCCTGCGTGCCCTGATCGGCGCTGAGGATAAGCTCAATATCTGATATACATAAAAAATCCGGGAGGCCGCATGCCTCCCGGATTTTTTATGCAGAGAAAAAGATATCTAAAAAGCGCGCCCCGCCGCAGCAATGCGGCGGGGCGCGCTTTTGCACTGAATGAAATCAGCGATTACATCTCGGTGGTGAGAACCTTCTTCAGCTTGGCGAAGCGGGGGAGGGAGTTCTCCTGGGGCACCTTCAGCTCGCCCTGAATGAGGGGCAGAACATAGTCGATGAAGGGCTGCTCAATGCCGTTGCCCTCGGCGTTGATCCACTCACGGGGCACCTTCTTCTCGAAGTTGGCGCAGATGTCCAGGGGCTCCAGGACGGTCTCGCAGGTGTAGTTGTTGCCGTCGCGGGTGCACTTGAAGGCAACCATCTTGTCGGTCTCACCGGCAACAGCGGCCTCAACAGCGGCCTTACCGGCCATATAGGCCTCCTCGATGTCGCGGGCGGAAGCGCCGTGAGAAGCGCAGCGCTGGAGCAGAGAGAGCTCGATGCCACGGACCTTGGCGCCGGTCTTCTCCTTGATGATCTGGGCCAGCATGGCAGCCAGACCGCCCAGCTGAGCGTGACCGAAACCGTCGGTAGCGGAGGTCTTGGCCTCGGAGACGAAGCTGCCGTCAGCATAGTGAATGCCCTCGGACACGGCCACCATGCACTTGCCGGTCTTGTTGTAGATGGCGGTCACGTCAGCGATGAACTTGTCCATGTCGAAGTCCACCTCGGGGAGGTAGATGAGGTCGGGACCATAGCCAGCCCAGGTAGCCAGGGCGGCGGAGCCGGCCAGCCAGCCGGCGTGACGGCCCATGATCTCCACCACGGTCACCATGCCGGTGTCGTACACGTGGGCATCGCGGTGGACCTCCATGCAGGAGGTGGCGATGAACTTGGCGGCAGAGGCGAAGCCGGGGCAGTGGTCAGTGCCGTTGAGGTCGTTGTCGATGGTCTTGGGCACGCCCATCACGCGGCACTCATAGCCCACCTTCTGCATGTACTTGGAGATCTTGTTGCAGGTGTCCATGGAGTCGTTGCCGCCGTTATAGAAGAAATAGCGGACGTCATACTTCTTGAAGATCTCAAGAATGCGCTTGTAGTCGGTGTCGTCCACATCGGGATCGGCCAGCTTGTAGCGGCAGGAACCCAGAGCGGAGGAGGGGGTGTACCGCATGAGCTTCAGCTCCTCGCGGTCCTCCTGAGCCATGTCGTACAGCTTGTCGTCCAGAACGCCCTTGATGCCGTGAGCGGCACCCAGCACCCGAGTGATGGAGCCGGAATCCAGGGCGGTCTCAATTACGCCCAGAGCGCTGGAGTTGATAACCGCGGTGGGGCCACCAGACTGGCCAATGATGCAAGCGCCTTTCAGTTCGCTCATAACTTTTCTCTTCCTTTCATAATAACGGGATTTTTTTCGCTAAGGATTTGGTTAATTTTTAATTCCGCGGAAATATTCTAGCATATACTCTTGCAATTATCAATCAGAACTGATAGAATCATGGTGCAAAATTTGAAAGGAGATGTTTCCTATGGCTTTGGTCACATCTACGGAAATGTTTAAGAAGGCTTATGCCGGCGGTTACGCCATCGGCGCCTTCAACGTCAACAACATGGAGATCGTCCAGGGCATCACCGAGGCTGCCCAGGAGCTGAAGGCTCCCGTCATCCTCCAGGTGTCCAAGGGCGCCCGCGCCTATGCCAACCACACCTACCTGGTGAAGCTGGTGGAGGCCGCTGTCATCGAGTGCCCCGACATTCCCATCGTGCTCCACCTGGACCACGGCGACAGCTTCGAGACCTGCAAGAGCTGCATCGACGGCGGCTTTACCTCCGTCATGATCGACGCCAGCTCCAAGCCCTTCGCTGAGAACATCGAGATCACCCGCAAGGTCGTCGAGTACGCCCACGACCACGGCGTGGTGGTCGAGGCTGAGCTGGGCGCTCTGGCCGGCGTGGAGGACGAGGTCAACGTCTCTGCCGAGGATTCTCACTACACTCACCCCGACGAGGTGGAGGAGTTCGTGACCAAGACCGGCTGCGACTCCCTGGCCATCGCCATCGGCACCAGCCACGGCGCTTACAAGTTCACTGCCGCTCAGTGCACCCGCAATGAGAAGGGCGAGCTTGTTCCCCCTCCGCTGCGCTTTGACATCCTGGACGAGGTCGTCCGCCGTCTGCCCGGCTTCCCCATCGTGCTCCACGGCTCTTCTTCCGTGCCCCAGGAGTACGTGAAGATGGTCAACCAGTACGGCGGCAAGATGCCCGACGCTGTGGGCATCCCCGAGGAGCAGCTGCGTCAGGCTGCCCGCGGCGCTGTCTGCAAGATCAACATCGACTCCGACCTGCGTCTGGCCATGACCGGTACCATCCGCAAGTTCTTTGCTGAGCACCCCGACAAGTTCGATCCCCGCGAGTACCTCAAGCCCGCCCGCGCCAACATCAAGGAGCTGGTCAAGCACAAGATCGTCAACGTGCTGGGCTGCGACGGTAAGGCCTAATCCGGGCTCTGCCACATTTCCATACACAAAAAAACAGGAGAGGGATTTCCCTCTCCTGTTTTTTTGTGCCTCCCGGCCTGTCCACCGGCATAGAATGGCAGGAAAGGGGAGTAGCACATGCTGATTCGGATACCATATGACCGCCGTGCTGCGGTGGCCTATGCCCATAAGTGGGCCTTCGGGCGCAATCCCGCCTATTACGACTACGAGGAGATTGGGGGCGACTGCACCAATTTTGCCTCACAATGTCTCTTCGCCGGGACCGGCGTCATGAATTATGAGCCAGTTTACGGCTGGTATTATATCAACGCCAACCAGAAGTCGCCGTCCTGGACAGGGGTAGAGTACTTCTTTGATTTTCTGACCAGAGCAGGGAAGAGCCCCGGACCTTTGGGGGAACTGACAACGCTGGATGGACTGATGCCGGGTGACATGGTCCAGCTCCGCTTCGGAAAGGATGTTTTCAGCCACACCCCCGTGGTGGTGGACGTAGGCGATCCGGTCACTATGGAGAATGTTCTGGTGGCCGCCCACTCCTATGATGCGGACCGGCGGCCGCTGAGTACTTACTTCTTCCAGGAAATTCGGTTCATTCATATTCTGGGCGCGTATCAGGACATCTGATAAAAGAGGCTGGCAGTCAAAAGACTGCCAGCCTCAGCCCGCGTTTTTATCTCATCCCTTGTTTTCACTGTCCGACGGGGGAGAGGGAGGACTCTTTTTTCGCCTGACCCGCCCCAAGGGGTTGGCCTTTGCAGCGGTGCGCAGGTCGTCACTGTCCACGTGGGTGTAGATCTGAGTCGTATTCAGATGGTCGTGTCCCAGTACCTCCTGCAAGGTCCGCACGTCAACGCCGTTTTGCAGCATCAGCGTGGCGGCTGTGTGGCGGAGCTTGTGGGCAGAATACATACTGGCGTCCAGTCCGGCGGCGGTCAGCCGCTTTTTTATCATGTAGTGCACCGCATCCGTTGTCATACGGGTGTGCCGCCTGGTGATAAAAAGGGCGTTCTTGTCAATGATGCCCTGTGTGCCCCGGACAGCCAGCCAGTCGTCAATGGCCTGGCGACAGGCCTCGTTGAGGAACAGGATCCGCTCTTTGTTGCCCTTGCCTAACACCCTGAGCTGATCGTTTCGGATATCTGTCAGATTCAGGCCTACCAGCTCGGAGATCCGAAGGCCACAATTGAGAAAAAGTTCCAGAATACAGTAATCCCGCTCCTTGTTTTCTCCATCAACGGATTCCAGAAGCTGGATGCTCTCGTCCAGGCTAAGATAATGAGGCAGTGCCTTTTTCAGCCTGGGCGAATCCAGGTCCTGCATGGGATTTTCATCCATCAGCTTGGCCTTGCTGGTGATGTACTTGTAGAAGGAACGGATGGCAGCGATTTTCCGGGCCCGGGCAGCCGGCGTGAGCCCGTAGCCGGTATCCGGGCTGTTGGCGTGCTTGGCCCGGTCACGGCTCAGGTAGTTCATGTAGGAATAGACGTCGCTGAGCTTGACGGAGCGGACCAAGTCCAGATCCAGATCATCAATGGAGATCTGGTCCAAATCTGTGCTGCGCGGCACACAGCCGCGTTCAACCTTGATGTAGCGGAAAAAATTCCGCAGGTCCAGGAAATACTCATCCACGGTTTTGCGGGAGTGTCCCTGGATGGTCTCGTGGTAGGACAGAAAATCACGAATAATTGCAGGTGCTTCAGTACGATAATCCATAAATAATCTCGGAAACGCCGGCAGCCGCTTGGCCGGCCAGGAGCGGTCCAAAACGCCGAAATCCCGTCCTCAGCGGAGAGACCCCTCCCCTCAACTCAACAAAATTTTTATTTTGTTGAGTTGACTGTGTGCCCGAAAACCTCCTCCCGACTGCCAGCCCCAGCAAATAAAACCGCTCTGGCTGGACAGACTAAACTCTGTGTTGTATGCCTGCGGCAATCCGCAGATATTTTTGTGTGAGGTGTCTGCTGATGAGTCTGATCAACTGTACCAGCGACTGCGTCTACCAGTACGATGGATACTGCGGACTGGCACGCGCCGGTTCCTGCGGTGCACCCAGCATTGCGGAACCCTGCGTGAACTATGTCCCCAGACACGGAATACTGAACTCAAACTCCCAGCCTTCCTATACAGCCGACGGCTCCCCTGACAAATCTGATTAAAGAATGGCAGCCAACGCCTCTCTTATATTTCGTACACGAATCAGTTGGAGCCCCTCCGGCTCTATTATCTTCCCGCTGTTGCGGGCTGGGATCAGGCACTTGGTGAACCCGATACGCCGCACCTCACTCAGACGCTGTCCCAGGCCGTTGACCGCTCGCAGCTCTCCGGTCAGGCCCACCTCGCCGATGGCCACCAGATCGCTGGGAATGGGCTTGTCCCGGAAGCTGGACGCCAGCGCCATCACCATGGCCAGGTCGGCGGCGGGCTCGTCCAGGTTCAATCCGCCGATGACATTGATATATGCATCACAGGAATTGACCAGCAGCCCGCCCCGCTTTTCCAGCACGGCCAGCAAAAGCATGGCCCGGTTGTAGTCAAAGCCGTTGCTGGTGCGTCTGGGCACGTTGAAGCTGGTGGGCGCCAGCAGCGCCTGTACTTCCGCCAGCACAGGACGCACGCCCTCCATCACGCAGGTGACACAGGTGCCAGGTGTGTTCTCCGGGCGGCCGGAGAGCAGCATCTCAGACGGATTTGGAACCTCTGTCAGCCCTGTGTCAGCCATCTCAAACACACCGATCTCATTGGTTGCGCCAAACCGGTTCTTGGCCGCACGGAGAATCCGGTAGGCCAGGTTCTGCTCGCCCTCGAAGTAGAGCACACAGTCAACCATGTGCTCCAGCACCTTGGGTCCGGCAATGGAGCCCTCTTTGTTGACGTGGCCGATGACAAAGACCGTGATCCCCTGCCCTTTTGCCAACTGCATCAGAGTCATGGTACAGTCCTTCACCTGGCCCACACTGCCCGGCGCAGTGGTCAGTTCGCCGTTATAGAGGGTCTGGATGGAGTCCACGATCAGAATATCCGGCTGAAGCTCGTTGACCGCCTCCACAATGTCGTCCAGGTTAGTCTCGGAGAGCAGATACAGCCCTTCCCCGCTGACATGCAGCCGCTCGGCGCGCAGTTTGATCTGCCGCTCGGATTCCTCGCCGGATACATAGAGCACCTTGGCAAACCGGCAGAGATTGTCACAGATCTGGAGCATCAGCGTGGATTTTCCGATGCCGGGCGCGCCGCCCACCAGCACCAGCGAACCCTTTACCGCGCCGCCGCCCAGAACCCGGTCCAGCTCGCTCATGCCGGTCTCAAAACGCAGCTCATGGGTGGACGACACCTCGCTGATGGGCCGGGGACGGTTGATCCCTCCCCCAGTCCGCCGCTGTCCCGCGGCACTGGCAGAGAGGACGGAGGCGGTTTTTTTCTTTGTCTCGGCGGGCTGCTCCACCAGCGTATTCCACGCCCGGCAGGCGGGGCACTGGCCGGACCACTTGGGTGTCTCGTTGCCGCACTCCGTACAGTAAAAAACAGTTTTTGCTTTCATTCAAAGAACTCCTTGCTGGGAATCTTGATATTGCAGGTAAGCCCCGCACAGTGCCCCGGCCAGCTTCAGCTGATACGCCGGGCTCTGGAGCAGCAGGTCCTCCTCCGGATTGGAGAGAAAACCGCACTCCACCAGAATGGCCCGACAGGTAATATGGTTCATCAGGTAGACGCTTTCACTGATCTTGGCGGGCTTGCGGGTATTGTCCGGGTCCACCAGCCTGAGGGCATCCTGGGCGGCCTGGGCCAGCGGCAGAGACGTCTCACTGTCCGCATAGAACACCTGAGCACCGCGGTACCGGGCACTCTGATAGATGTTCTGATGGATGCTGATGAGCGTGGCGTTTTCCACTGATTCAATCCGCGCCACCCGGTTTTTGAGGTCGGAGGTCTTCTTCTCCCGAAGGGTCTCCGCGCTGCTGTCGTGAAGGGAGATATCCTCTGTCCGCAGGAGCTCCGTGCGCACGCCGTAGAGGCCAAAGAGCAGGTCCAGCTTTTGGGCAATAGCCAGGTTGATACCACTCTCCGGTACGCCGGTGACCGACACTGCACCGCCGTCCTCCCCACCATGTCCGGCGTCTATGACAACGGTCTCTGTGTCAAATCGGGCGGCTGAGAGCGCGGAACAAGCCTCCCCATCTCCCCTGCTCAGCAGAAAAAGAGCACCTCCGCCCAGTAGGACCAGGAGCGCCAGGGTACGGGAAAAAAATTTTTGCCAGGCTGCATTTTTCACGGTAGACACCTCCTCCCGAGAGTTTATGAGGAGATTCTTTCCGCTATGCGGCCACACCGGAATTATAGCACAAAAGTACGAGGATGAGAAGCGGTTTCTCCGCCCTTGCGGATGGCATAAGATGGGGTGAAGGGCGGTCCTCTCGGCTGTCCTTCGCTGTGAAACCTGTGAAGGAGGAAATCTGTTTGTATCCCGATCATAATACACCCGCCCCCACTCCGCCCTCCGCCGGGTGCGGAGACAGCTGTGGTACTCTCCCAGAGTGTGCGCCGCTGGCCGTGCCCTATGTGCCCTTCCAGCAGACGGGCGCCAAGCGCTATAACCAGACGGACGCTCTGAACAACGGCACCCTCTACCCCGGGCTGAATCTCCCCTTCCATATCAAGTCCGACGGTCGGAATGTGGTCAGCGGCCATCTGGCTGAGCTCCAGGCCCTGGAGTTCGTGTTGGTGGAGCTGAGTCTCTACCTGGACACCCACCAGGATGACGGAGAGGCCTTTGAGCTCTACCGGCAGTACGCGGCCATGGAGAAGGCCGCCCGGGAGCAGTACGAGGCCGCCCACGGTCCGCTGCTCCAGCGCTCCGCCGCCGGCGAGAAGACCTGGGCCTCCTGGCTCAAAGATCCGTGGCCCTGGAATTACGTCGAGGGAGGGACCAAGTAAATGTTTGTCTATGAGAAAAAGCTCCAGTACCCGGTGAAGATCTCCACCCCCAACCCCAGACTGGCCTCGTTTATCATCAGCCAGTATGGTGGACCTGACGGCGAGCTGGGCGCCTCCCTCCGGTACCTGAGCCAGCGGTACTCCATGCCCTATCCGGAACTGAAGGGCCTGCTGACCGATATCGGCACGGAAGAGTTAGGCCACCTGGAGATGATCGGCGCCATCGTCCACCAGCTCACCCGTGGTCTCAACGACCAGCAGGTGCGGGAGGGCGGTTTCGCTCCCTACTTTGTGGACCACACCACGGGCATTTACCCCACTGCTGCCTCCGGCTCTCCCTGGAACGCCGCTGGAATCGGTGTGAAGGGCGACGTCATCTGCGATCTGACAGAGGACCTGGCAGCAGATGGTACGCTGGTATAAGCGCAAATCTTCTTCTCTCCCCTTCTAAGCGCAGCGCCGCGGCTCATATGCTGTCAGCGAAAGGGGGCTTTTCTATGGAAGAGGCCGCAATCTGCAAAAACATCTTTCAGGATAAAAGCGGTACGCCGAATAGGGATACCTATACCCGCATCTGGCTGGAACTGGTTAGGCGCGCCGCTAAACAAGAGCTATACGAGAAAGTACAGGCGCCGGATGGGAACGAATAAGGCAGCTATATACTGCCGTCTGTCGGAAGAGGACCGGGATAAGCGGCTGTCCAGCGACGACAGCGGCAGCATTCAGAACCAGAAAGCCATGCTGGTCCAATATGCAGCAGAGCAGGGGTGGGAGATCTATCGCATTTACAGCGATGACGACTATGCGGGCTCAGACCGCAGCCGGCCGGCCTTTCAACAGCTGCTCCAGGATGCTCGAACCGGGCGGTTCAATATTGTCCTGTGCAAAACCCAGTCCCGCTTTACGCGAGAGCTGGAGCTGGTGGAAAAGTACATTCATGGACTGTTTCCTCTCTGGGGCATCCGCTTTGTCAGCATTGTAGACAACGCCGACACCAACAACAGAGGAAACAAAAAGTCCAGGCAGATTAACGGTCTGGTCAACGAGTGGTATCTGGAGGATATGTCAGAAAATATCCGGAGTGTGCTGGACAACCGCCGGAAAAATGGGCTCCATATCGGTGCCTTCGCCCTTTATGGCTATCGGAAGGACCCGGAGCGCAAGGGCCATCTGCTTGTGGATGAGGAGGCTGCAGCCACCGTGCGCCAAGTATTCTCCCTGTTTGCTCAGGGGTACGGCAAGACTGCCATTGCCCGGCTGCTGAATGTCCAAGGTATTCCTACCCCTGGAGAGTACAAGCGCCTTCACGGCCTGGCCTACCGCAACCCGAAGGAAAGTAGCGGGACACGGTGGACCTATTCCGCCGTCTCATCCATGCTGTGCAATGAGATTTACATAGGCAACATGGTGCAAGGAAAGTATGGAAGTGTGTCCTATAAGAGCAGAAAAAACCGACCGCGTCCCAAGTCCGCCTGGTTCGTGGCCGAGGGCACCCATGAGGCCATCATTGACCGCCCCTTGTGGGACAGAGCACAGGCGCTGCTGTTGGAGCGGAGCCGTCCCTTCGCCTCCGGCCAGGTCGGTATCTTCGCCCGAAAGGTGCGCTGCATGTCCTGTGGAGGAACCATGCGCACTTCCAAAAGCCGGGGAAAGCACTACCTCCAATGCCGGAACCGGTATGTGGACCGTGACGCCTGCCCAGGGGCCTTTGTACCGGTCCAGCAGCTGGAGTATGTTGTTCTAGAGGAGATCAATCGTCTCTCAGCGGAATATCTGGACCGGGATATGCTGATAAGTGCCATCGAATTGGATAACCCGCTCGATATTCAACGAAAACAGCTGGAGGAAGCCGTTACAGCCAGGAAGAGACGGTTGGCAGAGTATGCCTCTGCCCTACGAAGTCTCTATCTGGACAGAGCCCGTGGGCTGGTGGACGAGCAGAGCTTTCTAACACTTTTAGAGGAGATGAATCAGGACAAGGCTCAAACGGAATTTACGCTTCAGGCAGACCAGGACCGGATAGAGCAGTTGTGTGCCCAGACTAATACGGAACCCGCCTCAGAACGGCTGGCGCGGTATTTCAGCCCGGAGCATCTCACACGGGATATGGTGGAGTCGCTGATTGACTACATTGCGGTGGGACGGCGGAGCCCAGGCGCCAAGGCGCCGCCCATTGAAATCCACTGGAAATTCTGAATTTACAGGGGTTACAACACGTTGACGCCCATGTGCGGCGGCAGTATAATACCCTAAAAAGGGGGTAAAAACCGTGAAAAAAGTGGAATTCGTAAGAGTGAAATCTGAGCTGTGTGGCTACGGCTTCGGCAAGGGCAGCAAGTACGGTTTTGACGGCGTGGAGGACATTATCCGGGAGCGGATCTCCCAGGGCTGGACTTACTGCGGCTATGTTCCCATCGAAACCAGAGGCACCGGTGATATTGAGACCATGTCCCTGGTGTTCCAGCGGGAGGAATGACCCCTTTTTCCTGCGCACAGGCCGGGCGAAAAATGTCGGACACGATGGAAAATCATTGACAAACCCCGTTTTTTTCGATATACTGACCTTTGCCATGTGATATGAGTTTTTACAGAGTATCCATGCAAATATTTCTTCTGACCACCCGCTCGGGTTAAGGCCATACGGACAGCCGGGTCAACTGCCGAAGGCAACTGAAATGTTGCCATTATTGATTGAGTTAAAAGCTCAATTTTATAAGTTGGTTCTATCAGGTACCGCCGCGTGATTCCGCGCATCAACTTGTAAAACGGTCAATAAGAGTAGTAAAAGTAAGTATTTGCTATATAGACTCTGTATGAAGCTGTATCAACCGACTTCTCAGGACTCAGCGGGGCTTTGCCGCCTGTTTGGCAGCGGTCCCCTCTTGCGTCGCGCTGTGGACTGGATGGTTTGGCTTTATGAAAAAGGACTGTTTTACAGGTAATGTGGTTTATCACATTACCTGTTTTTCTTTTCTGCGGCGGACTTAGAGGAAGTATCGCAGGCCCTGGCGTGGCCTGGACAGGAGTGTTGGGAAATGGGAGAAAAAATGAGGCTTTACGGCTTCAACAATTTGACCAAGGCGCTGAGCTTCAACATCTACGATGTGTGCTACGCCAAGACCCCCCGGGAACAGAAGGACTATATCGCCTATATCGACGAGCAGTACAACTCGGAGCGTCTGACCAATATCCTCACTTCCCTGACCGACATGATCGGGGCCAAGGTGCTCAACATCGCCAAACAGGACTATGAGCCTCAGGGCGCGTCTGTGACCATTCTCATCGCCGAGGGCTCCATGATCCCGGCGGGCAAGACCCAGCTGGCCCACCTGGACAAGAGCCATGTGACGGTGCACACCTACCCGGAGTACCACCCGGAGACCTGTCTGGCTACCTTCCGGGTGGATATAGACGTGGCCACCTGCGGCGAGATCACGCCTCTGTCCACCCTGGACTACCTGATCGGCTCCTTTGACTCGGATATCATCACCATGGACTACCGGGTCCGAGGTTTCACCCGGGACGTGAACGGCAAGAAGCTCTTTATGGACCACACGGTCCGTTCCATCCAGGACTATATCGACCCCGCCACCCTCCGCCGCTACGACGCGGTGGACGTGAACGTATACAGCGCCAACCTCTACCACACCAAGATGATGCTGAAGGATATCAACCTGCAGAACTATCTGTTCAAGACCGACGTCTATGAGCTTCCTCCCCAGGTGCGGCTTGAGATTATGGACAACATCCGCCGTGAGATGATTGAGATCTTCAGCGGCCGCAATATCTACTGATAGGAGATGAGAAGCATGCCGGTACTGGACCAGACCAGCGCGCCCATCTATGAGGCGCTGGAGCGATTCCGCAGCATGCGTGTGGTTCCCTTTGACGTCCCCGGCCACAAGCGGGGCCGGGGCAACCCGGAGCTGACCCGCCTGCTGGGTGAGACCTGCGTGAGCATGGACGTCAACTCCATGAAGCCCCTGGACAACCTGTGTCACCCCGTCTCGGTCATCCGGGACGCGGAGAAGCTGGCCGCCGACGCCTTTGGTGCGGCTCACGCCTTCCTCATGGTGGGCGGCACCACCAGCGCTGTCCAGAGCATGGTGCTCTCGGCGGTGAAGGGCGGAGAGAAGATCATCCTGCCCCGGAACGTACACCGCAGCGTCATGGGCGCCATGGTGCTGTGCGGCGCCGTACCCGTGTACGTCAACCCGGAGTGCGACGACCGCCTGGGCATCCCTCTGGGTATGAAGGTCAGCGAGGTGGAGCGGGCCATCCGGGAAAACCCGGACGCCAAGGCGGTGCTGGTGAACAACCCCACCTACTACGGCATCTGCTCCGACCTGAAATCCATCGTGGAGCTGGCCCACGCCCACGGCATGCTCTGCCTGGCCGATGAGGCCCACGGCACCCATTTCTACTTCCACGAGGACCTGCCCATGTCCGCCATGGAGGCGGGCGCGGACATGGCCGCTGTGTCCATGCACAAGTCGGGCGGCAGCCTGACCCAGAGCAGCCTGCTGCTCACCGGCCCCAACATGTCCCCCGGCCATGTGCGGCAGATCATCAACCTGACCCAGACCACCAGCGCCTCCTATCTGCTCCTCAGCAGTCTGGATATCGCCCGGCGGAACCTGGCCCTCCGGGGCCGGGAGGAGTTCGGCCGGGTGATGCAGATGGCGGACTATGCCCGGCAGGAGATCAACGCCATCGGCGGGTACTACGCCTTCAGCAAGGAGCTCATCAACGGCGACAGTGTGTACGACTTTGATATCACCAAGCTGTCGGTCAACACGCTGAACATTGGCCTGGCCGGTATCGAGGTCTATGACCTGCTGCGGGATGAGTACGACATTCAGATCGAATTCGGCGACCTGGGCAACATCCTGGCCTACCTCTCCATCGGCGACCGGCCCCGGGAGATCGAGCGGCTGGTGAGCTCTCTCAGCGAGGTGCGCCGCCGCTTCGGCAAGAGCAGCAGCGCCGGGCTGATGAAGCAGGAGTACATCGACCCGGAGGTGGTGGTGTCCCCCCAGAAGGCCTTCTACGCCCCCAAGGAGAGTCTTCCGCTGGAGGAGACTGTGGGCCGGGTGTGCAGCGAGTTCGTCATGTGCTATCCCCCCGGAATCCCCATTCTCACCCCGGGTGAGCGCATTACGCAGGATATCATCGCCTACATCCTCTATGCCAAGGAAAAGGGCTGCTCCATGACCGGCCCGGAGGACCCCGATATCACCTGCCTGAATGTTTTGGACTTAAAGGAGGACTGACGGTATGGAGCTTTGGTTTCGTGAGGCCCACACCCCCAATGTAAAGCTGTCCATCCGGGTGGACAAGCAGCTCTACAGCGGCCAGAGCGAGTTCCAGCGGATCGACGTGTTCGACTCCCAGGAGTTCGGCCGCTTTCTCACCCTGGACGGGTACATGATGCTCACCGAAAAGGACGAGTTCATCTATCACGAGATGATGGTGCACATCCCCATGGCAGTCCACCCCAACGTGAAGGACGTGCTGGTCATCGGCGGCGGCGACGGCGGCGTGGTACGGGAGCTGTGCCGCTATCCGGAGATTGAGCACATCGACCTGGTGGAGATCGACCCCCAGGTGGTGGAGGTGTGCAGGCGGTATCTCCCCTTTACAACCTGCTGCCTGGACGACCCCCGGGTATCCATCCACTACGAGGACGGCCTGCGGTATGTCCGCACCCCTGTGGAGCAGTACGACCTCATCATCGTGGACTCCACCGACCCCTTCGGCCCCGGCGAGGGCCTGTTCACCCGGGAGTTCTACGGCAACTGTTCCAAGGCCCTGCGGCCGGACGGAATCATGGTCAATCAGCATGAGAGCCCCTTCTACCAGGAGGACGCCATCGCCTGCCAGCGGGCCCACAAGCGGATCGTGGAGTCCTTCCCCATCGCCAAGGTGTACCAGGCCCACATCCCCACATACCCCTCCGGCCACTGGCTCTTCGGCTTTGCCAGCAAGAAATACCACCCCCTTCGGGACCTGGACGAGGTCCGCTGGAACGCCCGGAAGCTCAGCTGCAAGTACTACACCACCATGCTGCACAAGGGCGCGTTCTATATCCCCGCCTACGTAGAGGAGCTGCTGAAAAATGTTGAATCCGCAGATTGACGTATATATGGGCTGCGACTGCCCCTTTGAGCAGGCGGAGACCGTGCTCTTCGGCGCACCCTTTGACTCCACCACCTCCAACCGGCCCGGCACCCGCTTCGGCCCCTCCGCCCTGCGGCGGGAGTCCTACGGGCTGGAGCTGTACAGCCCCTATCAGGACAGGGACCTGTCCGACTGCGCCGTGCTGGACAGCGGCGACCTGGAGCTGTCCATGGGCAGCTCCGAGCTGGCTCTGGCCGACATCGAGGCCAGAGCGGAGGAGATCCTCTCCGCCGGCAAGCGGCCCTTCCTCATCGGCGGCGAGCACCTGGTGACCCTGGGCGCCTTCCGGGCGGTGCACCGGAAATATCCCGACGTGGCCATCATCCACTTCGACGCCCACACCGACCTGCGGGAGGACTATCTGGGCGTGCCCCTGTCCCACGCCTGCGTCATCCGCCGCTGCTGGGAGCTCACCGGAGACGGCAAGATTTTTCAGTTTGGCATCCGCTCCGGTGACCGGGCGGAGTGGCGCTGGGGCAAGGACCATGTGACCTGCCACCCTTTTGACCTGGAAGGTCTGGAGGACGTGGTGAAGCGGCTGGGCGACGCCCCGGTCTATTTCACTGTGGACCTGGACGTGATGGACCCGTCGGTGTTCCCCGGCACCGGCACCCCCGAGCCCGGCGGCGTGTCCTTTGACGCCCTGCGCCGGGCGGTGACTCTGGTGTGCAGTCGCTGCAACGTGGTGGGCTGCGACGTCAATGAGCTCTGCCCTCCCTTCGACCAGAGCGGCGTGTCCAACGCGGTGGCCGCCAAGGTGGTGCGCGAGATGCTGCTGGCCCTCAGCGGCGGAAATTGAATGTCTGTTATTTTTCAACATACAGGAGGAATGAAACATGGCAAAGGTTCTGATTATCGGCTGCGGCGGCGTGGCCGGGGTGGCCATTCACAAGTGCTGCCAGAACAGCGAGGTTTTTGAGGAGATCTGCATCGCCAGCCGTACCGTCAGCAAGTGCGAGGCCGTGAAGGCCCAGCTGGAGGGCAAGACCAAGACCAAGATCACCACCGCCCAGGTGGACGCCGACAAGGTGGACGAGGTGATCGCCCTCATCAAGAAGGTCCAGCCCGACCTGGTGATGAACATCGCCCTCCCCTATCAGGATCTCACCATCATGGACGCCTGCCTGGCCTGCGGCGTCAACTACATGGACACCGCCAACTACGAGCCCGAGGACATTGACGACCCCGAGTGGCGCGCCGTCTACGACAAGCGCTGCAAGGAGGAGGGCTTTTCCGCCTACTTCGATTACTCCTGGCAGTGGGCCTACAAGGAGAAGTTTGAGAAGGCCGGCCTCACCGCCCTGCTGGGCTCCGGCTTCGACCCCGGCGTGACCCAGGCCTACTGTGCCTACGCCCAGAAGCACCTCTTTGACCAGATCGACACCATCGACATTCTGGACTGCAACGGCGGCGACCACGGCTACCCCTTCGCCACCAACTTCAATCCCGAGATCAACCTCCGGGAGGTGTCCGCTCCCGGCTCCTACTGGGAGAACGGCCACTGGGTTGAAATCCCCGCCATGTCCATCAAGCGGGAGTACAACTTCGACCAGGTGGGTCAGAAGGACATGTACCTCCTCCACCATGAGGAGATCGAGTCCCTGGCCAAGAACATCCCCGGCGTCAAGCGCATCCGCTTCTTCATGACCTTCGGCCAGAGCTACCTGACCCACATGAAGTGTCTGGAGAACGTGGGCATGCTGTCCACCACTCCCGTGGAGTTTGAGGGCCACCAGATCGTGCCCATCCAGTTCCTCAAGGCCCTCCTGCCCGACCCCGCCTCCCTGGGCCCCCGCACCGTGGGCAAGACCAACATCGGATGCATCTTCACCGGCAAGAAGGACGGCAAGGAGAAGACCGCCTACATCTACAACGTCTGCGACCACCAGGAGTGCTACAAGGAGGTAGGCTCCCAGGCCATCAGCTACACCACCGGCGTGCCCGCTATGATCGGCGCCATGATGCTCCTGACCGGCAAGTGGAACAAGCCCGGCGTGTACACTGTGGAGGAGTTTGATCCCGATCCCTACATGGACGCCCTGAACAAGTGGGGCCTGCCCTGGCAGATCAACGACAACCCCGCCCTGGTGGACTGAGCCATGACGGAGCTGCACACCCCCTATTTTCTGGTGGATGAGGAGCGGCTGGTCCGCAACCTGGAGATCCTGAAGGACGTGGCCCAGCGCTCCGGCGCCAAGATCCTGCTGGCACAGAAGGCCTTCTCCATGTTCGCCTGCTATCCCCTGCTGGCACAGTATCTCTCCGGCAGCACGGCCAGCGGCCTCTACGAGGCCCGGCTGGGCAGGGAGCACTTTCCCGGCGAGGTCCACGTGTTCTCCCCCGCCTACCGGGAGGACGAGTTTGAAGCGCTGCTGGAGTACGCCGACCACTTTGTCTTCAACTCCCCCCGCCAACTGGAGAAGTACGCCCTGCGGGCCAGAGAAGCGGGCAAGCAGGTGGGCCTGCGTGTCAATCCCGAGTGCTCCACCCAGGAGGGCCACGCCATCTACGATCCCTGCGCCCCCGGCTCCCGGCTGGGCACCACCCTGGCCAATTTCAACCCCGACCAGCTGCCTCTGCTGGACGGGCTCCACTTCCACACCCTCTGCGAGCAGAACTCCGACGACCTGGAGACCACGCTGGACGCCTTTGAGGCCAAGTTCGGCCCCTATCTGAAGGGACTGAAGTGGCTCAATCTGGGCGGCGGACACCACATCACCCGTGCCGACTACGACCGGAAACGGCTCATCCGGCTGGTGCGCCGTGTGAAAGACCGCTACGGTGTGGAGGTTTATCTGGAGCCGGGCGAGGCGGTGGTGCTCAACGCCGGATTTCTGGTGACCAGCGTGCTGGATACCCTCCACAACGGTATGGACATCGCCATTCTGGACACCTCCGCCGCCTGCCACATGCCCGACGTACTGGAGATGCCCTACCGGCCTCCCCTTCAGAACAGCGGGCAGCCCGGCGAGAAGCCCTACACCTACCGTCTGGGCGGCCCAACCTGTCTGGCGGGCGACATCATCGGGGACTACTCCTTTGACAATCCTCTCCATGAGGGAGACCGGCTGATCTTTGAGGACATGGCCCTGTACACCATGGTCAAGACCAACACCTTCAACGGCATGCCTCTCCCCGCCATCGTCTGGCGGGACAAGGACGGTAACCAGCGGGTGGTCCGGCAGTTCGGCTATGAGGACTTCAAGGGTCGGCTCTCCTAAAGTTGTTCTTATACAAACGCAGCAGAGCAGAAAGCACGCGTGACCTACGACAATATTCTGCGCATGTCTGATGACCCCGATGTCAACGACGTGATCCGCTTCCTCCGCGAGCGGGAGATCGTCCATTTTCAGCGCTTCGGCGAGGCCATCCGTCTGGCTAAAGAGAAGATGGACCAGAAAAACGTCTACTTTACCAACCCTGCTTTTGATAAATAAAAACGGAGGGCCTCCGGCATATGCCGGAGGCCCTCCCTCTATGCAGCAGGCGGCCCGGAACATTCCGGGCCGCCTGCTTGTTTTTTGTTACAGGGTGGTCAGAGCCACAAACCGGGTCAGCATGGTCGCAACCTCGGCACGGGTGCTGTTGTCCTGGGGCCGCAGCTGTCCGTTGGCGTCGCCGCCCAGGATGCCGTTGGCACAGGCCCACTCCATGGCCTCACGGGCCCAGGCGGAGGTCTGCTCACCGTCCTGGAAGCCTTCCACCTTCCCGGTAGAGGCAACCGCAGGGCTGCCGGCACAGCGGTAGAGCATCAGGGCCAGGGTCTCCCGGGTAATGGGGGCATCGGGATCAAATCGGCCGGAAGCCGTGCCGCTGGTGATACCCTGCTCCGCCGCCCAATCGGCCGCGGCGCTGTACCAGCAGCCCTTGGGCACGTCCTGGAAGCCGCTCGCCCCACCAGGCGCGGGGCTGCCCTCCAGCCGGTGGAGAACTGTGACCAGCATGGAACGGGTCATGGCCTCATAGGGGGCAAAGTCGCCGTTGCCCACGCCGGAGAACAGCTCACGGCTGGCGACAAACTGGACGGAACCGGCGAACCAGTCCCCGGTGACCACGTCGGTAAAGTTCTTGCTGCCGTCCACCAGTTCAATGGTAGCGGAGCTGTCCAGGCGGACGGCCAGTACGCCGTCCTGGTACACCGAACGGGGCAGCACCTGGCGGCTTCCGTCCGCCAGGACCCGCACCGCCACAGTGCCGGAGCCGCTCTTGCAGGGGATGCGGAGCGTGGCGTGGGCCACGCCCTCGGGAATGGTCACCTCAGCAGTCACCTTTCCGTCCACGCCGGTGGTGACCTTCGCGGTAGCTCCAGTCTTCTCATCGGTCACAGTGACAGACTCCGCGGGCTTTTCGGCGGCAGAATCACCACTGCCGCCAGCAGAACCTCCGCCAATGCTTCCACCTCCGGCAGAACCTCCACCAATGCTTCCGCCGCCGGAGCCGGAACCACCTCCAGAGCCGCCGCCGGTACCGCCCTCGGTGGGCGGTGTGGTGGTCTCTTTATCCGCAGTGGGCACCTGGCTGATCTTGGTCCAGGCGTTAATGCCGGCTGTCCGCACAGACTCCACCGAGTCGGCGGAACGAATGGCGGCCAGGCCCTCCTTCAGCGCACTGGCCAGCGCCTGCTGGCCCTTGGCGGAATACGCGCCCTGATCCAGGCCCTTGTACTCGTTCTGAAGGATCTGGGTCTCAGTACCCTTCCGCTCGGCCAGCTTGCAGCGCTGGTCCAGGCTGCTGGACACGCTCTCGCTGATGCAGTTCTTCAGCTTGGCATCCAGGCTCTCATAGCGGGAGACCGCGCTCTGGTAATCCGCCAGGTGCTCTTCCTGCACCTGGGCCATGGCCTGAAGCGTCAGGCCGTTCAGGGACTCCACCCACTCAGCGGCCTCCTTCACGGTCATCAGTCCGTCGGCAGTGGTCTGGAGCTGCTCGGCGGCTTTGCCCACCACCTGCTTCCGGTCGGCCTCGTTGCTCAGCGTGGTGCGGCTCTCCAGCCGGTCCTGGGCCAGATCCTCCAGGGCGGACTTGACCAGCGCGGCTGTATTCTGGGCATTGGACTCGGTCAGCTCCTTGGCGGACAGGCTGTCAAGCGCAGCTCTGTGGTCCGCTGTCCAGGAGGCGGTGATCTCCTCCACCCGGCGCTCCGCCGTGGGAACGGCGCTCATGGCCGCTTTGGCGCTCTTCACCGCCCGATCCATGGCAGAGGTGGTCTCGGCCGCCTGGATCTGGCGCATGGCCTCCCCATAGGCGTTGGAGATGGTGCTCCAGTCCTCGGAGGTGTAGGATATCTCGCTGTACGCCTGGAACACTGTCTCCAGCTGCTCCAGGTAGGGCTTCTGGATCTCGCTGAGGGGAGTCCGCCACACGGCGTAGAGGGTCACGGTCCCGTTGGCCTCAGCGGTCAGATTCTGGACCTGAGCCTGGTCGATGTAGCGCACAATCCCCTCCTGGGTAGTGGCCCAACCGGCGAACTCCTTGCCCTCCTTGTGGAAGGTGTTGGCCTCCAGGGTCACGGTCTGACCGTAAGAGGCAGGCTGGGTCTTGACCTCGCCCTCGCCCCCGTTGGGGTCCAGCCGGATGGTGTACTGGTTGGGCGTCCACTGGGCATAGAGGGTGATCCGGTCTCCGTCGGTCTTGGCTCCGGCCAGGTTGCGGACAGTGGCCTCATCCTCATAGGTCTCGCCGTCGCCCTTGGGCTGGGTGTTCCACTTGGAGAAGGTGTAGCCATACCGCTTGAGGGTGGCGGCAGTGGGCAGCTGAGCCTCGCTGTTCCACTGGGTGGACACACTGGCCACAGAGCCGTTTCCGCCGTTTGCGGAGAAGTAGATGGTATAGCGGTTGGGAATCCGCTGGCTGTACAGCGTCTGACCATCCGCCTCCAGCTCAGCGGGCGCAGGGGTCTTGAAGTCCGGGTCCAGGAACCAGGCCGCCTGGTCATAGCCTTCGATGGGGTCCTGCTCCGCATAGTCGTCCCGGTCGATCATGAGGCCGGGCTGTTTGGGCAGATAGATCTTCTCCATCAGGTTGTTCCGGGCCACAAAGCCGCCGCCCTTCAGGTCGGTGTTGTGGCTCATATCCAGCTCGGTGAGCCGGTTGTGGTCGATGTGAAGGAATTGGAGCTTCGGGAGCATGCTCACATCGATGGACGTCAGCCGGTTGTCAAAAGTCTCGATAAACTCCAGCTTGGTGTTATCAGCCAGGTCCAGCTTGGTGAGTTCGTTGTTCCGGCAGTACAAAGTCTTCAGTTCAGTGCAGCCGGACAGTGTCAGACTGGACATCTGGTTCATCTCACAGTACAGGGCAATCAGCTTGTTGTGTCCGGTGAGATCCAGCTGCCCGATCTTGTTGAAGTTGCAGTTCAGGCTCTCCAGATTCAGGTTCGCCGCCAGATCCAGGGCCGTCAGCTGGTTATTGGCGCAGTGCAGCTGAACCAGCGCGGGGTTGTGGGACACGTCCAGCTGGGTCAGGCTGTTCCGGGAGCAATCCAGGATCTGAAGATTGGGGAACGCCTCCAGGCCCTCCAGGCTGGTCAGCCCCAGGCCGGAGAGGTTCAGCTCCGTCACCGTCTGACGCTCTACCTCTGTCAGGATGCCATCCTCACCAATGCCGTTCAGGTTGCTTCTATCCAGCAGCCAGGCCTGGAGCTTTTGATCCCGGAATACCTCTGTGATATTGACGTCTCCATCAAGGGTGCGGGGCTGAACCACCACAAGTGCGGCAGCAGGCAGGGAGAGCTGACCAACCAGCGCGATCGTAGTCAGCGCAACAGGTATCTTTTTGATATTTGGTTTCATTTCCTTCTCCTGTTTTATAATCATTTCCTACTATGTTACTATTTATTGAGCGGCATCATTATAGAGCCTATGCTCTACCTTGTCTGTGTTTGTCAAACGAAAATGTGAGCAAAAGGGCCCCAAAAAAGTGAGCACCTTCAGCACCAGATTTCATGTCGTG
>NZ_JBBMFK010000032.1:0-42153 GCF_040096055.1 Pseudoflavonifractor intestinihominis
CTCCGTTGCCCAATCCTGCCTGACAGATGCCATAATCGTAATTCTTTCAAATCACTTTCTTATGACCACCTGTCCCACCCGGGGGATTTTTTGCGGGCAGCGTTCAGGACACGGAGGTGACCTGGTAGCCGGCCTCTTCCACGGCCTTCTTCAGCGCCTCGTCGGCCACGTCGTGGGACAGGGTGACCACGGCGCACTTGTTCTCCACGTCGGCCACGGCGGAGGTGACTCCGTCCAGGGCGGAGAGGGCCTTCTCCACGTGGGCCTTGCAGTGGGCGCACATCATGCCTTCAATTCCGAGCTTCTTTTCCATGGTGATCGTTCCTTTCTCAATGGTTTCTTTGGGCTGCGTATGCTGAGGGACAGCGGTGTCCCGGGGGGTGGGCCTGAAGAACTTGAGCCGCAGGGCGTTGGTCACCACGCACACCGAGCTGAGGCTCATGGCTGCCGCGGCGAACATGGGGCTGAGCTGGAGGTGGAACAGGGGATAGAAGGCCCCGGCGGCCAGGGGGATGCAGATGATGTTGTAGAAGAAGGCCCAGAACAGGTTCTCTTTGATGTTGCGGATGGTGGCCTTGGACAGCCGCACCGCGTCCACCGCGTCCATCAGGTCGCTCTTCATCAGCACGATGTCCGCCGACTCGATGGCCACGTCGGTGCCCGCGCCGATGGCCAGGCCCACATCCGCCCGGGCCAGGGCGGGGGCGTCGTTGATGCCGTCGCCCACCATGGCCACCTTCCGGCCCTGGGCCTGGAGGGCGGACACGGTCTTCTCCTTGTCCTGGGGCAGCACCTCGGCCACGATCTCGTCCACGCCCAGGGCCTGCCCCACCGCCTGAGCGGTGCGGCGGTTGTCGCCGGTGAGCATGACCACCCGGATGCCCAGGGCCTTGAAGCCCGCAACAGCGGCGGCGCTGGTGGGTTTGGCGGTGTCGGCCACGGCCACCACGCCCAGGAGCTTGCCGTTTTCCGCGAAGTAGAGGGGGGTCTTGCCCTGCTCGGCCAGGGCTCCGGCGGAGGCCTCAAAGCCGGACAGGTCCACGCCCGCCTCCTCCATCATGGCCCGGTTGCCCGCCAGCACGGGGGCGCCGTGGAGCAGGGCGGTGACGCCCCGGCCGTGGACGGCCTGGAAGCCCTCCACAGCCACCAGGGGGATGTTCCGGTCCCCGGCCTCGGCCACGATGGCCTGAGCCAGAGGGTGCTCCGAGGGCTGCTCCAGGGAGGCGGCCACGCACAGCAGCTCTTCCTCGGTGACGTCGTCAGCGGTGAGGCAGTCGGTGACCACCGGCTTGCCGCTGGTGAGGGTGCCCGTCTTGTCCAGCACCACCGTGTCGATGGTGTGGAGGGTCTCCAGGGCCTCGGCGGACTTGATGAGGATGCCGTTCTCCGCGCCCTTGCCGGTGCCCACCATGATGGCCACCGGAGTGGCCAGGCCCAGGGCGCAGGGACAGGAGATGACCAGCACGGCCACACCGGCGGTGAGGGCGGAGGTGATGCTGCCGCCGGTGGCGATGAGCCAGATGACGGCGGTCACCAGGGCAATGGTGATGACAGCAGGCACAAAGACGCCCGCCACCTTGTCGGCCAGCTTGGCGATGGGGGCCTTGGAGGAGGATGCCTCGTCCACCAGGCGGATCATCTGGGCCAGGGTGGTGTCCTCGCCCACTCGGAGGGCCTTGAAGGTGAAGGAGCCGGACTTGTTGATGGACGCGGCGGCCACCTTGTCCCCGGGGCTCTTGTCCACAGGCAGGCTCTCACCGGTGAGGGCGGACTCGTCCACAGCGGAGAAGCCGTCGGTGATGACGCCGTCCACCGGGATGCGCCCGCCGGGCCGCACCACGATCAGGTCGCCCACCACCACTTCCTCCACCGGCACCTCGGTCTCCACCCCGTCCCGCAGGACGGAGGCGGTCTTGGGGGCCAGGTCCATCAGGCGGGTGATGGCCTCGCTGGTCTTGCCCTTGGAGCGGGTCTCCAGGTACTTGCCCAGGGTGATGAGGGTGAGGATCATGCCCGCCGACTCAAAGTACAGGTCCATGGACCACTTGTCCGCCAGGGCCGTGTCCCCGTGGCCCAGGCCCCAGCCGATGGCGAACAGGGCGGCCACGCCGTAGATCAGGGCGGCGGCGGAGCCCATGGCGATGAGGGAGTCCATGTTGGGCGCGCCCTTGAACAGGGTCTTGAAGCCCACCTTGTAGTACTTGTCGTTGACATACAGGATGGGCAGCAGCAGCAGAAACTGGACCAGGGCAAAGACCATGGCGTTCTCTGTGCCGTGGAACACCCCCGGCAGGGGCCAGCCCATCATGTGGCCCATGGCGATGTAGAACAGGGGGATGAGGAAGACAAAGGACACGATGAGACGGCGCTTCATGTGCTTGAGCTCCGCCTCCATGGGAGAGGGGCCCTGCTGGGCGGCGGGGGCCTGCTTCCCGGCGGGCAGGGGGCAGGAGGCGCCGTATCCGGCGGCGGCCACCGCTTCCTCAATGGCTTGGGGAGAGGTCTTGCCCGGGTCGTACTCCACGGTCATGGAGTTGGACAGCAGGTTCACGTTGACCTCCGTGACGCCGTCCAGCTTGCGCACCGCTTTATCCACATGGGCCGAACAGGCGGAACAGGTCATGCCGGTGACGTCAAATTTCTGTTTCAAGGAAAACACCACACTTTCCGGTACAAAAAGAGATAGAATACAGAGCTGTCACTTGAGGATACGGCCCAGGGTCTGGGTGAACTCGTCGATCTTGGCGGCCCGCTCCTCGTCGCTGGCGGCCTCCTGGACGCAGTGCTTCAGATGGGCGGCCAGGATCTCCTTGTTGGCCCGGTTGAGAATGGCCTCGGTGGCCATGATCTGCTGGGAGATGTCGATGCAGTAGCGGTTCTCTTCCACCATCTTCAGGATACCGTCCAGCTGCCCCCGGGCGGTCTTCAGCAGGCGGGTCACGGTCTTGGGGTCGGCCATCATATCCGCCACCTCCGTTTCTCTGAGCAACACCCCCCCTGGGGGGGAGTGTTCTTACGGCGTAATCATACTCGGATAGTGGGGAATTGTCAAGCGGAAAAATCAAAAAACAGCGGGCCGCCCATAGGGGCGTTTTGAACGCGTGGGAAGGCGGACGATAAAAAAATCCGGGCCGGCATGTGCCGGCCCGGAGGCTGTCAGCGGGCAGTGCTGAGCTGCTTTGCGCTGGAGTGATAGATGGGCTTCCACTCCACCCGGCGCACCAGGGCGGCCAGGGAGATGGGGATGTAGGTAAACATGAAGATGGGGAACAGGAAGACATAGAAGATCTTCTTTACAGCCGGGGCATTGATCTTCTTCCACTCGCTGAGCACGGTAATGATGCCGTAGGCCAGCAGGCCCATGTAGAAGGTGAACAGGGAGGAGCCGATGAACTCCAGGCACAGGGACACCACATAGCGGGCGATGTAGGGGGGCTCCACCAGACAGGCGGCGCAGACAATGGCGTTGAAGAGGAACGCGGCCAGGGTGAGCAGCATGCCGGGGGCCACGGTCATCAGCATGTCGTAGCAGGACCAGCTTCTCCGATCCAGCCGGGCGCAGCCCTTCAGCAGGGGGAGGGTGTACTTCAGGTCCACCTGGTAGAAGCCCTTGGACCACCGCAGCCGCTGATCCCAGGACTGGCGGAAGGTGGTGGGCTGCTCGTCGTAGACCACGGCGGCGTCGCAGTAGCCGATGCGGAAGCCCTTGACCGCAGAGCTGACCGAGAACTCGATGTCCTCGGTGAGCAGGTGGTAGGGCCAGCCGCCGTTCTCCCGGATG
This sequence comes from Pseudoflavonifractor intestinihominis, assembly GCF_040096055.1. Classification (NCBI taxonomy): domain Bacteria; kingdom Bacillati; phylum Bacillota; class Clostridia; order Eubacteriales; family Oscillospiraceae; genus Pseudoflavonifractor; species Pseudoflavonifractor intestinihominis. Next base: position 3,782 of record NZ_JBBMFK010000032.1, read on the forward strand.
ACCCGGGAGGACACCAGGAAGCCGGTGCCGGACACGTGGCAGTTGCTGCCCAGCAGCATCCGGGGATAGCTGAGGAAGCGGGCCTCCCGCAGGAACCAGATGGAATAGCCGGCGGAGATCCAGTTGGCGCCGAAGTTCTTGGAATTGCGGTAGCAGGTGAGGGCGTCATACTTGCCGGTGTCAAAGACCCGGTTCATCTCCCGCACGAACTCCTTATCCACCAGGTTATCGGCGTCAAAGATGAGGTATGCGTCGTACACGTCACGGTTTTCCGCCGCCAGATGGTGGAAGAGCCAGTCCAGGGCGTAGCCCTTGCCCTTGAGGCGCTGGTCGTGTCGCTCGTAGACGATGGCGCCCGCGGCGCGGGCCGCGCGGGCCGTGTCGTCGGTGCAGTTGTCGGCCACCACATAGACATCCAGCAGCTCAGATGGGTAATTCTGCTGTTTCAAGCATTGTATGAGCTCTGCTATGACGCCCTCTTCGTTGCGGGCGGAGATCACAGCGGCGTAGCGGTGGAGCTTGCAGTTTTCCGGCAGGCGGGGCGGATGCTTCCGGCGCACCAGACCCACGCCCAGATAGATGAGCTGGTAGAAATAGAGTACCGTAAAGAGCACGGCGATAAAGAGATTCAGATGCTGTATCAAATGGATCATATTCATACACATTTCACCTGATAGCAGTTTTTATAGAAAGATAAAACCTTCTCTACCCATTTGCGATATCTTAGCACAATTTTTAAATGTTACAAGTTCTTTTCATAGATATTAATAAAAAGTTAAAAAAATTTTGTAGAAGTGACCAAAACCACAATTGAAAAAGGCAAAGTACAGGACATCTTGACAAGGGAATTGGGTGCCCCGTAATATATGTAAAGCAGAGGGGAGAGAAGACGTATTATAAGACGGGATAAAAAGAAAAAAATTCCATCTGGATTCTTTTGCTGGCGGAGTGAGGCGGGTCATGCTATACTGAATTATTCCAAATGCGAAAAATTTTCCTGACCCTCTTGACTTTCCACCCGGTGGAAGGTGTATGGTCTGGCTGTGGAGAGGTGAACGGCGATGAAGATCAATGAAGTGGAGGAGCGGGTGGGCATCACCAAGCGCAACATCCGCTACTATGAAAAGGAGGGCCTGCTCACGCCGGGGCGGAACAGCGACAACGGCTACCGGGACTACACCGAGGACGACGTGGCGGAGCTGAAGAAGATCAAGCTCCTGCGCAAGCTGGATATGCCCCTGGAGGAGATCCGCCGGATACAGGGGGGCGTGCTCACCCTGGAGGATGCCGTCCGCCGCCATATGATCGTGCTGGAGCGGGAGCGGAGCAACCTGGGCACCATGCAGGCCCTGTGCACCAAGGTGCTGGAGGAGGGCGCCCAGCTCTCCGAACTGGACGCCGACCGCTATCTGGCGGAGATGGAGCAGATGGAACAGGAGGGGACCCGGTTTGTGAACATCAAAAAGAAGGACACCGTCACCCGCTATCTGGGTCCGCTGGGGGCGGCGCTGATCTTTGTCGCCCTTATGGCGGGCATCATCGCATTTCTGGTGTGGGCCTTTACGCTGGACCCGGAGGAGGCGCCGCCCCTGCCGCTGGTCATCGCGTTCATTGCCATCCCGGCGGTATTCATCATCGGCGTCCTGGTGGCGCTGGTCCAGAGATTCAAACAGATCAAAGGAGGAGAAGAGGATGCTGCTTCTCAATATTGACTACATCCCCGACAAGAAGGTAGAGGCCCTGGGACTGGTAAAGGGCAGCGTGGTTCAGGCCAAGAGCTTCGGCAAGGACTTCATGTCCGGCATGAAGAACCTGGTGGGCGGCGAGGTGGAGGCCTATACCGACCTGCTCATCCAGGCCCGGCAGATCGCCACCAAGCGCATGGTGGACGAGGCCCAGTCCATGGGGGCCGACGCGGTGCTCAACATCCGGTACACCAGCTCCTCCATCATGCAGGGAGCTGCCGAGGTGACGGTGTACGGCACGGCGGTGCGTATCGTGTAACATATTAAGGAGGAAGCGGACGTGCTGAAGATCGAACATTTTTCCAAGACCTATCCCGGGGGAAAACGGGCAGTGGACGACCTGAATCTGAACGTTGCACCGGGTGAAATCTTTGGTTTCATCGGCCACAACGGCGCGGGAAAGACCACCACCCTCCGTGCGGTGGCGGGTGTGATGGACTTCACGGAGGGCACCATCACCATCGGCGGCCACGACGTGCGGCGGGATTCCACGGCGGCCAAGAAGATCACCGCCTTTCTGCCCGACAATCCGGATCTGTACGACTTCCTCACCGGCGTGCAGTACCTGAACTTTATCGCCGACCTGTACGACATCCCCCGCAGGGAGCGGCAGGAGCGGGTCCAGAAGTACAGCGACGCCTTTGAGCTCACCGGCAGCCTGGGCAGCCCCATCGGCAGCTACTCCCACGGCATGAAGCAGAAGCTGGCCATCATCTCCGCCCTCATCCGCCAGCCCAGGCTGCTCATTCTGGACGAGCCCTTTGTGGGCCTGGACCCGGTGGCCTCCCATCTGCTCAAGGGCTACCTGCGGGAGGTGTGCGACAACGGCGGCGCGGTGTTCTTCTCCACCCACGTGCTGGAGGTGGCGGAGAAGCTGTGCGACCGCATCGCCATCATCAAGCAGGGCAAGCTGGTGGAGGTGGGCGCCACCGAGGACATTGTGGGCAATTCCACCCTGGAGGACGTGTTCCTGGAGCTGGAAGGGGAGAAGGACCGTGACTAAATTCCTGGCTCTGGTGTCCGTCAACCTGCGGGCCACCCTGAACGCCATGCGCTTCGGCTCCAGGCGGAAGGGAAACAAGGCCGAGCGGCTCTCCGGCTTCGGGGCCCTGGTGCTGCTGGCCGTCCTGGGGCTCTATATCTCCGGCGTGTACAGCTTTACCTTCGGCAGCCAGCTGGCCCCTCTGGGCATGATCAACCTGATCATCCTCATCATGCCGGTGATCGCCGTGTCCTTTGGCCTGATGTTCACCATCTTTGCCGCCCAGGGCGTGGTGTTCGGCGGCAAGGACAACGACCTGATGCTGTCCATGCCCGTGTCCCCCTTCTCCCTCATGCTCTCCCGCACCCTGGCCCTGTACGTGGAGAACCTGGTGTTCACCGTCTTTGTTCTGGGCCCCGCCGGCGTGGCCTACCTGGTCTTCGGCGGAGCAGGCGGCGCGGGCTTCTTTGTGGTGTTGATGCTCGGCGCGGTGCTCCTCTCCGCCCTGCCCACCCTGTTCTCCCTGCTGGTGGGCTACGTGCTGGCCTGGGTGTCCTCCAAGTTCCTCCGCCGGGGCGTGCTGTCCACTCTGCTGTACCTGGTGTTCTTCCTGCTGCTCATGGCCGTGATCATGCGGCTGAGCTTTGCCATGGGCGACCTGAGCCGGTATGCCGCCGGGCTCCAGGACGCCTTCACCGGCTGGGGACTGCCCTTCCTGCTGCTGGAGCAGGCGGCCTGCGAGGGGAATCTGCTCTCCCTGCTGGCCCTCGCCGGGCTGTGCCTTGTGACCTTCTTCCTGGTGGTGTGGCTCTTTGCCGGTCGGTATAAGAAGATCGTCACCAGTATGGGCGCCCGCAAGGCCCGCAGCGACTACAAGCTGGAGCGGCTCTCCGCCTCCGGCCACCGCGCCGCCCTGCTCAAGAAGGAACTCAAGCGGTTCTTCGGCTCTCCGGCTTACTTCATCAACTCTGGCTTCGGCCTGATCCTCCTGGCCGCGGGCGGCGTGGCCTGCCTGGTGTTCCGGGGGCAGGTGGAGGAATTCCTGGCCCTCGTCCAGGGATTGGTACCCGTGGTGCCTGTGCTGGCGCTGATGATGGGCTTTTTTCTGTCCACGGTCCTGTTCACCGCCCCCTCCATCAGCCTGGAGGGCAGACAGCTGTGGATTTTAAAGGAGGCGCCCGTGTCCTGCGGGGAGATCTTCCTGGTCAAGGCCGGGGTGCAGATGCTGGTCACCCTGCCCTGCCTGCTGGTGGGGGTGATCTGCGCCGCCGTGGCTGTGGGTGTGGACCCCGGTTCCACTGTGGTGCTTCTGGTGCTGGGCGCGCTGTTCAGCGGCGTGATGGCACAGGGCGGCCTGCTGGCCAACCTGTTTCTGCCCAAACTGGACGCCCCCAACGACACGGTGGTGGTCAAGCAGTCCGCCTCGGTGCTGGTCACCATGTTCGGCTCCTGGGTGCTGCTGGCCATCTTCGGCTTCGGGTATGTCTTTGTCCTCTCCCGGCTGGGGGAGACGGCGGGTCTGCTGATCGTGGCGGCGGTGTGCGCCCTGCTGGACCTGGTGCTGTGGCGTCTGCTGGCCACTGTGGGCGTGAAGCTGTTCCGGGGACTGTAAAATGTGTAAAACTGCCGGTGGAGAGGGAACTTTTCCACCGGCAGTTCGTCTAAAGTGCGAAACCAACCGGGAAGGAGCTTTACGATGAGAGGAAACAAGATCCGCTTCGCAGTTGTATCCCTGACCCTGGCCGCCGCACTCTGCCTGTCCGGCTGTACCTCCGCCGCCGCTGAGGACAGCAATGCGTCCTCCGGTGTGGCGCCTTCCGTGCCTCCCGCGGAGGAGGCGGTCAGCGCCCCCGCCCAGACCACCGTACGCCCCGAAGAGGAGGGGCCGGCCTATACCATCGCCCAGCAGCACCAGCCCGACCTGGTGCGGGTCCAGGGCACCGTCTCCGTGGACGGGGACCGGATTTTGGTGACCAACCACAACGAGTGGGCCCAGTACCCTGAAATTGTCCTCAACGTGGACGAGGACACCCTGATTTTGAACGCGGTGGACGGCAGCCCCATGGCGATGGCGGACCTGCGGGGAGGGGAATATGTCTATGCCTATGCCGGTCCCGACATGACGGACAGCCTGCCGCCCATTGCCACGGCGGCGGTGATCCTGGCCGCCATCCCCGCAGACTACAGCGTGCCCGCCTACTCCATCGTGGAGCAGGTGAACGTGTGGGAGGGGCGCACTTCCGCACTCATGAGCGATGATATCGACTACGCCTTGACGGATGCGGAGCTGTTGGCCGGCCCCGGTTTTGACGGCGATGCGGTCACCCTGGCTGACATTACCCCGGGCTGCGGACTGCTGGCCTGGTACGACATGGTGGCCGAGTCCTTCCCGGGCCAGGCCTGGCCCAGCAAGGTGATGGTCATCCCGTCCCCCTACGCCGCATGGGCGGAGCTGGAGCCGGGGCGGCTGGCCGTCAACGGTACGGAAGTGGAGCTGACGGCGGCGGAGCAGCCCTATGTGGAGGGGGAGACATTGATGGTCCCCGTCCGGGCCTTTGCCGAGGCCCTGGGCTGCCAGGTCATCTGGAACGCCGACCGGCCCGAGCAGGTGAGCGTCCAGGGTGAAGGGGCAGAGTATGTCCTCACGCTGGGCAGCGACCGAGCCGCCACAGGGGACGGCGGCGACGGGACGGCGCTCACCGGGGCCCTTGCGGCCCGGAACGGGGTGTCATTCCTGCCCGCCGACGACCTGCTGGACCTCCACAATGTGAGGGCCGAGGGGCTCTGGCCGGTATAAGGGCAAAAAAGAAGAAAAAGCGCGGGCAGGCCTTGAGCCTGCCCGCGCTTTGTAGTAAAATGATTACATTATGTAAAGCAATACGGGCTTTGCGCCGCTGAGGCCCACGGCCCGATCCGATATCAGTAAGGGAGTTCTGCCCATGAAAGCGAAAAAGAAACTGCTGCGCCGCGCCCTGTCCGCCCTGCTGTCCCTGATGCTGCTGGCCGCTCCGGCGCTTGCTCTGGATACCGCCCAGGCCGGCGAACTGCTCCAGAAATATTACATCGACAGCGTCTCCCAGGAAGTACTCTCCCAGCCCACGGTGGAGCGCATGCTCTCCGCCCTGGGGGACCCCTATACCCAGTATTTTGACGGCCGGGAGTACGCCGAGTTTCTGGCCTCCATGTCCGACACCCGGACCGGCGGCGTGGGCGTGACCAGCACCATGACGGACCGGGGCCTGGTAGTGGAGGCGGTGACGGAGGGCATGCCTGCCCAGCGAGCGGGCCTCCGGCCGGGGGACATCATCACCGCGCTGGACGGCGTCACGGTCATCGGCCAGAGCGCCGAGGCTGCGGCGGAGCGGCTGCGGGGCGAGCCGGGCACCCAGGTGACCCTCACCGTGCTCCGGGGCGGGGAGAGCAGGGACTATGTCCTCACCCGTGAGGAGCTGGTGATCCCCGCCACCACCACCACGCTGACGGACGGCCACATCGGTTACATCCGCTGTACCACCTTCGGCGAAGAGACGGAGGGCCACTTTGCCGAGGGCATCCGGGCCAACGACACTGCCGCGGACCTCTGGATCGTGGACCTGCGGAGCAACGGCGGCGGCAGCGTCAGCGCGGCCACCCAGGCGGCGGGCGAGTTTGTGGGCCAGGGGAACCTGGTCTACCTGCGGGACAAGGCGGGCAGCTACGCCGTGGAGTCCCGGGAAGAGGACAAACTGACCATGGACCCGGTGATCGTGCTGGTGGACGGCGGCACCGCCAGCGCCTCTGAGATCTTCGCCTCTGTCGTGCGGGACGAGAACCGGGGGATCGTCATCGGCAGCCGGACCTACGGCAAGGGCGTGGCCCAGATCCTGCTGGACGAGACCGTATACCCCGGCAGCTTCACCGAGGGAGATGCGCTGAAGGTGACGGCCTACCGCTACTTCTCCCCCAACGGCACCACCACCGACCGGGTGGGGGTCATCCCCGACCTGCTGGTGGACGACGCCTATACCGCCGACGTGGCCTATCTCCTCTCTGCCCCCGCCCCCACCGGGGATACCTCCGGCCTGCTGCGGGTGGATATGAAGTGGCGGTGGTATGTGGACCTGGACGCGGCGGTCTCCGAGACGGGCAGGCCGGCCTTTGTCGCGCTGCTGGAGGCCCTCCCCACCCAGACGCCTCTCTGGCTGGGCACCGGAGGCGCCGACGGCTGGAAGAGGATCACTGCCGGCGAACTGGCGGAGCAGTACGGCCTGACGGACTATGCGCCCAGAGCCTTTACCGATCTGGAGGGCTCTCCCTACGCCGCCGCCATCAACACCCTGGCCACCTATGAGATCGTCTCCGGCCCGGGCGACGGGACCTTCCGGCCCCAGGGCACCCTGACCCGGGCGGAGTTCTGCGCCCTGCTGGCCCAGGCCCTCCACGACGGCAGAGCGGGGGACACCGGCTTTGCCGACGTCCCTGCCGACGCCTGGTATGCCCCCTCTCTCAACGCGCTCACCGCCATGGGGCTCGTCAGCGGGTACGGCGACGGCCTCTTCCACCCCGACGACCCCATGGACCACCAGCAGTTCCTGACCATCATGGGCCGGCTGGCGGAGTACCTCTCCATGAACTTCTATGGGGCGGCTCAGACCGAGCACTCCGCCGCCCTGGGGGACTACTGGGCCTGGGCGGACTGGTCCGTGGAGTCGGTGTGGCTGCTGGACGGCAGCCAGAGGAATATCATGGGCCAGCGGCTCTCCATCCTCTGGGACGATCTGCGTGACATCGACCCCACCGCCCTCACCACCCGGGAGGAGGCCGCCGCCATGGTGTACAATCTCTGCGTGGTCACCGGCCTGCTGACGGTGTGACCGGTCAGAAGCAGGCGCGGAAGGGCAGACTGCCGTCCTCTGCGGACAGGAGCGGTAGCGGGAGGCGGATGAATGGAGAAGATCATTTTGGCGTGCGACTCCCTGCGGCTGCATGTGGAGGCGGCGCAGGCAAAGATGGGCACCCGGTATGAGATGCGCCTGCTGGACAGCAGCCTCCATGCCCGGCCGGAGAAGATGAACGAGGCGGTATTTGAGGCCATAGCGGGGATGCCCGAACAGGTGGACACGGTGCTGCTGGCCATGGGCCTGTGCGGCGGCTCGGTGTCGGGCCGGGCCTTTCCCCGGCGGACGGTGATCCCCAAGGTGGACGACTGCATCACGCTGCTGCTCCACAGGGATCAGACCTGGCACCCGGACCTAAAGGAGTGCGGGCACTTCTACCTGACCGACACCCTGGACAGCCGGCTGTCCATCGAGAACATGTACCAACGCCTGAGAGAGGACTACGGCGAGACAGACGGCACGGAGATCTTCAACATGTGGTTTGCCAACTACGAGAGCGTGGATATCATCGACACCGGGGCCTATCCCTGCCGCTCGGCGGACTATGTGGAGAAGGCCAGGCGTCAGGCGGCTCTGGTGAGATGCCCCCTCACCTATGTGGGCGGCAGTAATCTGCTGCTGGAAAAGCTGGTCTCCGGGCAGTGGGACCACCAGTTCATTGTGGCGGAGCGGGGCCAGGTGCTGGATCAGACGGATTTTTCCTGCTAGCGCGGAGTCACAGATAGAAAATCTCCCCATCCTATGGATGGGGAGATTTTTTGTGCGCGGAGGCGGCAGGGGGCGTTTTCCTCAGCGGCGGAGGGGGGCCTATGGGGGAAAGGCCTTCCGGCTGCGGGGTCGTTCACTCCGGCGAGGCGCCGGAGAAATTGTCAATCCTTAATTTTTGGAAAGCGGCGGGTTGTTCACGGCTTTTTCATGGACTTTTTCAGCTGTATGTGATATTATCTAACGGAATCTATCTCGTGTGGAGGCATTGCATTGAGAATTGATGTACTGGGCGTCGGGTTTGACAACCTGACGCTGGACGAGGCCATCGAGCGGGGCGCCGGACTGGCCGCCGGGGAGAAGTTCTCCTACGCGGTGACACCCAACCCGGAGTTCCTGCAGCAGGCCAAGAAGAATGAGAAATTCCGCGCCGTGCTCAACGGGGCGGACCTGGTGCTGGCCGACGGCATCGGTGTGGTAAAGGCGGCGTCCATCCTGGGCCGGCCCCTGAAGGGCAGAGTGCCCGGCATCGACTTCGCCGCCGGGCTGCTGGGGCGGATGGCCCGGTCCGGGGAGCGGCTGTTCCTGCTGGGGGCCAAGCCCGGCATCGCCGAGACCGCCGCCGCCAATCTGCAGAAGCAGTACCCCGGACTGATGGTGTGCGGCACCCATGACGGCTATTTCCAGGACCCCAGGCCGGTGATCCGGGCCATTCAGGACGCCCACGCCGACGTGGTGTTCGTCTGTCTGGGGGCCCCCAAGCAGGAGCTGTGGATGGCCGAGTACGGCCCGTCCACCGGCGCCCGGCTCATGGTGGGCCTGGGCGGCGCGCTGGACGTGTTCGCCGGCGCGGTGGAGCGGGCCCCGGAGAAGTGGCAGAAGATGGGCATGGAGTGGCTCTACCGGCTGCTCAAGGAGCCCCAGCGCATCGGCCGCATGGCCAAGCTGCCCCTGGTGCTGGTGGACGCCGCTGGCGCCCGGCTGCGCGGAAAGTGAGGGCGCGGCAGATGTCCGGCAGGCTGATCGTATTTGAGGGGACCGACGGGTCGGGCAAGTCCACCCAGTTCGCCAAGCTGTGTGAGCGGCTGGAGGCGGGCGGCACGGCGTTCCGGCGGCTTATCTTCCCCCAGTATCAGGAGCCCTCGTCCGCCCTGCTGCGGATGTATCTGAACGGGGAGTTCGGCACCCACCCCGACGACGTGAACCCCTACGCGGCGTCCACCTTTTACGCGGTGGACCGGTACGCCGCATGGAAAAAGGACTGGGGCGGCTATTATCAGGCGGGCGGGCTGGTCCTGTCCGACCGGTATACCACCTCCAACGCGGTGCACCAGACCTGCAAGCTGCCCGAAGCGGAGTGGGAGGGCTTCATCCGCTGGCTCTTCGACTTTGAGTGCGGCAAGCTGGGGCTGCCCCTGCCCGACCTGGTGATCTACCTGGATATGCCCACCGACAAGGCGGTGGAGATGCTCCGCTCCCGGGAGAAGGCCACCCACACCAAGGGGGATATCCACGAGGTGGACACGGAGTATCTGGCCAAGTGCCGCCGCACCGCCCATGCCGCCGCCAGGCTGCTGGGCTGGCAGAGGGTCTCCTGCGTGGACGGCAGCGGCGCCGTCCGGTCCATTGAGGACATCCACCGGGAGATATGGGATATCATAACCGCGCAGAATCTGCTCTGACCCCAAGAACAATGGAAAATTCACCGGGGCGGCTGAGCTCCGGAAAAAACAGGAGGAAATGAACATGATTTATATTCTGCTGGGCAATGGCTTTGAAGAGTCTGAGGCGCTGGTCCCCCTGGACCTGCTCCGCCGGGCCGGCGCCAAGGTGACGCTGGTGGGACTGGACGGCCTGGAGATCACCAGCAGCCACGGCGTCACCGTGAAGGCGGACGTCACCATGGACGAGGCCCACGCCCCCGAGGATATGGAGATGCTGGTGCTGCCCGGCGGCCTGGGCGGTGTGGAGTCCATCCAGAAGAACCTGTTTGCCCTGGCTCTGATCCAGAAGGCCTATGACCGGGGCTGCTGGCTGTGCGCCATCTGCGCCGCGCCCACCGTTCTGGCCCGGGCGGGCTGCCTGGACCGCCGGAAGGCGGTGTGCTACCCCGGCATGGAGGACGAGATGGGCTCCGCCGTGGTGCAGAAGGGCAGCCAGGTGGTGACCGATGGCCGCATTATCACCGGCGAGGCTGCCGGCTCCTCCTTTGAGTTCGGCCTGCGCCTGGTGGAGGTCACCTGCGGCCGGGAGGCCATGGAGCGGGTGCGCAATGCCGTCCACTTCCATCACTGAGCAGAAAACGGCCCTGCGCCGGGCGGTGCGCGCCCGGCTGTCCGCCATGTCCCCGGAGGAGCGGGAGGAGAGCGACGGAATACTATTCCGCCGCTTTCTGGCGCTGCCCCCATTGGAGACGGCGGACAGGGTCCTGCTGTTTTACGGCATGGGCACCGAGCCGGACACGGCCCGGCTGATCCCCGCTTTGATGGACCGGGGGAAGGAGGTCCTGCTGCCCCGCTGTTTGCCCGGCCGGGCTATGGAGGCCCGGCGGGTGACCGGGGAGAGCGTCCTGATCCGGCACCGGTACGGCATGCTGGAGCCGGGGGAGGACTGCCCGCTGGTGGAGCGGGAGAAGATCGGCCTGATCCTGGTGCCCGGGCTGTGTTTTGATGGGCGGGGTTATCGGCTGGGCCAGGGCGGGGGATACTATGACCGTTACCTGGCCGGCTATACCGGGGTCACGGTGGGCCTGTGCCGCCGGGCGGTGCTGCAGGAGGCGGTCCCCCGGGAGCCCCACGACCATCCGGTGGACCTGGTGGTGACCGACGGAGAGCCTGTCCCGGTGTGAGACGGGAAAAGCGGGCCCCGGAGGGCCCGCCCATACCGCCGTCCGGCGGGAGGAGACGGCTCAGCAGCAGCCGCAGCCGTCGTTGCAGCCGCAGTTGTTGCCGCAGCCGCAATTGCAGCCGCAGGAGCTGCCGCCCCAGCTGCCGCCGCAGCAGCAGCACAGAAGGATGATGATCAGGATGATCCAGAGGCAGCTGCCGCCGCCCATACCGTTGTTACCACAGCACATGTAGATATTCACCTCACATTATTCTGAGGAACCGGGGGCCCGGGCCGCCGTTCCCTTCACGACCCATACTATGTCTGCCTCTGATCTGTGGTGACAGGAGGACATTTGATTTTTTCTTTTGCAATGGATAGGAGTTGAAGCAATGTCTCACTACGAAGGAAAGCGTGAGGTGCCCCGCCGCCAGACCCATCAGGAGAGCGGCAGCGCCGCGCCGCGGAGAGAGAGCGGCCAGCAGCCCCGCCGCCGCCGTCGCCGCCGGCTGGGCGCCCTGGGCGCGCTGCTCTATGTGGTGCTGGTCATCGGCGTTTCGGCCCTGCTGGCGGGCCTGGGCTGGATCTGGGCCGGGGATGTGCTGGCCCTGAACAAGGCCGAGGTCACCGCCACCATCACCCTGCCCGACGATATCTTTACCTACACCGAGGAGACCAATCAGGAGGGAGAGACGGTCACCGTCTCAAAAGCCGACGTGGGCTATGTGGCCGACCAGCTCAAGCAAAACGGCATCATTGAGTACAAGTGGCTGTTCCAGCTCTTCTGCGGGTTCACCGGCGGCAAGGAGAAGATGACGCCGGGCACCTATACCCTCAGCACCAGCATGGACTACAGCGCCATCATCCGCAACCTGAGCGCCAAGTCCTCGGCCCGGACGGAGGTGACGGTGGTCATCCCCGAGGGCTCCACAGAGGCCCAGATCTTTGCCATCCTGGAGGAGAACGGCGTGGCCACAGTGGAGGAGCTCAACGACGCCGCCGCCAACCACGACTTCAACTTCTCCTTCCTCAAGGGCGTGCTGCCTCTGGGGGACCCCACCCGGCTGGAGGGCTACCTGTTCCCGGATACCTATATCTTCTATCAGAATATGGACCCGGTGCAGGCGCTGAACAAGATGATCCTCCGCTTTGACGAGGTCTTTACCGACGAGATGCGGGAGAAGGCGGCGGCCAATGGCAAGACCGTCCACGACATTGTGATCATCGCCTCCATGATCGAGAAGGAGACCACCGGCAACGACCAGACCGACATCGCCGACGTCATCTACAACCGCCTCTACAACCCCACCTCGGAGACGGCGGGCTACCTGAACATCGACGCCACCATCCAGTATATCCTGCCCGAGCGGAAGGAAAAGCTGACGGCGGAGGATCTGGCCATCGACAGCCCGTACAACACCTACAAATATACCGGCCTGCCTGCCGGGCCCATCGCCAGCCCCGGCCAGGCCTCCCTGCGGGCCGCCATGAACCCCTCGGGCAACGGCTACTACTTCTACGCCCTGGGCGACGACGGCGAGCACCACTTCTTCAAGACCTACCAGCAGCAGGAGAACTTCAAGGCGACGCAGGAGCTGTATCAGAATGGATAAAAAGAGACCGGAGCTGCTCTGCCCCGCCGGGGACATGGAGCGGCTGAAGATGGCGGTGGCCTATGGGGCGGACGCCGTCTATCTGGCGGGAACCATGTTCGGCATGCGCTCCTTTGCGGGCAATTTCACCCCCGAGGAGCTTAAGGACGCCGTGGGCCTGTGCAAGGCCCACGGCGTGGCCGTGCATATCACCTGCAACACCATGCCCCGCAACGACGAGGTGGCCAGGCTGCCCGAGTGGCTGGAGTACCTGGACCAGACCGGCGTGGACGCCGTCATCGTGGCCGACGTGGGCACCCTGGCCCTGGTGAAGCGCTATGCGCCCCATGTCCGGGCCCATATCTCCACCCAGGCCAGCATCGTCAACTACCAGTCCGCCTCCACCTGGTACGACCTGGGGGCCAGCCGGGTCATCCTGGCCCGTGAGCTGACCCTGGATGAGATCCGGGAGATCCGGGCCAAGACCCCCAAAGAGCTGGAGATCGAGTGCTTTGTCCACGGGGCCATGTGCGTGTCCTATTCCGGGCGGTGCCTTCTGTCCAACTACATGACGGGCCGGGACTCCAACCGGGGCGCGTGCGCCCAGCCCTGCCGGTACAAGTACGCCCTGATGGAGGAGAAACGGCCCGGGGAGTACTTCCCGGTCTATGAGGACGAGAAGGGCACCTACATCATGAACTCCCGGGACATGTGCATGATCGACCACATCCCCGAGCTGGTGGAGGCGGGGGTGGACAGCTTCAAGATCGAGGGCCGGGCCAAGAGCGCCTACTACGCCGCCATTGTGACCGGCGCCTACCGCCACGCGGTGGACGCCGCCCTGGCGGGGGAGCCCCTGGACCCGGTGTGGCGGGACGAGGTGGAGCACATCAGCCACCGGCACTACTCCACCGGCTTCTTCTACGGCCAGCCCGGCCAGTTCACCGAGGACTCCCGGTACATCCGGGACTGGCAGGTGTGCGCGCTGGTGGAGTCCTGCCAGAGCGACGGCACTGCGGTCCTGTCCCTGCGCAACAAGTTCGCCGTGGGGGACGAGCTGGAGCTGGTGGGGCCGGACGTGCGCCCGGAGCGGTTCACCGTGTCCGCCATGACCGACGGCGACGGGCTGCCCCTCACCGAGGCCAGAAAGCCCCAGATGAAGCTGATCATGAAGCTGCCCCGGGCCGTGCCGCCCCTGTCCCTGTTGCGGCGGCAGGTGTCGGGAGAATAAGGAGGAATTTGTATGTTGGAGTACAAGTTTGACACCCAGCTTCTCATCGCAGGAGAGAACCTCTCCGAGGACGAGATCCACGATTACATCGCCCAGAACATCGAGGGCGACTGCCTGCTGGCCTTTGGCGACGAGGACCTGATCAAGATCCACTTCCACACCAACACGCCCTGGAAGGTGCTGGAATACTGCGCCTCCAAGGGCGACATCCACGACATCGTGGTGGAGAACATGGAGCGGCAGGAGAACGGCCTGAAGGGCTGACCCCATTGGGGGGAAGGAGGCTGAACGCCCCTTGAGCAAAGCGAAACGCGTCCGGCGGCTGGACTTCGACCTGCTCCGGGTGGCCTCCATGGCCGCCGTGGTCTACCTCCACACCGCCGCGGACGGGCTGCGCCAGTCGGAGCACATGGCCCTGTGGCACCTGTCCAACCTGCTCTCCGCGCTGGCGGTGGCGGCGGTGCCCCTGTTCTTCATGCTCTCCGGCGCACTGCTGCTGGGCTCGGACAAGACCGACGACCCGGCCTATCTGCTCCGCCGCCGGCTGCCCCGAGTGGCTGTCCCCGGGCTGTGCTGGTCGCTGCTGGTGGTGGTTGGGGTCTGGCTGACCCAGGGCGGGGAGGCGGCGCTGCTGAAGTTTGTAAACCTGCCCGCTATCTCCGTCCTCACGCCCTACTGGTTCCTCTACGCCCTCATCCCCATGTACCTGCTCTCGCCCCTGCTCAAGCGGATGACCGACCATCTGGAGGAGCGGCACTGGCGGTACCTGCTGGGGCTGTGGGTGGTGGTCACCCTGGCAATCAACCAGCTCAGCGGATTTCTGCCCGACCCCTGGTACGCCCTGCTGCGGGAGAACGCCACATTGAACGTGAGCGTGCTGGAGGGATATCTGGGGTATTTCCTGCTGGGAGCCTGGCTGGAGCGGCTGGAGAAGCCGCCTGAGCGCCGGATTCTGCTGGCGGTTGCCCTGGGTAGCTGGGCGGTGATCGCCCTGGGCACCTGGATCGTCTTCCTGGCCACCGGCACCTACGGCGAGCAGTTCGCCACCTACCGGGGCGTCTGCACCATGGCCCTTTCCGCCTCCCTGTTCCTGCTGTTCAAGGACCTGTTCCGGGGCAGGAGGAGCGGCCGGGTGGTGGTACTGCTGTCGGCCTGCTCCTTCGGCGTGTACCTGGCCCACCCCATGGCCATCGCGGCCATCAGAGGGCTGCTGGGGGGCGCGCTGAGTATACCCGCCCAGCTGGCGGTGTGGCTGCTGTCCCTGATTGGCTGTGTTCTGGGCACTGTGCTGGTGTCCAGCGTGCCGGGGCTGTGCTTCCTGGCGACGGGGCAGCGCTTCCGGGACGCCTGCCGGGAGAGCAATGTGTTCGCCCTGCTGCGGCTGCGGCGGGGAAAGCCGGGCGGAAAGCGGCTGGCGGGAAAACCGCCGGAATCGCAACAGAAATAGCGCAAAAAAACAGCGCCGGATGAAAATCCGGCGCTGTTTTTTGCGTTTACACGTTCTGGCTGATGCAGATGTGCAGATCGGTGAAGAACTTGCTCTTGGCGGGGAGGGTGCCGAAGGCCAGGTACTCATAGAGCAGCTGGAGGGGGAGGGAGCCCTGGATGTCGGGCTGCTGGACGATGGTGGCGGAGATAAGGCCGTTTTTCAGCAGCTCCTGCTGGGCAGGAGCCAGATCGTGGGTGATGACCGCCAGATTGCGGCCCCGTGCGGCCCGGTGGATCTCCTGGCACACGCCGTAGTCCCCCATGTTGACGATATAGATGGCCTTCATGTCGGGATTTTGCTCCACCAGATCCACCACCTCGGTGAAATCTCCGTTGTGGAACAGGGCGGGCATGCCGCCGTCCACCATGGACAGCCCCGGATGGTTGGCGGAGAGCTCCTGGGAGAAGCCGCCCATACGCCCGGCAAAGCTGGGGGAGTTGGGGCCGTCCGCCGCGGCGATGCCCACCTGCCCCCGGCCCTCGGTGCACAGGGACACCAGGCCGGCGGCCACCCGGCCGGACTGGACATAGTCGCAGCCCACATAGGCCAGGTGGGGGGCAAAGTCCTCGTCCAGATTAAAGAACACGGTGGGGACGCCCTTGGCGTTCATCCGCTGGATAAAGGACATGAAAGCGGTGGTGCGCAGGGGCAGCGCGGCGATGCCGTCGGGCTGGTTGTCCTCCACCTCCCGGAACAGCCGCTCCAGATAGGGGGTGTCCAGCTGGCGGACCAGGTAGAAGTCCACCGTCACGCCGAACTCCCGCAGCTCAGCGGCCTTGTCCCGGGCGGCGTGGAGGATGTCCAGGTGAAAGACGAACTCGGGCCCGTGGAAGATGAGAAAGGCCAGATGGAGCCGGCGCTTCTTGACGGCCAGGATCTGGCCGGCCATGTTGGGGCGGTAGCCCATCTCCTCGATGAGGGCCCGCACCTTGGCCTCCGTCTCCGGATTGACGCCGGGCCGGTTATTGAGTACCCGGTCCACGGTGCCGCGGGAGACGCCCGCCCGCTTGGCAATGTCCTTTATGGTGACCATAACCGTTGACCTCCCCGCAATCTTCTCAGGCCTGCTTGGCCTCAGGGAAGATGACCTTGTTGACAAAGAAGAAAATAACCATGGAGATACCGCCGTTGAGGACCACGGTACCGATGTTGTAGATAAAGTCAGGCACGAACATGCCGGCCACCGCCACCCACACGCAGTTGATGGAGTTGACGATGCAGTTGATGATGATGAAGGCCACCACATACCAGGCGATCTGCCAGGCCAGGTTCCCCTTGCTGCGGAAGACGAAGTTGCGCTGGATGGGGAAGTTGATGATCTCGCCGATGGCCATGGCGATCATGTAGGCGCAGAAGTAGCCCAGGCCGCCGTGGGCGGTGTCGTAGCCGAAGATGTTCCACTGGAAGGTCTCGCCGAAGAGGGTCACCGGGATGCCGGGCCAGCCGAAGTCCACGTTGGACAGGCTCTGGAAGGCCAGGGGCAGGAACTGGAGGATGAAGTACTTGAGCACGGTCACCAGATTGCTGACGATGACGAACAGTCCGCCCTCCCGGATCCACTTGGAAGCCTTGGGGTGCTTCTCGGCGAAGCTGTTCCACCAGCCGGCCAGGCCGGTCTTGCTTTTATTGTCGGTCATATCAGTTTTCTCCTTTCGCATTGCCCGCCTGGGCCAGAGCCTGGGCGGTCTCTTTCTTTGCCTTGTTCATCCGGGAGTTCGCGGAGATGAGGTGTCCCAGGCCCTTGAAGAAGTGGCCGTTGAAGATTTCCACCAGAGCGGCAGACATGTCCATATCAAAGGCACCGCCCATCATCTTGGCCACGCCGCGGAAGGGCATGTTGTAGATGAAGAGGATGTTCAGGTCGGGGGTGCCCTTGGCGTCGGCCTTGTTCTTCATATGCGTGAGGATGGAGTAGACCAGCCGTCCGATCCAGCTCTTGGCGTAGAACAGCTGGGAGAAGGTGTCGTTCATGCCCAGGGGGGCGGAGCGATCCCACTTGGCGGGGGGGATGGGACGGCCCAGCAGGTACTCGAACTCGGCGTCGCCCACGTCGCTCACCTTGCCGGAGCAGTAGCTGGGCAGCTTGCTGAGATCGTAGGGGGCGGGGGCGTCGGTGCCCTTCACCGCCACGGTGGCGGTGAGACGGATATCGGCGCAGGAGGCGCCCACACGGAGCTCGTAGTCGCCGCTCTCCACCTCGAACTTGCCGGTCTTCACGTTGAAGTACCGGAAAGCCTTGTCGTCCAGCTCCACGGTGACGGTCTTGCACTCGCCGGGGTTGAGAAACACCTTCACAAAGCCCTTGAGCTCCTGCTCGGGGCGGAACACCACGCCGCCCTTGCGGGAGACGTACACCTGGGCGATCTCCGCGCCGGCCACGCTGCCGGTGTTGGTGACGGTGAAGGTGACGGACTTGTCGGTGGCCCGCAGGTCGGCATAGGCGAAGGTAGTGTAGCTCAGGCCAAAGCCGAAGGGGAAGCGGACGGGCACCTGGGCGGTCTGGTAGTAGCGGTAGCCGATGTACATGCCCTCACGGTACTCGGAGGTGGCCTCAGTGCCGGGGAAGTGGCGGTAGGCGGGGGTGTCCTCGTACCGCATGGCCCAGGTCTCGGCCAGCTTGCCGGAGGGGTTGACCTTGCCGGTGAGCACGTCCACCACGGCGCCGGCGCCGGCCTGGCCGCCCAGATAGCCGTGGACCACGGCCTTGCAGCTGTCCAGCCAGGGGGTCTCGATGGGGGAGCCGCCGGAGAGGACTACCACCACGTTGGGGTTGACCTTGGCCACGGCCTCCAGCACATCGACCTGGTTCTGGTGGATCTTCATGTGCTTCCGGTCCAGGCCCTCGGACTCGCTGATCTCGTCCAGGCCCATGTACAGCAGCACCACATCGGCGTTCTTGGCCAGCTCCACGGCGGCGTTCTTCTTGGCCTCATCGGCCCCGCCGTGGCGGATGAAGCCGGGCTCAAAGCCCACCAGCTTCAGGCCGCTGCCCGACTTGATGACGGAGAGGGCACAGTCCAGCTTGGTGGGGTTGACCATGCTGGAGCCGGCGCCCTGGTAGCGGGGAGTCTGGGCGAAGTCGCCGATGACGGCCACGGAGGTGCCCGCCTTCAGGGGCAGGATGCCGTCCTCGTTCTTGAGCAGCACGATGGTGCTCTCGGCGGCCCTGCGGGCGGTGGCGTGATGTGCCTCCACGTCGAACTCCTTGGGGGCGTCGGCGGGGATAACGGTGGCGAAGAGCACGCTCAGGTACTCGTCCAGCCGCTGGTCGATCACGTCCTCGGACAGGGTGCCGGCCTTGACCGCGGCCACCAGTTCCCGGTCGCTGTTGCCGCCGGTGGCGGGCATCTCCAGGGCGTTGCCGCAGCGGAGGCCCTCGGCCCGGTCGTTGCTGCCGCCCCAGTCGGTGACCACGAAGCCGTCAAAGCCCCACTGGTCCACCAGGATGTCCCGCAGCAGCTCCTTGTCCTCGTTGGCGTACTTGCCGTTGATGCGGTTGTAGGCCGACATGATGGACTTGGGGTGGCCCTCCTTCACCGCGATCTCAAACCCGGTCAGGTAGATCTCACGGAAGGTCCGCTGGTCCACCACGCTGTCCGAGTGCATGCGCAGGGTCTCCTGGCTGTTGGCGGCGAAGTGCTTGGGGCAGGCCGACACGCCCTGGCTCTGGATACCGCGGATGTAGGCGGCCGCCATCTTGCCTGCCAGATAGGGGTCCTCGGAGAAATACTCAAAGTTGCGCCCGCACAGGGGGGAGCGCTTCATGTTCAGGCCGGGGCCCAGCAGCACGCTGACGCCCTGGGCCTTGGCCTCTTCGCCCAGCATCTTGCCCAGCTCCTCGCCAAGCTCCGGGTCCCAGGAGTTGGCCATGGTGGCCGCCGTGGGGCAGCAGGTGGCGGGCAGCGAGGCGTTCAGGCCCAGGTGATCCGCAGCGCCTGCCTGCTTACGCAGCCCGTGAGGGCCGTCCGACAGAAACATCCCCGGGATGTTCAGCCGCTTTACGCTCTTGGTAGTGAAGTTGCCCTCGCCGCTCAGCAGGCTGCACTTCTCTTCAAGGGTCATCTTCTTGATTAAGTCCGCGTATTTCAATCCCTTACACTCCTTTTCTGGAACATTATGTCCCCTGCCGCCGGTGTTCTGTGCTCGAACACGGCCTTTGCACATAGTATAGCAGAAAGAATTGAGAATGGGGTACCTTTGACGTAATCGGTACGTTTATGTGCGTAAATTGCAATTCGGAACAGACACGGAAGAAAATTCAGGCCTCAGATACCGCCCGACCGCCTGCCGGAAAGGCAGGCGGTCGGGGGGAATCAGGTATTTGCAGTGCCGGAGACAGTGCAGGTGATGCCGGTCTGGAGGTTCTCCACATCCATGGTGTAGTTAGAGCCGTCAGACGTGGTGGCAGTGAAGGAGCGGGAGTCGCCGGTAAGGGAGATGGAGCCGTCGTCGTTGAGGACCCAGGTGCCGGAGTCGGTCTGAATGCCTGCATTCTCGGCGTTGTAGTCGAAGGCGACGGTGAAGGTGTTGTCGCCCATGAGGACCACGTTGCATACCAGCCAGCCGTCGCCGGTGCCGGTGAGGGTGAGATAGGAGCCGTCGCTGGGGGCGGAGCTGCCGCCGCCCTGGACGGAGCCGGAGACGGTGCAGATGACGCCGGTCTCCACGTTCTCCACGTCCATGGTGTAGTTGGAGCCGTCGGAGGTGGTGGCGGTAAAGCTGCGGGAGTCGCCGGTGAGGGAGATGGAGCCGTCGTCGTTGAGGACCCAGGTGCCGGAGTCGGTCTGAATGCCGGAGTTCTCGGCGTTGTAGTCGAAGGCGACGGTGAAGGTGTTGTCGCCCATGAGGACCACGTTGCAGACCAGCCAGCCGTCGCCGGTGCCGGTGAGGGTCAGGTAGGCATCGGCACTGGGAGCAGAGGACTCGGTGGGCTGGATGGTCTCGGAGGCGGTGGGGGCGGGGGACTGCTGGTCGCCGTCGGCGGCGGCGGACACGGCGGCGCTGTTGGCCTGGGTGTAGAGGATGTTGTGGCAGGCGGTGCGCATGGCCTGCTGGGCGGTGTTGCCGGAGCTGTCCAGGGTGACGCCCATGAGGCAGAGCATCATGTCGCCGCCGGCCCGGATGGCCAGGTTCACGTCCATCCAGGCGGTGTTGCCCATGGCGGAGTCGGTGACCACCATGCCCTGGAAGCCCCACTCCTCCCGGAGCACGCCGGTGAGCAGGGCGGGGTTGGCCCCGGCCCAGGTGGCGCCCAGGTAGCTGTAGCTGCTCATGACCGCGGTGGCGCCGCCCTCTTTGACGGCGATCTCAAAGGCCCGGAGGTAGATTTCACGCATGGCCTGTTCGTTGGCCCACACAGAGAGGGAGAGGCGGTTGCTCTCCTGGTCGTTGAGGGCGAAGTGCTTGACGTAGCAGTACACGCCCTGGCTGGCGGCGCCCCGGATGGTGGCGGCGGCCAGCTTGCCGGAGAGAAGGCTGTCCTCGGAGTAGTACTCAAAGTTGCGGCCGGAGAGGGGCGTGCGGTGGATGTTGGCGCCGGGGGCGTAGAGGCCCACCACGTGGTTGGCCACGGCCTCCGCGCCGAAGGTGCGTCCGAACTCCTCCACCAGGGCCTGGTTCCAGGTGGAGCCGATGACCACCTGGCTGGGGAAGGACACGCCCCGCAGGTTGCTCACCAGGCTGTTGATGCCGGCAGGGCCGTCCAGGTCGTTGGTGGCGGGCTTGCCCACGCTGGTGACCTCGGGGGTGGACCAGCCGCCGTTGGAGATTATGTTGGTCATGCCCTCCACACTCAGCTGCTCCAGGAGCTGCTCCCACATGGGGTCGTCGTAGTCCTTGCCGGACAGGTCCTCCAGGGTGAGGCCGTGGTTGGCGAAGGTGATGGGCTGGTCGTCCGGGTCATTCTCGTACACCGGCGGGTTGGTGAAGGCCTCCACCACCTCGTCGGAGGCGGTCTTGCCGTCGGTGCGGGCGGTGGACAGGGTACCCTTCCAGTCGGCACGGGAGACATACTGGGTGATCTGGCCGTTGGTCACGTCGTCAAAGCGGTTGACAGCGGCGGTCACATCGGTGGAGCGGGGGTTGCTCTCGTCATAGACAATGGTGGAGGTCACAGTGTACTCCCGCTGGTCGATGACGTCGTGGGCGTTGTTCATCAGCTTGATCTGATAGGTGCCGGACTCCAGCACATAGCAGCCGTTGGTCTGGTAGTCGTAGGAGGCCATGTCCTGGGCAGCGAAGGTGATGGTGACCGACTGGCTGTCGCCGGGCTGGAGCAGCTCGGTCTTGTCGAAGCCGGCCAGCACCACGTGGGCCTTCTCAATGCCGCCCACGGTGTAGGGGGCGGTGTAGTAGACCTGGACCACGTCCTTGCCGGGGACGCTGCCGGTGTTGGTCACCTTTACAGTCATGGAGATGGCGCCGTCGGCGTCGGAGTAGTCCTCGATTTCCTGGGTAAAGGTGGTGTAGCTCAGGCCGTAGCCGAAGGGGTACTGGACGGCGGCCTGGTAGGCATCCTCGCCGCACACGCCGGTCTCGTTGTCGATCCAGCGGGTCTCGTAGAACCGGTAGCCCACGTAGATGCCCTCGGCGTACTCCACGTAGTTGCGCTCCAGGTTGCTGTATGTAAAGTCACCCGCGTTCCAGTAGGCGGGAGAGGAGGAGATGTCGTAGGCGTAGGTGTCGGTCAGGCGGCCGGAGGGGTTCACCACGCCGGACAGGGCCTCGCCCACGGCGTTCATGCCCGTGCTGCCGGGACCGCCGATCCACAGGGCGGCGTCGATACCCTCATCCTCGAGGAAGCCCAGCTCCATGGCGTGGGAGGAGTTGATGAGCACCACCACGGTCTCATAGCCCTGGGACTTGACCAGCTCCAGCAGGTCCTCCTCGTCCTGAGTGAGAGAGAGGTAGCTGCGGCCGTCGTCGGTGTCGCTGTACCCGGCCGCGTACATATCGGCGGGCAGATCGCCGCCCTCGCCGCCGATGCGGGAGAGCATGACCACGGCCACGTCGGAGAAGTCCCGGGCCTGCTGGAGCACCTGGTCGGTGTACTGGGACACAGGCACCTCGGCGGGGGTGAAGTTGGAGCCGGTGTAACCGCCCTGCTCGGGACGGCTGACGCCGGAATTGCGGTAGAAGTCGGCCAGCTCCTCATTGACGGTGAAACCGGCATTGGTCAGGCCCTGGATCAGGTCCACGTTGGAGGACGTGTCGCTGGAGCCGCTGCCGGTGCCGCCGTAGAGGGGGGAGACGGTGGCGTAGCCGAACAGGTTGACCTTGGCGCCCTGCTCCAGGGGGAGCGCGCCGTCCTTGTTCTCCAGCAGCACCAGACCCTCGGACTCCAGCTCCTGGGCCATCAGCAGGCTGGCCTCCTTGGCCTGGTCGGGGGTGAGCTGCTCGGCGGTGACGCTGCCGCCGGTGAGGCGGCTGTTCAGGTTGGCCGCCATAAAGGCGTTGATGGCGGGATACAGCCGGATACATACCACGTTGACGATCAGCGCGACGACCAGCAGCACGCTGACCAGGATGACGGGCAGCTTTCCCGCCGGACGGGGTGATGCCGTGTTCTTTTCTCTCATGTCCATACTCCTCTTCCTTTCGTTTTGCTCGTACACGGATGAAAATAGCAAAAATCTATTGCTTTTCCATTGCTCATGATGTATTGTATTCAACACAGTGTTGTTTTTAAATCATTAGATTTTTTAAAAACGCCGTGTTCAAGATATAAACGAGAAAAGTGTTGGAATTACGGCATGGACCGGGAAAAAGGCAGGGAACAGGAGGAGCGTCATGGAGAAAGAGGAGCGGAAGGAGAACCAGCGGACCCGTCTGACCAAGCGTCTGCTGCGGGAGAGTCTGCTGGGGCTGCTGGAGGAGAAGCCGGTGGAGCGGATCACGGTAAAGGAGCTGTGCGAGCGGGCGGAGCTCAACCGCTCCACCTTTTACGCCTATTATCAGGATGTGGTCCAGCTGTACTATGAGATGGGCAACGAGCTGGTGGACGCCCTGCTGGACTATGTCCGGGACATAGGGGCGGACAGGGTACAGACGGAGCCCATGCTGGCCTATATCAAGGAGCGGCGGGAGATGTTCGCTCTGCTGATCTACAACGGCCAGTTTATGGACATGAACGCTCCGCTTCAGCGTCGGGTATTTGAGGAGACCATCCGGTACATTTGGCCTGCGGGAGCGGAAATGTCTGTGGCGGGGCCGGAGTGGAAGTACATCCTCCAGTACATGTTCATGGGCGGCAGCGGCCTGATCCACCGGTGGGTGCGGGACGGCTGTGATATGGAGCCGGCGGAGCTGGCGGCGCTGCTGGGCGGCCTGACGGAGACTTTGCTGCGGGCGGCGCCTGGACTGGCCCGTCAGAAAGGCAAAAAAGCATGACAATTTGGCGAGGGTGTGGTATACTGAAGAAAATGTTTCCCGGAAGGAGGCTGTTCCATGAGCGACTGTCTGTTCTGTAAGATTGCGGCGGGCGAGATTCCGTCCAAGAAGGTCTACGAGGACGACCAGGTCTATGCCTTTTACGACATCGATCCCCAGGCGCCCACCCATTTTCTCGTGATTCCCAAGGAGCACATCGGCTCCTGCGGCGAGATCAACGCCGAGAACTCCGGCGTGGTGGCCCACGCCTTTGAGGTCATCTCCAAGGTGACCAAGGACCTGGGCATCACCGATTTCCGCGTGGTGTCCAACTGCGGCGAGCAGGCCGGCCAGAGCGTGCACCATCTGCATTTCCACGTGCTGGCGGGCCGGGACATGACCTGGCCTCCGGGCTAAGGGCCTGCGAGCCGCGCCAAGCGTTTTGGGCCGCAGGACCAAAACCTTGATGCCGGGCGGATTCACTCCGCCCGAGCAGATAAAATAAACGGGGCACCCCAGGCGGTTTCCGCCTGGGGAAGAGCGGGCCGGCCAGAGCGTGCACCATCTGCACTTCCACGTGCTGGCCGGTCGGGATATGACCTGGCCTCCGGGCTGATAGCAGCATCTAGGGTTGGCCCCTCATCCGTCTGGCCTGCGGCCAGCCACCTTCCCCCTCGGGGGAAGGCAAAAAAGGCGGTCTTTGACCGCCTTTTTTCATTGAAATAAATTGAAGCCGTATGGGTGAAACTAGCGCGGAAGAATGTTGCCGTTTGGTAGCATTTTTCTGAGGTGATCCCATGCACTTTCAGAGAATTGAGGACCTGCGGGTTGACCACGACAAGAGCCAGATTGAGATAGCGGCTTATCTCAACCTGAACCGGAACGTCTACTGGCGGTATGAAAAAGGAATTCGGGAAATTCCTGCCTGGGCTGTGATTAAACTTGCAGACCTGTATCAGACCACCACCGACTATATTCTGGGACGCACAGACGACCCCTCTCCCCGTGCGTAAGCTGGCCTCCTTTGCGCTGCCCTTTGGGGCGGGCGTATACCTGTCGGTGTACCTGCTTCCCTGGCCGGTCCGGCTGGCCGGGGCGGTGGTGTGCGCCCTGATTTGGGCGGTATGCCTGCTCCGCTGGCGCAGACAGCGGGAGGACAGGCGGCTGCGTCTGGTGCTGTGTGCCGCGGGTCTGGCCCTGGGCCTGTTGTGGAGCTGGGGCTATGACATGCGCACGGTGTACCTGGCGGAACAGCTGGCGGGGACGGAGGGGACCGTCACCGCCCAGGCGGCGGACTGGCCCGAAGCAGGGACGTCCAGCGTCTCAGTGGAGGTGCGGTTACTGGACCCGGACGGGCCGGATCTGGGGGCGATCCTCTATTTTTACCCCGGAGACGAGGCCGTCCCGGACATAAAACCCGGCGACACCCTGACCTGTACCGCCCGGCTGAGGCTGGCGGACGCCATCGGCGGGGAGAAGAGCGGCTACTACTATTCCAAGGGGATTTTTCTCACCGCCAACGCCGGAGAGCTCCCGACTGTCACACCGGCGGAGTCCGTGCCCCTGCAATACTGGCCCGCATTGTGGCGCAGGGCCATGGGGGAGCACATTGCCGAACTGTTTTCCGACGAGACCGCCGGTCTCGCCCTGGCCCTGACCACCGGGGACAAGTCCGGCCTCACCGGCGGGTTCTACACCGCCCTCAAGCGCTGCGGCCTGGCCCATGTGGTGGCTGTGTCCGGCATGCACATGAGCATGGTGGTGATGCTGCCCGCCATGCTGGTGCGCAGGCGGCGGAGAAAGATGATGGCCATGGTGTCCATCCCGCTGGTGCTGGCCTTTATGGCCCTCACCGGCTTCGCGCCCTCGGTGGTGCGGGCCGGTGTGATGCAGATTCTCCTGCTGCTGGGCCCAGCCCTGAGCCGGGAGGGGGACACGGTGACCTCCCTGTCCTTCGCCCTCCTGCTGCTCCTGCTCCAGAACCCCAACGCCGCCATGGATGTGGGCCTTCAGCTCTCCTTCCTGTCGGTGGCGGGCATTCTCGCCATTACAGGGCGGCTCAACGAGAAGTTTTTCCACCGCTTCCCCCTGAAAAAGGGGAAAACACGCCCCCGGCGGCTGTACAACAGCGCCGTCCGCTTCCTGGTGGGCTGCGTCACCATGAGCATCGGGGCCATCGCCTTCACTACGCCCCTCACGGTTCATTATTTCGGCACTGTCTCCCTGGCCTCGCCCCTGGCCAACCTGTTAACGCTGTGGGCCGTGACGGTGCTCTTTCTCCTGTGCCTGCCCGC
Organism: Pseudoflavonifractor intestinihominis; assembly: GCF_040096055.1. Lineage (NCBI taxonomy): Bacteria > Bacillati > Bacillota > Clostridia > Eubacteriales > Oscillospiraceae > Pseudoflavonifractor > Pseudoflavonifractor intestinihominis. The sequence continues at coordinate 29,890 of NZ_JBBMFK010000032.1, forward strand.
CGCCGCCCTGGGCGGGGTGCTGCCTCTTGCGGGTACGGTGCTGGCCGCTCTGGCGGAGCCGGTGAGCTGGGTTTTCCACCGTATCGTGTACGGCCTGAGCGGCCTGCCCTTTGCTTCGGTCAGCCTGGAGGCGGGCCGGTATCTCCTGTTCTGGCTCCTCTTCGTCTACGGGGTCATCGGGGCCTGTATCCTGTTCCGCAGGGAGAAGCCCCGGCCCCTTGCCCCGGTGTGCTGCTGCGCCGTGACCCTGGCGGTGGCCCTCATGTTCAATATGATCTCCCTGCGGGGCAGCGGCCTGACCGTCACCGTGCTGGACGTGGGCCAGGGGCAGAGCATACTGCTGACCAGCCAGGGGAACACGGCCCTGGTGGACTGCGGCGGCAGCGGCGCCGACGACCCGGGGGACATTGCCGCCGACTACGTGCAGGCCATGGGCAAGAGCACTCTGGACCTGCTGGTGCTGACCCACTTCCACGATGACCACGCCTGCGGCGTGCCCGAGCTGATGGAGCGGCTGACAGTGTCCGCCCTGGCGGTGCCGGACATGGAGCCGGACAACCCCCTCCGGGCGGAGATCCTGGCCCTGGCGGAGAAGAAGGGGACCGAGGTCGTCTTTATCGAGGAGGACGCGACGGTGGAGCTGGGCGGCGCGGCACTCACCCTCTACGCGCCCCTGGGCACCGGCGGCGGCAACGAGGAGGGGCTCTCCGTGCTGGCCACTCTGGGGGACTTTGATGCCCTCATCACCGGAGACATGAACGCCGCCGTGGAGCGGCGGCTCATCAAATACGGGAATCTGCCCGACATCGAGCTGCTGGTGGCGGGACACCACGGCTCCAAGTCCTCCACCTCGGAGGAGCTGCTGGCGGCGGTGATGCCGGAGTACGCCGTCATCTCCGTGGGCTACAATTCCTACGGACACCCTGCCGACTCCACCCTGGACCGGCTGGAGCAGGCGGGCTGCGCCGTCTGGCGCACCGACCTCCAGGGTACCATTACCGTCCGGGCGGCGGACTGAATCCACCCACAAGGGGGAATGACCCATGGCAAAAAAGGAAAAGGCGGACAGCGCCGCCTATCAGAAGCTGAAAAAGGACATTGCCGACGGCACCATCGGCCGGCTCTACGTGTTCTACGGGGAGGAGGCCTACCTGCGGGACTTCTACCTGGGGCAGATGAAGAAAAAGCTCCTGCCCGCGGGCATGGAGGAGTTCAACCTCCACACCATGTCGGGCAAGGAGTTTGACATCAAGCGCCTGGCCCAGATGGTGGACTGCCTGCCCATGATGAGTGAGCGCACCCTGATTGTGGTCAGCGACTACGACCTCTACAAGGGGGACAAGGAGGGCCTCACCGCCCTCTTTGCAGACCTGCCCGACTATGTGTGCCTGGTCTTTGTCTACGACCTCATTGAGTACAAGGCGGACGCCCGCACCAAGCTGGCCGCCGCCCTGAAGGAGCACGGCAGCGTGGTCAACTTCGCCCGGCAGGAGCAGGGGGACCTGGTAGACTGGGTCCGCCGCCGCTTCCGTGCCACCGACCACGACATCGGCTCCGAGGAGGCCAAGTACCTCATCTTCCTCTGCGGCGACCTGATGAACGGCCTCATCTCGGAGATCGGCAAGATCGGCTCCTATGCCAAGAACCACCGCATCACCCGCCAGGACATCGACGCCGTGGCCACGCCCCAGCTGGACGCGGTGGTGTTCCAGATGACCGACGCCATCGCCGCCGGCAACTTCGAGCGGGCTGCCGCCGTCCTGGGGGACCTGTACCACATGCAGGAGGCCCCCATCAAGATCCTGGCCGTTCTGGGGAGGCAGCTCCGGCAGCTCTACTCCGCCCGGCTGGCCATTGAGAACCGGAAGGGCACCTCTTATCTGATGGAGCTGTGGGGCATGCGCTCGGCCTACCCGGCGGAGAAGCTGATGCAGTCGGCCCGCCGGTTCTCTCTGCCCTGGTGCCGCCGGGCGGTGATCCGCTGCGGGGAGATGGACCTGGCCATGAAGTCCACCGGCGCCGACGGGGAAGAGCTGCTCACCCAGTTTCTGCTGGAGCTGGCGGGGGCCTCGTCCCGAAAGCGCTGAAAACGCCGGACAGGAGAGATACCAACTATGCTGAAAATCAAGGAAGCCGTGGTGGTGGAGGGGCGTTACGACAAGAACACCCTCTCCCAGCTGGTGGATACCATTATTATTGAGACGAAGGGCTTCGGCATCTTCAAGGACAGCGAGCGGCTCTCCCTGCTCCGCCGTCTGGCCAGGGAGCGGGGACTGGTGGTGCTCACCGACTCGGACGGCGCGGGCTTTGTGATCCGCAACTTTCTCAAGGGGGCCATCCCGCCCGGGCAGGTGAAGCACGCCTATATCCCCGACCTCTTCGGCAAGGAGCGCCGCAAGCGCCAGCCGGGGAAGGAGGGCAAGCTGGGGGTGGAGGGCATGCGCCCCCAGGTGCTGGAGGAGGCGCTGCGCCGTGCGGGGGTCACCTTCCTGGATCAAGAGTCAGGGGAGCACATATCCCGCCGCCCCATCACCAAGGCGGACCTGTTTGCCGCCGGGCTGTCGGGCGGACCGGACTCCGCCCAGCGCCGCCAGGCCCTGCTGCGCCGTCTGAAGCTGCCAGAGCATATGACGGCCAACGCCATGCTGGAGGCGCTGAACGTGTTTTGTACCTATGAGGAGTTTCAGAGCGCCCTTTCTGCCTCTGAGGAGGAGCAGGAACCGTAAAATTCATTCCGGGAATCTCCCAAAAATTATTTTCGAAAAAGCGAAAAAAACCCTTTACAAACTCCGACCAGTATGCTATGATAATCCTGCAAACAAGAATTACTACTGATAAGGAGGCGAGTATGGAACGCACCATCCGGTACAGCAAAAAGCGTGAGGCCATTCTGGAGGCCATCTGCTCCACCGATATCCACCCCTCGGCTGACTGGATCTATCAGCGGCTCAAGCCCGCCCATCCGGATCTGTCGCTGGGCACGGTCTACCGGAACCTGAACTTTTTCCGGGAGCAGGGGACGGTACAGTGTGTGGCAGTGGTCAACGGACAGGAGCGCTTTGATGCAAACGTCCGCCCGCACAACCACTTTATCTGTGACTGCTGCGGCGCTGTGATCGATCTGCATCAGATTCCGGTGGACGCCGGGCTGGACCGGCAGGTCAGCGAGACGTACGGACTCCAGGTTCACCACCACGACCTTGTTTTCCACGGCACCTGCGCAGAATGCAGGGAGAAAAGCCAGATCAGTTGAATAAAACAAAAAATCAAAAATCAGGAGGAAATCAACATGAAGAAGTTTGTGTGCACCGTCTGTGGTTATGTCTACGAGGGCGAGACCGCTCCCGAGTTCTGCCCCATCTGCAAGGCTCCCAAGGAGAAGTTCAAGGAGCAGACCGGCGAGAAGAGCTGGGCCGCCGAGCACGTGGTCGGCGTGGCCAAGGGTGTGGACGAGAGCATCCTGCAGGGCCTGCGTGAGAACTTCCAGGGCGAGTGCTCCGAGGTCGGTATGTACCTGGCCATGGCCCGTGTGGCTCACCGCGAGGGCTATCCCGAGATCGGCCTGTACTGGGAGAAGGCCGCCTATGAGGAGGCCGAGCACGCCGCCAAGTTCGCCGAGCTGCTGGGCGAGGTCCTGACCGACTCCACCAAGAAGAACCTGGAGATGCGTGTTGACGCCGAGAACGGCGCCACCGCCGGCAAGTTCGAGCTGGCCAAGAAGGCCAAGGAGCTGGGTCTGGACGCCATCCACGACACCGTCCACGAGATGGCCCGCGACGAGGCCCGTCACGGCAAGGCTTTCGAGGGCCTGCTGGAGCGTTACTTCGGCTAATCTGAGCGAGTAAAAATCCCCGGACCGGAAGGTCCGGGGATTTTTTTGCTGTGGCGGACCTCGTCACCGAGCGTTTTGCCGGAGGCAAAACCTCGATGCCGGGCGGATTCACTCCGCCCGAGCAGATGAAATCAGCGGGGCCCCCATGGGACGGGTCCCAAGGGGAGCGGCCCGCCACGGCAAGGCCTTCGAGGGCCTGCTGAAGCGCTACTTCGGCTAATCTGAGCGAGTAAAAATCCCCGGACCGGAAGGCTTAATAGTGATAAGGTACTATTTAGCTTTGCGAGGGGCAGAGAACGGTGTGACCGCAATGGTCACGCCGTTTTTCTGCGTCCAGGGGTAGATTTCGCAACAACAGGCTCGGAAATCACAGGAATCTCTACGTCATCCACGAAGTTGAAGTAGATTTTTACCTTCTGTACCCGCTTGCCACTGGATTTGTCTGGCGCAAACACCTCGATCTTCTTGATATACTCATTGACTATCGTAGGTGTCAATTCCGGTACATCCACATACTTCTGAGTCAGGGCGACAAAGGCATCCACATCCGCACTCATGGTTTCCTGCGTTTCCAGCCATTCTTCCGTCACTTCGATTTCGAGCTTTAACCGTTCCTGTTCTGCCTCGTAATCGGCGGTCATTTTCTTGTACCGCTCCTTGTTCAGATCGCCCAGGACAAAATCCTCATAGAGTCGGGACAGAAGAACATCCAAGTCAGCCAGCCGCTTCTTAGCCTGCTCCACTCGCTTCCGATTTTCACGGATGTTGCGTTCCTGATCGGAGCGGCGGCATTGCAGCCATTCTTCCTGAAAACCTTCCACGTCCTGCCGGATATAGGCATTGACCGCCCGAATGCGCTCCAACACCAGTTCCCGCAGTACATCTTCCCGGATATAGTGGGCAGAACAGGTACCTCGACCGCTTTTGTAGCTGGAGCATACATAGTGGTCTTGCTTGCCGTCAAAGCTTTTGCAGGTAGCAAAGTGCAGCTTATTCCCACAATCAGGACAGAACAGAAGCCCGGAGAACAATCCCTGCCGCTGGGCTTTTGTGGGACGGCGTTTATTTTTTCTCAGCTCCTGCACCCTGTCCCACTGAGCCTGGGAAACGATTGCTTCCTGCGTATCAGGGAAGATGCACATATCTTCGATGGCATTGGGAATCCGCTTCTTCAGCTTATAGGACTTGGAATAGGTCTTGAAATTGCAGGTACAGCCGGTGTACTCCATCCGTTCCAGAATACCCGCAACCGATTGACCAATCCAATGGTAAGGGCGTTCCGGCATCTTCTTCCGCTTTTTCGGGTCAGGATGGTTTTCCGACTGTTTGGCATACAGCGCCTTGGTAGTCAATACCTTATCCTGCTCCAGTATGCGGGCAATCTGTTCCGGCCCCTTGCCGTCAATGGCCAAGTCAAAGATGCGCTTGACTACTGGGGCAGCATCCTCGTCAATGATCCAATGGTCTTTATCGGCTGGGTCAGTGCGATAGCCATAGGGCGGTTTTCCCAGATGCTTTCCGCTGGTGCCTTTCTGACGGAATACGACCCGGACTTTTTTGCTGGTGTCCCGTGGATACCACTCGTTGAACAAATTGCGAATAGCGGCAAAGCCGTCGCTGTCGCCCCGCTCACTGTCCACACCATCGTTGACGGCGATAAAGCGCACATCGTAGCTGGGGAAAATGATGTCCGTGTACTGCCCAACGGTCAGGTAATCTCGGCCAAACCTGCTGAGATCCTTGACCAGCCAGCAACCGACGAGTCCCTGCTTAACCAGTGCAAAGCCTTCCTGTACGCCAGGGCGGTCAAAATTGGTTCCCGTATATCCGTCATCCACCAGAATTTTCAGGTTGGTGTAGCCATGCTCGGCTGCATACCGGGTTAAAAACTCTTTTTGATTCTGTATCGAATTTGATTCTCCATCCAGCGCATCCTCATTGCTGAGGCGGCAATACAGGATGGTGATTTTCTGCTGATCCAACATATCGTCCTCCTTTACGGTTGGGTCAGCTGACAGAATCGGTGTGCATGGTGATATTGTAGCATGAATTTGAGTCTGTGTCATGAACAAAGCGCCTCCTTATTCGAAAAAATGAGCCGTTTTACCTTGTGGGTAAGCGGCTCATTTCCGTCACATACAGTCTCCAGCAGATACCAGGTATTTCCGATTTTCCGCTCCACCGTACCGGTGAACGGATTCATCCGGTTTTCCCACCGTTTCCGGCATTCTTCCAGAAAGTCGATCGGCGGCTCAAAAATCGGGTCAAAGCAGGATTCAATGTCGATATAGCCATAGTCGGGTTCGCTCATAAAATCTTTGTGTTTTCTCATGCAGTTTCCTCCATCAATTAAAGTTCCATATCCTGCGACTTGCGGCGGGAAGGTTGATCGTGCTGCCTTGTTTGCCGTGTACGGGGCAAAATGGCATCAAGAAAAGCCCGCACCTTTTCGGGTACGAGCTTGACAGCGTCCAGATATGGCTGGACTTCCTTTTTCAGTTCTTGGTACTTGTCATAAATCTTTTCATACCGCTGTTTCCAGACAGCGGCACTCTTTTGCGCTTGTTGCAGACTATCTTCCAAACGGCTGTTTTCTGCCTTGGCAAGAATCCCATTGACCGCATAATCCTTGAGCGTACTGCACTCGGATGGGGTCAGAGTGATATTGCCGGTGATCGTCTTTTTCCCCATGGAGCGGATTTCCTGCACAGTCAAAGCAGCGGTGCGCTGCTCTTTGGTCTGCCTTTGCAGGGATTGCAGTTCCTTCTGCTTTTTCTCAACGGCAGCCTGTGCGGTGTCCAGCGCCTGTTCTGTCTGAGCGATTTGGGCGGTCACATCTTCCAGCCGCTGCTGCTCCTGTGCCACCTTAAACTGGGTCACCGTCAGATGCTCCTCGGTGCTGCCTCGCTCTCCACGCTCTACGTCGGTATATCCAGCAGCTCTCATGTGCTGATAAAAATCATCCTGCAAAATGGAGTAGGATTTCTTTAGAACCGGCTTTCCATTTTTCTGCAAAACGGGATTCCCGGTTTCGTCCAATGCCGGTTTGGACAGCCACTTTTTGCTGCGGCTGACCTGCATAATGGTCTCCTTGACCGTCCCCACCAAAGCCTTATCCTTGCACCGCTTTGACCAGAGAATCTGCTTTTCCACCACTGGGACATACACCACATGAAGGTGGTAGTGGTACACATCCTGTCCCAGAGCTTCCGACATGGCCCGGTTGATCTCATCGGCGTGCATGACGGCAGAGAGGATATACTGTTCGCCGCCCACAATCTTCACAGCGGCTTGGTAGGCTTCGGCATAAAACTGTTTAGCAAACTCATAGCCGCCGTGATTGTGGAAATAGGCGGAGTTCACATCGAAAATCAGTTCTCCATAGTGAATGGCATCCGGTTTCAGTCCACGGGTGGAGATCATACCGGAGGATTCCATCTGAGCAAACAGTTCCGTATAGCTGGCGGCTGGGTTTTTGAAGTGGACGTTATAGCTGAGACGTTCCGGGATAATATCCGGGTTGCGATAGCTGTCTTTTTCCCGTTCATTGTGCTTTTGGGTGTTGTCGATGTCCTTGTCCGGGACATCCACATTTCTGGCACTGGTACGGTCGATTCCATCGTTTCTGGCCATAAAAATCAGCTCCTTTCTGTTGTGCGGCAGACGGCTGGGGGACGGGGATGCACTTCCTGCGGGAAGTGTAATAACCCACTATGACACTTTCATCCCGAAGGGCTGCAAAGTGCCGTGGGCTCTCCGAGGGGGAATTGCGGTCATTGCGATGACCGCTGCTGAACTGCCCGGAAACCGCCTGCATCGTTTCCTGTTGTTCAGCCCGGACAGCCGATGTTCTGCCAAACATCAGCCATCCGGCGGCAGCGAAAAATCGAATGTTTTCGCCGCCTGTCCATATCAATACTGCGTTATTGCTATGGGGACGAGAGAGACGGGCCGCAGGAACGGCAGGCATCATTTGTCCCTCCGCTTCTGCCATACGAGGTCATAGCCAAGGGCATCGGCAAGCTGTACCGCCTCTACATACCGCAGAGACTCCCGCTGGAGCTTATTGGACAGGTTTGAAACGCTGTCGCTCCAACCGTAATCCTCAGAAAGCCGGTCGACGACTTCCTGCATCGTGTACCCGGAACGCACAATGCACGACTTAATTTCATTTCTTAAATTGGATTTCATAGAAAATACCTCACTCTTTCGTAAAGTTAGTTTGCCGTGGAGCACACACGCTGCACGGTACAGTTAATCTTAATTACTTCTCAAAAATCGTTCAGAACTGCGTTTGTGAAGAACTGTCCGCAACAGCACCCCATCGACTTTGCCATTAGGTGGGCTTGCAAGCGAAACCGTGAAAATAGTCACCTTACCGCATACCAGCGTCACTGTTTCGCAAATCACCGAATGATGATTTGCATTCTTTTTACAGTAATGTTTTTCACTGTTTGCACAACCATTGATCGGAAAGTGCGGATTTTAGAGCGCCCTCTGAGCCGAACAATAAAAAATAAACTTCGATTTTTTGCGTTCGTGCGTTCCTTCGTTCCACAGGCTGTACCCGGTCAGGAACGCATGAACGCACGAACAGAAGATTTTGAAGTTTCATTACAACTCCATAGGCGAGAGCAGGACATAAATACCCATGTATCCCCGACACCGTTTTCCACCGCCGATGTGCAGGTTATTGACCGGCTCCAAATGGTAGCGTTCAGCATTCTGGCTAAGCTGGTTTGCGAAGCTCTTTGGGGATAGTGGGTTTTCTGCGTTGTCCTCACACCACCGCTTATAGGCTACATACAGATTTTTGGTGCTGGCTTCATAATCGGCCTTGAATGCCACATAACCCTCAGAATCGAGAAAATCCAGAATGTTATTGGCATCCCGAACAGCGGAAGTGATATTGTCCTTGGCTCTCTGGCTGATGGTAAAGTGGTAGTGATTGGCGATCAGCCGCCGCAGCCCCTCCAGCATCCAGAGGAAGATTCCCTCTTTTTCCGCAATCAGTTTCTCGGCAAGGAACGGATCATCGAACCGATCCACAGGCTTGTCCTTGGTGGTCAGAATGATTTGGCGGCGAAAGAAGCCGTCGCTGCGGTCGTGAAGTGCAGTCAATGCCCCGTTGCCGAAACAGAGAAAACGCACATAAAGCTGCCCCTGATAACTCTGTTCTTTCTTCCGTTCCAAATCCATCCGCAGTTCTGCTGTCACGATGGATTTTACATAGTTGGTTTTGGTCAAGGCGTTCATGTCCAGATCATCGTCCACCATGAGCAGCTTGCCCTCCAGGTCGGCTCTGGCGAAACGGTTGTTTTCTACCTTCTGGATGGAAGTGGTGTTCATGTTGAACCCGAAAATGGCGTTCATCACCACACCGATGCGGCTTTTGCCCTCGCCGCCCTTGCCGATCAGCATGAGCATTTTCTGGCCCTTGGTGGACGGAATCAGGCAGTAGCCCAGATATTCCTGCAAGGCGGGAATATCCTCCGGCTCCAACAGCTCCGAGAGAAAACGCAGCCATTGTTCCGGTGCAGGAGCCTCTGTCTGATAGGACACCGGCAGGCGGTTGCTGCAATACTCTTTTTCCTCTGTAAACGTGCCATCCAGAAAATAAGTGCCGTTCGCCACATGGATGCGGTCACATTGCAGGGGCAAAGGGTCGGCGTATGCCGCCAGCTTCAGCGCTTTGATTACCTGTTCCACCGTCTGTGTGGCTTTGGCATGAAGCCAGGGCGAGAGTTCCTCATAAATCGTTCGCTTCAATTTGTTCTCATCCGGCAGCTGTCCATCCACAGTATAAAATCGGTCGTTGATGCAGCGCATGGGATGCCGGGACAGAAAATCCCGGCAGTATTCCGGCTCTACGATTTTCCCCTTGTCATCGATCCAAACAGGGTTATTCATGGTATCGCTCCTCTCTCAGGCGGGCTTGTAATTTGCGGATGTATCCGTCTGCCGTTAGTTCGCTTACGACTTCGCTTCGTTCATAGGAATCGCCTTGCAGCAGGATGTCCAGCTGATACTCCACCCAGGGCAGACGGTGACAGGCTTCCACAAATCGCTTATCCAGCGAATCTTCCGGCGCTTGCGGCGCATACCGTTTTTTCCAATCCAGGAGCAGCCGCCGGTATTCGTTCAAAACAGAAAAGCACAGCTGCTCGTTCTCACGAAGCTGCTGTGCTTTGGTTTTCTGCTTCCATTTTTGACGAATGGATTCCGGCAAGGGCTTGTCCGGCGCAAGGTGAAAGTCCGACGCCAGTTTTCGGGCCGCATCATACAGCCGAAGGTCAAACAGTTTGGCAGTCAGGTCGATCACATCCCCATGCTCCCCACAAGCGAAACAGTGGTAGTGGTCATCCGATACATACAGGCTCGGGTGACGGTCATTGTGGAACGGACACAGCGCCATGCCGTTTCGGTTGACTTGTAGCCCATAGTGTTCAGCCGCTTGTCTTACGGTAACTGCTGCCTTTACCATCGTAAAAATATCCATGCCATAGTTCCTCCTTCATCTTTGTACAGGTTTCTCCTGTCACCTCAATGTACGGAGAAAAAGGGCATGGTTCCAAAAATCCGTCAGTCCTGCAAGAAAATAAAATACCGCCTCCAAAACTTGCAGAATTGCAAGATAGAAGGCGGCTGGATTCTCAAAATATGGATTGAGATTGTTCCTGTTATGGAATATAATAGAAAATAGAATTGCAAACAACGAGGGCTGATTATGAAATATCTTTCTACGTTTGAAATTGCAGAGAAATGGGGGATTTCTCCCCGACGGGTCGGCATCCTCTGCAACCAAGGCCGGATTCCCGGCGCACAAAGAGCAGGAAGCCGCTGGATCATCCCGGAGGATGCAGAAAAACCAACCGATGCCCGCATTAAAAGCGGGAAATACAGAAAAGAAACGAGGTGATCTGCCTATGGAACAGGAATATCTCCCTGGTGATACTCCACAGCAGAGATTACAAGACTTGATGAAGGAGTATAAAATCACTCAGGCAGAGCTTGCTTCTAAAATTGGCGTTGCGGAAAGCTCCATCAGCCGTTTTCTGAATGGGACAAAGAATAAACTGACTATCGAGCAGATCATCCGTATTGCCCGGATTTTTAATGTATCCTCGGATTTTCTCCTTTGTCTGACCAATGTGCCAGATAAGAAAAATTATGACATCTCTGAGCTTGGCCTTTCTGCCGAAGCAGCACGCAATCTCTATACGGGGCGTGTAAACCCGGAAGTGGTGAGCCGCCTGCTGGAAAACCGCCGCTTTGCCCAGCTGACCAGTATGATCGCCCTGTATTTTGACGAAACGATGGCCTCCGGCTTTGCGGCGCAGAACCAAATCCTGCAATCGTTAAGTTCCATGCTGTTGATGACTGGCAAAGAACAGCCGGACATCCGGAAAGCAACTCAACAGGCGGCTCAGGCGGTCTCTCTGAACAAGATACCGGTTTTTCAAGCCGATCTGACCAATATTCAAAATCAATTTATGGCAGTTCTTCGGGAGATCAAAAAGGAAATGACTTCTGGGGAGGAAATTTCCCAGAACATAACAAAAGAGCTTACCGAGCAGATGTTCTCAGAGCTGACCAAGGGACAAGACCTTCATCATCCATCGGTTTCCCCAGAGCAGCTTGCAGCTATGGTTGTGCAGCCCATATCCCAGATGGGGCTGGCAAAGGATGAATCACTGGAAGAATTACAGCTGGCGCTGCTTCACATGATGGAAAGTATGCAGCCTAAGCAAAGCGATGAAAACGATGACCAATGAGCGGCTTTGTACTCTGGCACAGCGAGGGGATACACAGGCGCAGGAGCAGCTGGTGCAGAACAATCTGGGGTATATCCGAAAAACTGCAAATGAATTGTACATCAGTGTTGGCCTTGGAAACAGTGAGTTGGGCATCGACCACGATGACCTGATTCAAGAGGGGAGCATTGGTTTGCTCCGGGCAATCTCCCTGTATGACCCGGGCAAAAAAATAATGTTTTTGACCTATGCGGGGCCTGCCATCCGCAACGCCATGATGGATTTAATCTCGGCTGCTTTTGCGGCCTTTGAACAGCGGATGCAGTCTGACAAAGACGGTATCCCTATGGAGAGAATCAATCTGGATGATCTGCTTCCCGGTGAACATTCCGTGCAGCGTTCCGACCTGATTGCTGACCCCTATGCGTCAGAGCCGGAAAAGATTATGGAGGAAGCGGAAAACCGAAAAGAGCTTTATGAAGGGCTGCGGCGCATATCAGAACGGGAGCAAGTTTATCTGTTGTACCGCTTTGGCTTTGAGGATGACATGGAGCATCCTCTTGTGGGAACAGCTCTGCACTTTCATCTCAGTGAGAGCCGTGGATAAGGTAGAATAAGTTTCGCAAAAAGAAAAAGAGACATGGTTTGCAGATCTCTGGTAGAATGAAGTCGCGACAC
>NZ_JBBMFK010000033.1:0-39772 GCF_040096055.1 Pseudoflavonifractor intestinihominis
AACAAAGTGGTGCCTGCGGATGACAGCGCCGTCCAGGCAGAGAATAAGAACGAATAAAATAAGAGGCCCCGCTGGATGCTCCAGCGGGGCCTCTTGTATTTATAATGCTATATCTTTCTCCCCAAGACAGCTTGATGGTAAGCGTCCAGTACAATCAGCTTGCGCTCCAGACGGACATCCACATACTGGGCAGTCACTGACTCAAGATTGGTAGAGAGCTGGAGCTGAATGCCGATGCCCTTCAGGCTGTGGTCTAAGATCTGACCCACGGTATAAAAGTCCCCGGTGAGCTGATACCTGTTAGTGGCCGCAGTGTGTCTCAGGGCATGAACAGGGCAAGTACAGGGGGCGAAAGCCTATACAGCCCCCGGATTTTGACTTCGTGGTCAGCCGGTGGAGAAAGGGCGAGCTCACCGCCGCCCGGGCGATGAAACGGCTGGGCATGAGCTCCAGCACCTTCTACCGGCGGGTGAAGGAGGGAGCGGGCAGGGCGTAGGTAGTGCTGGAGTAAAGACCCGCAATTAGGGGGAGTTTGTTGCTTCGTGCCGGAATGTAAAGTATGGGCAAGACCATCGGCGTCATCGGGGAGTGGCTGGACCGGCACGTGGTCTTTGTGCACCACCAGCATCAGCCTGTGAAGGCGAGAGAAGCCATTGCAAAATAATCGGGACCTGATTTCTGACATGTCTTGGCCCGCTGCAAGTGCAACCGCTTGCAGCGGGCTTTTTGCTGGAAAAAGCAACAGAAACCACCGGAGAAATGAGCAGGCGGGGAGAAAGAGACGTTCGGGTCTAATGCACAAAGAATTAGAAGAAAGTTTGTGTAAAGCATCCCAGGCGGGGGGCGGGACAATCTGATATAATCAGTATGTGAAAAAAACCACAATAACGGCAGGAAGAACGATCAGATCTGACTTGGAGCGGACGCCGGGCCCGGCGGAAGCTCCCATATGGATGGAGTGTTGACATGAAAGAAGCGGCGATTCAGTTTGTGCTGAACGGGAACCGGGTCTCCTGTACCTGTGATCCGGACATGACCCTTCTCCGCTATCTGCGGGGGACAGCGTGCCTGAAGGGCGCCAAGAACGGCTGCGGCACCGGCCACTGCGGCGCCTGCACGGTGCTGATGAACGGGCGGCCCATCCGCTCCTGCATTACCAAGATGTCCCGGGTGGACGGGACAGAGATCCTCACCATTGAGGGCCTGAAGGGGGAGGACGGCGGCCTCCATCCCATCCAGAAGGCGTTCCTGGACGTGGGCGCCATCCAGTGCGGCTTCTGTACGCCGGGGATGATCCTGGCAGCCAAGGCCCTGCTGGACAAGAATCCCGCCCCCACGGAGCAGGAGATCGTCAAGGCGCTGGAACACAACTACTGCCGCTGTACCGGCTATGTAAAGATCATTGAGGCGGTCTATCTGGCGGCGGCCCGGCTCCGGGGGGAGGAGCCCAGCCAGGAGGAGATCCGGTTCCTGGAGCACAGCACCATCTCCCTGGGGGAGCAGGAGGAGCGGGAGCCCCAGGAGCACAGAGTGCTGGGCAAGTCCATCTGGGATCTGGACGGCCCGGCCAAGGCCGACGGCACGCTGGCCTACTGCGGCGACATGGTGCGCAAGGACATGGCCTACGGCGCCTTTGTGTGGGCCCCCGCCCCCAAGGGCACAGTCACCGGCCTGGACCTGTCTGAGGCGGAGACCATGCCCGGCGTGCTGCGGATCGTCACCGCCAAAGACGTGCCTGGCGAGAACCGGCTGGGCACCTTTGACCGGGAACAGCCCGTGTTCTGTGACCGGGAGTTCAACTTCCTGGGGGACATGCTGGCCCTGGTGGTGGCCGAGAGCGAGGAGCAGGCCAGAGCGGCGGCCCGCGCGGTCAAGGTCAGCTGGCAGGCCGCCGACGGCATCTATACCATTGAGGACGGCATTGCCAAGGGCTCCATCCTCATGGAGAACGGCCGTCAGACCGGCGATGTGGAGGCGGCCAGAGGCGAAGCGGCGGTGACCGTGTCCGGCGACTACGAGCTGGAGCGGATCGAGCACGGTTGCCTGGAGCCGGAATGTGCCCTGGGATGCATTGAGGACGGGATGCTGGCCGTGTACGCCACCACCCAGTCCCCCTTTGAGATCCGCCGGATGCTGGGCCACATCATGGCCATGGTCGAGAGCGCCATCAAGGTGGTGGGCACCCATCTGGGCGGCGGCTTCGGCAGCAAGTGCGACGCCCACATCGAGGCGGCGGCGGCCGTGGCGGCCCATGTGATGAACGGCCCGGTGATGATCACCCTGGACCGGCGGGAATCCCTGCTGCTGTCCACCAAGCGCCACGCTTACCACACCAGTTATCAGGTGGGCTTCAACGCCGACGGCACCTTCTCCTATCTGGACGCATCACTCTGTTCCGACGCCGGCCCCTACAACAACCTGAGCGGCGGCGTACTGATGCAGAGCTGTATCTTTGCCGGCGGGCCCTACAACATCCCCAACATCTCGGTGAAGGGAAAAGCGGTGCGCACCAACAACGTGCTGGGCGGCGCGTTCCGGGGCTTCGGCATCAACCAGGGCGCCATCTGCATCGAGACCCTGATAGACGAGGCGGCGGAGAAGCTGGGGCTGGACCCCTTTGAGATCCGCCGGCGCAACGCTCTGCGTATCGGATCCCGCACCGTGGGCGGCGAGCTGCTCAAGCACAGCGTGGGGCTGGTGGACACCATCAACCTCTGCGAAAAGCTGACCCGTGAGGCGGTGGCGGAGTACGCGCCGCTGTATCCCCAGGGAGACAAGGTCCTGGGCGTGGGCGTGGCCAGCGGCTACAAGAACGTGGGCGTGGGCAAGGGCGTGCCCGATGACGGCGGGTGCATCCTCACCATCAAGGAGGACGGCCGGCTGGAGATGCGGGTGTCCGGCATCGACATGGGCCAGGGCTTCCGCACCGCCATGCTCCAGATCTGCGCCGAGGCCACCGGCTGGAAGACAGAAGATATCGACGTCATCTCGGGCGACACCTCCCGTACCCTCCGGCACGGGCAGGCGGTCAGCGAGCGACAGACCCTCAACTCGGGCCACGCCGTGGTGGAGGCGGCGGCCCGGCTGAAGGCCAAGTGCGAGGCCGAGCCCTGGAAGCCCGGAGAGCGCCGGCAGGCGGAGTTTTACTTTGTTGCGCCGCCCACCTACAAGCTGGAGGACGAGGAGGCGCGGCGCACCCAGGGGGACGAGTACCGCAACTATCCCGCCTACGCCTACACCACCCAGGCTGCCATCGTGGAGGTGGACAAGTCCAACGGCAAGGTGAAAGTGCTCAAGGTGGTGGCGGCCCATGACGTGGGCCGGGCCATCAATCCCCATATCATCGAGGGCCAGATCGAGGGCAGCTGCTCCATGGGCATCGGCTACGCGCTCCAGGAGTCCTTCCCGTCCAAGGACGGCGTGCCCGTCAACCTGTATTACGGCAAGCTGGGCCTGCCCAAGGCGGGGGAGACCCCGGCCTACGAGATCGCCCTGGTGGAGGACCCGGAGCCGCTGGGTCCCTTCGGCGCCAAGGGCATCTCCGAGGTGGCCACCGTGCCCATGACCCCGGCGGTGCTCAACGCTATCCACAACGCCGTGGGCGTGCGGATGCGCCAGCTGCCCGCCACGCCCGAACGGGTGCTGGAGGCCATACGGCGGGGATAAGGAGGTCGGGTCGCCGTGCTCAGCGTGAAAAGTCTGCTGGGCCTGGAGTGCTTCCGGCGCATCACGCTGGAGGCGGGGAAGGGCGGCCTGCACCGCCGCATCTCCTGGCCCAACATCGCCCAGACAGCCAGCATCCGGGAGTGGCTGGTGGGCGGAGATGTGATACTGATGAGCGGGGTGGGTCTGGACCACTCCGCCGGATTCCTCAACGACCTGATCCAGCAGGCCATCGCCGGGGACGCGGCGTGCCTCATCGTCCTGCTCCACCGGGACCTGATCCCGGAGATCCCGCCGGAGACCATTGCCTATGCCGACGCCCACGCCTTTCCGCTGTTTTCCGCGCCGTGGGACCTGCAGCTGGCCACGCTGATCGGCGAGGTGTCCACCCTGATTCTTCAGGACCAGTACGGTGAGAACCTGATGAACGAGCTGCTGGAGATGCTGCTGTTCAAGCGGGAGCTGATCCCGGAGGACCTGATGCCCAACCTGGTGGAGAAGTACCGGCTGAAGGGCCCCCACATCGTGGTGACCACCGCGTGCAACTGGGTCCACGCCGGGGTGGAGACGCCCATGCGCCTGGCTGAGCTGCCCATCCGGCGGCAGGTCAACAGCATGATGATCCAGACGCTGAAGGGGGCGTTTTCCCAGACCTACTACATCAACCGGGACTGGAACCTGGTGTTCCTCATCGGCCTGCGGCCCGGCCAGGCCCGGCAGCTCCGTCAGGCGCTGCAGGCGGTCCAGAGCCGGGCGGCGGAGGCCTACCACAATCTGCGGGTGCGGTTTGGGGCCGGGAATATCTACCATGAGCCGGAGCTGTTTGCCCGCAGCTGTCAGGAGGCCACCAAGGCCCTGAGCCTGTGCGGGGAGGAGGGCGTCACCTTCTTCTCCGACCTGGGCATCTTCCAGCTGCTGATGGAGCTGCCCGACCAGCGGCGGGTCCGGGAGTATGCGGCCGAGCAGCTGGCGCCTCTGCTGGAGTATGACGCAAAGTACAAGAAGAATCTGCTGCGGACCCTGGAGATCTACCTCCAGACCAGCTGCAGCTGTAAAAAGACGGCGGAGATCATGTACCTCCACCGCAATACGCTGACCTATCAGATCGACAAGATCCGCAGCCTGCTGGGGGTGTCCCTGGAGGAGGCGGAGGTGCGCAACCACCTCTACAACTGCCTGAAGCTCTACCGGTACAGCCGGGAGGGGCAGGGGGGCTATTTGGAGGGCGGATCGTAGGCGGCGCGAGCCTGAAGATCGTTGTCCAAGCATGGCAATCGCGGCATGTCAGAATAAAAACCATATTTTTAAGGAGGACATCCAGATGAAAGCTTACTTCAACAACGTGCAGAAAGAGGTTCCCCAGCAGCTCCAGGAGGTGTTCCTTGACCCCAAGGATACCGCGGTCATCACCATCGATATGCACGACGGCCACCTCTCCGAGGACCCGGCGTGCCCCTGCCCCTCTCCCCGCGGCCGGGAGATCGTGGAGCCCCTGAACAACTTCATGGCTGAATGCCGCAAGCTGGGTCTGCCCATCATCCACGTGCGCTCCACCCTGCGCAGGGACGGCGCGGACGAGAAGCTGTACCCCTCCGCCTGGCGCATGGTGTTCCCCATGACCGTGGGCGAGATCCCCAACATCGCCGAGCACGCCCTGGAGGGCACCCGCTGGAACAAGATGTCCATTGACGTCCACGACGAGGACTATATGGTCACCACCAAGAAGCGCCTGTCCGCCTTCTATCCCACCGACATAGAGCTGCTGCTGCGCAATCTGGGCATCCGCCGGGTGGTCCTCACCGGCTGCATGACCGACTGCTGCGTCATCAATACCGCCTTTGACGCCGCCAACCGGGACTTCCGCGTGGTGGTGCCCCAGGACCTGACCCGGGGCTCCGAGCACCTGGAGATCCCCGCCCTCCAGATGATCTCCCTCCACCTGGGCCTGGTGGTGGACTCCGCCGACCTGCTGGAGCACTGGAAGCAGGCCCTGTAAGACGGACGGGGAGGGGAACGATATGAAACATACGCCCAAAAGCCTGATTCTGCGCTGCCTGGTCATCCTGCTGGGGACCATTGTGGCGGCCTTCGGATGCGCGTCCTTTGTCAAGTGTTCTTCTCTGGGCCTGGCCCCGGTCGACGCCTTCATCATGGGCCTGGGCGGCAAGCTGGGCACCAGCTACGGCGTGACGCTGAACATCGTCAACATCATCCTCTTCATCTTCCTGCTGATCTTCAACCGCAAGATGATCCACTTCGGCACCGTCATCTACACCCTGCTGGTGGGCACCTTCTCCGACCTGTTCATCGCCCTGCTCACCAAGGTGCTGGGTGAGGACCCTGCGCTGCCGGTCAAGGTGGTCCTGCTCATCATCGCGGTGGTGACCTTCGCCTTCGGCCTGGGCCTGTATCAGTCCGCCCAGCTGGGCGCCGGCCCCATCGACGGCTTCAACCAGACCATCGCCAAGTGGACCAAGCTCCCCCTCAAGTACGAGCGGATCGCCTGCGACGTGATCATGGCCCTGCTGGGCTTCCTGCTGGGCAGCACCATCTTCGTGGGCACGGTCCTGGGCATGTTTGCCGTGGGCCCCATCATGGGCCCCACCATCACCCGGCTGGCCCCTGTGGTCGACAAGTGGGCGGACGGGGACCGCAGCGAGGCAGACAAGGTCGCCGGCTGAGCTGTGCGCCTGAACGGAATATGTACGCAACGCCCCGGAGGGAAGGCCGTTCCCTCCGGGGCGTCCGCCTGTCCTGCTGTTCCGGGACGGGTCACATGCCCATGGTGTCGGACAGGTTCTCCACCACCTCGCCCACGGCCTTGATGGCCTTGTCGGCGGCCCGCTTGATCTCCCGCTTTCTGGTGCCCGTCATGGCCATGCCCAGGGCGGCGCCGGCCACCATTCCCATCCCGATGCCGGCAATAAACTGGTGCTTTGTCATGGTTTTACGCCTCCTTTTCTGGTCCGCGCTTATTGTTCCCCGAAAAGCGGAAAAATGCGTTGCTAAATAATGTGATTGGATGCTATAATATATCTGTCCGGCCAGCCGCGGGAGAGCGGGACACGGCCAGACACAAAATATGGAAAAATATGCTTGCCCCGGTTATCACAGTGACCGGAAGCGCATAGGTTCGCAGGCAAAGGGGCGGGGAAGACCTGGTCCCTTTTTTGGTGCGCACAGGCGGGGAGAGACCCCGCCGGACGCGGAAAGGAGTGGTATTTTGAAGCTGCTGATCCGCCAGGGAAAGCTGGTTGACCCCGTAGGGGGCATCGGCGGAGTGATGGACGTATTGATCGAGGACGGGAAGATCGCCGTCATCGGCAGTGATATCCGGGAGCCGGACGCCCAGGTGATCGACGCACGGGGCATGGTGGTGTGCGCCGGACTGATCGACATGCACGTCCATCTGCGGGAGCCCGGCTTTGAGTACAAGGAGACCATTGAGACGGGCTGCCGGGCGGCGGCGGCGGGCGGCTTTACGGGCATCGCCCCCATGGCCAACACCCGCCCGGTCACCGACAGCCCGGAGCAGGTGGCCTTCATCCGCCAGAAGGCGGAGGAGGCCGGACTGGTGCGGGTGTACCCCATCGGGGCGGTATCCAAGGGGCAGAAGGGACAGGAGCTCACCGACGCGGCCGCCCTGCGGGAGGCGGGAGCCGTGGCCCTGTCGGACGACGGCGTGCCCGTCCAGAACGCCAACCTGCTGCGGGACGCCCTGATCCTGGCCCACCGGCACCATTTGACTGTGCTCTCCCACTGTGAGGATGCGGATATGGTGGGCAACCGGGCGGTGAACGAGGGCCGCGTCTCCCGCCAGCTCCGGCTGGACGGACGGCCCGCCATCGCCGAGGAGCTGCAGGTCATGCGGGACGCTATGCTGGCCGAGGAGACGGGCGCGGCAGTCCACATCTGCCATATCTCCACGGCCAAATCGGTGGCCATCGTCCGGCGCTACAAGCGCAAGGGTGTGCAGATCACCTGCGAGACCTGCCCCCAGTACTTCACCCTCACCGAGGATGAGATCCTGACCAAGGGCACCATGGCCCGGGTCAACCCGCCCCTGCGCACCAGGGCGGACGTGGAGGGGATCATCGAGGGCCTGAAGGACGGTACCATCGACGCCATCGCCACCGACCACGCCCCCCACTCCGCCGAGGAGAAGGCCAGACCCCTCACCGAGGCCCCCAGCGGCATGGTGGGGCTGGAGACCGCCCTGGGCGTCACCCTGACCGCCCTGTACCACACCGGGGAGATGGGCCTGTCCGACATTCTGCGGAAGATGACCATGAACCCGGCCTGTATTCTGCGCCTTCCCCACAAGGGCCGCCTGGCCATCGGCGGGGACGGCGACCTTGTCATCTTCGACCCGGAGGAGAAGTGGACCGTGGACCCGGAGAAGTTCTATTCCAAGGGCCGCAACACCCCCTTCGCCGGCATGGAGCTGAAGGGCAAGGTCAAATATACCGTGGTCGGCGGCAAGATCGTATACCAGGATCAGCCCAAGGGCTGAAACAGATAGAGAGCAGGAGGAAAAAGACATGTCTTTCGACGTTTTGCAGGAGAAGATTCTGGAGAAGCATAACCCCACCGTGGCCGGTCTGGACCCCAAGCCGGAGCAGATTCCCGCCCACATTCTGGAGGGGGCCTACAAGGTCTACGGCACTGGCCTGGCCGGCGCAGCTGAGGCGGTGTGGCAGTTCAACCGGGGCCTGATCGACGCCCTGTGCGATGTGGTGCCCGCTGTGAAGCCCCAGGCCGCCTACTATGAGCGGCTGGGCTGGCGGGGCATGGAGGTCATGGAGCGCACCATCGACTACGCCCACGAGAAGGGGCTTTTTGTCATCGCGGACGTCAAGCGGGGCGACATCGGCTCCACCGCCCAGGCCTACGCCGACGGCTGGCTGGCGGGCACCAAGGTGGGGGAGGAGACCTACAAGGTCTTTGACGCCGACTGCGTCACCCTCAACGGCTACATGGGCTCCGACACCCTGAAGCCCTTCCTGGACGCCTGCAAGGCAAACGACAAGAGCATGTTCGTGCTGGTCAAGACCTCCAATCCCGGCTCCGGCGAGCTGCAGAACGTGGCCGCCGGCGAGAGCCTGATCTACCAGC
Source organism: Pseudoflavonifractor intestinihominis (assembly GCF_040096055.1). Taxonomy (NCBI): domain Bacteria; kingdom Bacillati; phylum Bacillota; class Clostridia; order Eubacteriales; family Oscillospiraceae; genus Pseudoflavonifractor; species Pseudoflavonifractor intestinihominis. Next base: position 8,779 of record NZ_JBBMFK010000033.1, read on the forward strand.
GCATGGGAGACATGGTGGAGACTCTGGGCAAGGGCCTGGAGGGCAAGTACGGCTACACCCCTGTGGGCGCGGTCACCGGCGCCACCTGGCCCCAGGAGCTGAAGGACCTGCGGGCCCGGATGCCCCACACCTTCTTCCTGGTGCCCGGCTACGGCGCCCAGGGCGGCACCGCCGAGGACGTGCAGTACGCCTTTGACAAGAAGGGCTGCGGTGCCATCGTCAACGCCTCCCGGTCCATCATGTGCGCCTGGCAGAAGACCGGCGGCGACGGCCACGACTTCCGGGACGCCGCCCGCGCTGCCGCCGAGGCCATGCGGGACGCCATCGGCGCCTACGTGAAGATGGGCTGAGGTGGCAATCAATGAAGGTCGAGACAAAGTGTAAAATCGTCCAGAAGGTCTGGCTCAACCCGGACACGGTCTATATGGTGCTGGAGGCGGGCTCCATGGTGCGGGACACCTGTAAGGCCCCGGGCCAGTTCGTGCACATCAAGTGCGGCGAGGGCAGCTTCCTCCGCCGTCCCATCTCGGTGTGCTCCTGCATGGAGGATGAGCCGGAGGACACCGTGGCCATCGTCTTTGAGCGGCGTGGCACCGGCACCGACTGGCTGGCCCAGCGGGAGTGCGGGGAGTACCTGGACGTGCTGGGCTTCCTGGGCAACGGCTTCACCATGAAGCCGGAGGGCCGCTACCTGCTGGTGGGCGGCGGCATCGGCGTGCCCCCCATGCGGGGCTGCGCCCAGTACACCATGGGCCGCTCCACCGCCATCCTGGGCTTCCGCACCGCCCAGCGGGCCATCCTGCTGGACCAGTTCAAGCAGGAGTGCGACCAGGTGCTGGTGGCCACCGACGACGGCACCATGGGCCACCACGGTTTTGTGGACGCCCTGGTCCGCCAGGTGCTTGAGAAGGATAAAGACTTTACAGCCGTTCTGGCCTGCGGCCCCAAGCTGATGCTGCGCTCCGTCTGGAAGGTGGCGAAGGAGTTTGGTGTGCCCTGCCAGGTGTCCATGGAGGAGCGGATGGCCTGCGGCGTGGGCGCCTGTCTGGGCTGCGCCACCCCCATGGCCGACGGCACCATGAAGCACGTCTGTAAGGACGGCCCCATTTTCCCTGCGGAGGAGGTGGACTGGAATGCCTGAGTATAACCGCACCTGGCTGCCCCAGGCGGAGCAGTTCGCCGGCCAGTGTCCGGAAAAGCAGCCGGAGACAGACGCGCCCTGGACTCCTGCCCAGCCCATTGACGGGCTGGACATGTCGGTGACCCTGGCGGGCATGACCATGAAGAACCCCATCGTGGTGGCCTCGGGCACCTTCGGCTTTGGCCGGGAGTACGGCAAGCTGTACGACATCAGCCGCCTGGGCGGCATCTGCGTCAAGGGCCTGACCCCCGCCCGCCGGGAGGGCAATCCCGCCCCCCGCATCGCCGAGACTCCCATGGGCATGCTCAACTCCGTGGGCCTTCAGAACCCCGGCGTGGACGCCTTCATTGCCCATGAGCTGCCCCGGCTCAAGGACATCGACATCCGCATCATTGCCAACATCTCGGGCAACACCCCCGAGGAGTACGGCGTCATGTGCGAAAAGCTGTCCGCCGCCGGCGTGGATATGATCGAGGTCAACATCTCCTGTCCCAACGTGAAGGCGGGCGGCCTGGCCTACGGCACCCGGCCTGAGCTGGCCGCCGAGGTGACGGAGGAGGCCAAGAAGCATTCCACCGTCCCCGTGATGGTGAAGCTGTCCCCCAACGTGACCGATATCACGGAGATCGCCCGTGCGGTGGAGGGGGCGGGCGCCGACGCCATCTCCCTCATCAATACCATCCGGGGCATGCGGATCGACCTGAAGACCAGGCGGCCCATCCTGAGGATGAACACCGGCGGCCTGTCCGGCCCGGCGGTGTTCCCGGTGGCGGTGCGCATGGTCTGGGAGGTTGCAAACGCCGTGAAGGTGCCTGTGCTGGGCATGGGCGGCGTGTCCAACGGCCGGGACGCGGCGGAGATGATGCTGGCAGGCGCCACGGCGGTGTCCGTGGGCGCGGCCTGCTTTGCCGACCCCTATGCGCCGGTCAAAACCGTGGATGAGCTGGCCAAAATCGCCGCGGAGCAGGGCCTGAGCCAGGTCTCCCAGCTGACCGGAGCCGTGCGGCCCTGGTAAAGCGCCCAATCCAGAAAACAGGAGTGGTCCCATGACCCGAATTTATATCGTCCGCCACGCGGAGGCGGAGGGAAATCTGTACCGCCGGGCCCACGGCTGGTACAACAGCCTGATCACCCAGCGGGGCTACCGGCAGATCGCCGCCCTGGCCCACCGCTTTGAGCAGGTCCATATCGACGCGGCGTATTCCAGCGATCTCTTCCGCACCATGACCACCGCCCGGGCCGTCTACGAGACCCATGGCCTGGAGCTGCACACCCTTCCGGCCCTGCGGGAGATCAACCTGGGGGACTGGGAGGATATGCCCTGGGGTGAGATCCTCCGCCGGGACGGGGTGCGGATGAAGCAGTTCAGCACCGCGTCACCCGACTTCCAGGCGCCGGGCGGGGAGAGCTTCGCCCAGGCAGGGGGCCGCGTGTACGGCGCGGTGATGGACATCGCCAGGGCCCATCCGGGCCAGACGGTGGCGGTGTTCTCCCACGGTACGGTGATCCGCCAGCTCCAGGGCATCATCCGGGGCATGGACCCCAGGGAGGTCCGCACCCTGGGCCACGCGGACAACACCGCCGTCACCTGCGTGGAGGTGGAGGACGGGAAGGCGCGGGTGGTGTTTGAGAACGACAACAGCCACCTGCCCGAGGAGATCTCCACCCTGGCCCACCAGAGCTGGTGGCGGCACCGGGACGGCAACGCCGCCGACCCCAACCTGTGGTTCGCGCCTCTGGATATGGAGCACGACAGCGAGCTCTACTACCAGGCCCGCAAGGAGGCGTGGATCAATATCCACGGCTCTCTGACCCACTTTGACGGGGACGGCTTTGTCCGGGAGGCGCTGGAGCAGTGCCGTCAGGACAGCCGGGCGGTGACCGCCGCCTACCTGGGGGACGAGATGGTGGGCATCATCCAGATGGCCACGGAGCGGGACAAGGAGCAGGGCGTGGGGTACATCCCGTTCTGCTATATGCTGCCCGACCGCCGGAAGCAGGGCCTGGGGGTCCAGCTGCTGGGGGAGGCGGTGTCGGTGTACCGCCCCCTGGGCCGGGACAGGCTGCGCCTGCGCTGCGCGCCGGACAACCACATAGCCCAGCGGTTTTACAAACGCTACGGCTTCCATAAGATCGGCGAGGCCCAGGGTACCCGGGTCCCGCTGGACCTGATGGAGAAGTACATCGGATACGAGCCCCAAAAGTTCTGAGACCGGGGCGAAGCCATACGGACAAGTGCCCGTATGGCTTCTGTGTTAGAGGATGTAATGATATTTCACTTTACAGGAGAGAACCATGAGCATTGACGCACGGCAGTTTCTGCCGGTTTCCAAACAGGATATGGCGGAGCGGGGTTGGGATTCCTACGACTTCCTGGTGATCACCGGGGACGCCTATGTGGACCACCCCTCCTTTGGCCCGGCCATCATCTCCCGCCTGCTGGAGCACGAGGGCTACCGGGTGGCCATTCTGGCCCAGCCGGACTGGCGCAAGGCGGAGAGCTTTACAGCACTTGGCCGCCCGCGGCTGGCCGTTCTCATCTCCAGCGGCAACATCGACTCCATGGTGGCCCACTACACAGTGGCCAAACGCCGCCGCCAGGACGACGCCTATTCCCCGGGGAACAAGGCGGGCCTGCGGCCGGACCACGCGGTGGTGGTGTACGCCAACAAGGTGCGGGAGGCCTTTTGGGACATCCCGGTGGTCATCGGCGGTCTGGAGGCGTCCCTCCGCCGCTTTGCCCACTACGACTACTGGGACGACAAGGTGCGCCGCTCCGTCCTGCTGGACAGCCAGGCCGATTTGCTGGTCTACGGCATGGGTGAGACGGCCACCAAGGAGATCGCTGCCCGTCTGGCCTCCGGCACCCCCATCGGGGAGATCACCGACGTGCGGGGTACCGCCTTCCTGGCGGAAAACCCCTCTGCCTGCGCCTACCCCATGGTGGAGGTGGCCTCCTTTGAGACGGTGGCCGGGGACAAGCGGGCCTATGCCGAGGCCAACATGACCGAGTACAAGGAGCACGACCCCATCGTGGGCCGGGCCATCCTCCAGCGCCACGGCCGGGACCTGCTGGTGGTCAACCCGCCCGCCATGCCCCTCACCACCGAGGAGCTGGACCTGGTGGCCGAGCTGCCCTACGTCCGGGAGCCCCACCCCATGTACGACAGCATGGGCGGCGTGCCCGCCATTGAGGAGGTCCGGTTCTCGGTGGCCCACAACCGGGGCTGCTTCGGCGCCTGCAACTTCTGCTCCCTGGCCTTCCACCAGGGCCGGATCATCTCCTCCCGTAGCCATGAGAGCGTCATCCGGGAGGTGACCGCCCTGACCAAGCACCCCGGGTTCAAGGGGTATATCCACGACGTGGGCGGCCCCACCGCCAACTTCCGCCGCCCCGCCTGCAAGAAGCAGATGAAGGCCGGCCTGTGCAAGAACCGGGCCTGCCTGTCTCCGGAGGCCTGCCCCAACCTGGACGCGGACCACACCGACTACCTCATGCTCTTGCGGAAGCTGCGGGAGATCCCCGGTGTGAAGAAGATCTTCATCCGGTCCGGCATCCGCTTTGACTACATGATGAAGGACAAGAGCGGCGAGTTCTTCGCCGACCTGGTGAAATACCACGTCTCCGGCCAGCTGAAGGTGGCGCCGGAGCACTGTGTCAACTCAGTGCTGGACTACATGGGCAAGCCCCATATTGAGGTCTACGAAAAGTTCCGCCAGAAGTATGAGCGGCTCAACCAGAAGTACGGCAAGGAGCAGTATCTGGTGCCCTACCTCATGTCCTCCCACCCGGGCTGCACCCTGGAGGACGCGGTGAAGCTGGCCGAGTGGCTCAACAAGTCGGGCCGTCAGCCCGAGCAGGTTCAGGACTTCTATCCCACCCCCGGCACTCTGTCTACCTGCATGTATCACACCGGCATTGACCCCCGCACCATGCAGCCGGTCTTTGTGCCCACCAACCCCCATGACAAGGCCATGCAGCGGGCCCTCATGCAGTGGAAGCGGCCGGAGAAGCGGCCTCTGGTACTGGAGGCCCTCCACCGGGCCCACCGGGAGGACCTGATCGGCTTTGGAAAGCACTGTCTGGTGCGGCCCAACGGCCCCCAGGGCGGCCAGAGCCACGCCAATGGTCCGGAGCGGGACAAAAGCCAGAAGGGCGGCAAGCCCCGGAAGCGTCCTGAGGAGAAGCTGAAGCAGGCGGGCAAGCGGGTGGAGCACAATACGCCCACGCCCTCCCGCAAGGCGGGCTGGGCCAAACCCAAGGCCAAGAAGAATGCCAAGCCCAACCAGGGCAGGCGGGGGAGAGGGTAAGCTCATGGCGGACGTACCCCGAAATGAGGACGCGCCCCAGCCGCTGACCCTGACCTACACCTGGGACCGGGACACGCTGGCCCAGGCCCTGGAGCAGGTCAACCTGCACCGGGCCAGGAGTCTGCTCTACTGGCGGCCCACCACGGTGCTGATGGCGGTGTGCGGGGTGCTGTTCCTGGTACTGGCCGTTCTCCGGGTGCCCCACATGGTGCGCTGGCCGGAGCTGGTCAATGTGCCGGAGGTGTCCGCTCTTATCGTCCCGCTGGCGGCAGGGCTGGCCCTGAGCACAGTCTGGCTGCCGTTGCTGCGGCCCTTTGTCCGCGCCCGGGTGGCCCTAGAGCTGGAACAGGGGACCTGTGCCTGTCTCCTGGAGGGGCGGCAGACCGTCCGCCTCTCACCGGAGGGCCTGGCGTACTGCCACGGCGCAGCCTGTGACCTGACGCCGTGGCGGCAGGTGCGGGCCGTCTGGCGCACCGGCGGGACTGTGGCGGTCTACCTCCGGGACGGCGGCTTCCGTCTCATCCGCTGCGACTCCTCCGCCCGGGCGGTGGAGCAGTGCCTGCGGCAATATATTGGGAAATAGGAAACGCCCTCTGCCAAGCAGAGGGCGTTTTTCTATGGAATCAGGACCCGGGTGACCCGTTCTCCCAGCCGGGAGAGCAGCTCGTTGGTGATGGTACCGGCGGCCTGGGCCACCTCTTCGGCGGTGAGGACCTGTTCGCCGTCCCGGCCTATGAGGGTGACGGTGTCCCCCTCACGGGCCTCCGGGATACCGGTTACGTCCACCAGCAGCTGGTCCATGCAAATCAGCCCCGCTACCGGGGCGAATTTGCCCCGGATAAGCACCCTGCCCCTGCCGTTGGACAGGCTGCGGGGGTACCCGTCGGCGTAGCCGATGGTGACCGCTGCCACCCGGGCGGGGCTGGAAGGGGCAAAGGCGCCGTCGTATCCGGCGCAGTCCCCGGGCGACAGGGCGTGGATGCGGGCGATCTTCGCCCGGAGGGACAGGACAGGCCGCAGGTCGGGCGGGGTACCCACCTGTTCGTCTGGGCGGCTCAGTACGCCGTACAGGGCGATGCCAGGCCGGGCGTAGGCCATGCCGGACTGAGGAGGGTAGTTGAGCAGGCCGTAGCTGCTCAGGGCGTGGAGGGCCAGCGGCCCATAACCGGCGGCCGTGACCAGCTCCGCCGCCTGGCGGAAGCGGCCCAACTGCTCCTGGGTGTGCCGGACCGCGTCAGGTGCGAGAGACTCGGAGAAGGCCAAGTGAGTGAACAGCCCTGTGACCCGGAGCCGTTTCAGGCCGCAGGCGGTCAGCAGACTGTCCCCGCCGTCCCAGGAGAACCCAAGCCGGTGCATGCCGGTATCAATGGCCAGATGGACCTTCACCCTGCAGCCTGAATCGTTCAGCGCCCGGGCATACGCAGGGCCCACCACCGCCTGGGTCAGCCGCCAGCGGGCGAGGGTCCGGGACTGCTCCGGCGGCGTCCAGCCCAGAATCAGGATTTCTCCCTTGATCCCGGCTCTGCGGAGGCGGATGCCCTCTGCCAACGTGGCCACCGCGAAGGCTTTCACGCCGTTTTCCATGCAGACCCGGGCGGTAAGAACATCCCCGTGGCCGTAGGCGTTGGCCTTCACCACCGCCATCAGTTCACAGCCAGAGGGGAGCAGCTTCGTCAGCCGGCCGATGTTGTGGGCCAGGGCGGAGCGGTCGATCTCCGCCCTGGCCCGGAGGGCAGGCGGAGAGCTTTGCACGCGTCCCCGCCGCTGCCGCCAGAGGGCAAAGGGGAGAGCGGCCAGCAGGGAGGCGGTGGCAACGGCCAGATAGTGGAGCAGGCTGCTGCCCAGCAGGAAGCCGTCCTGAGACAGGAGGCCCAGAGCCTTGGCTCCGCCCCGCACTGCCACGATACAGAGGGGATGGAGCACGTAGACCGCCGTGGACGCTGTACGAATAGCTGAAAAGCTATTGAGCTTTACAGAACAGAGCAGCCGCATCAGGGGCCAGATGCACAGGGGCAGGGCCAGATACATGCTGTCGTGCCGGGCAGAGCCCAGCTGGGCCACCAGTTCTCCCTCCGCCATCAGCAGGGCCAGCCCGCCGCAGAGCAGTGCGCAATACTGGCGGCCGGCCAGGCGGGGCGGGTGCTCCCGCAGGAGCACGCCCAGCAGAAGGAACAGGGGAGCGAGAAACAGGCCGTTTCTGGTGTAGTCGAAGCAGGAGAAGAGAAGGCCGTAAAAGGCGCTCAGGGGCGCCAGGACGGCGGAGAGGCCGTAATAGCTGTCGCCCAGCAGCCCGACCAGATAGAGCAGTCCGCAGACGGCCAGGGTGCCCCGCTCTCCCAGTCGCCGGAGCAGGAGGAATACGATGACAGCGCCCAGCACAGCGGCGGGGAAGTACCAGAGGTGGTAGAAGGGGCCGTTGAACACCAGGTCGGCGGCCAGGGAGAGGGGCGTGCAGCCGCGGAAGTAACCGTTGCGGGCCATGAGGGGCAGGTAGACCAGGATGGAAATGCCGTAAAGTAATAATACTTTGCAGCAAAAACGCCGCAGACCGCGCCACCCCTTCTGCACCCCGGAGGCCAGGAAAAATCCGCTGACCGCCAAAAAGAAGGGGACGGCCAGCCTGGCGAGAATGTCGGTGATGAGGTAGTTGGCCTGACTGCTGACGGTGAGCAGAGGGCCGGTGTGGACGGCCACCACCAGCAGGGCGGCGGGGATGCGGAACAGGTCCAGGCCCCCGTACTGTGCCGGGGATTTCCCTGAGGCGTTCACAGCACATCCCTCCAGACCGTGACCACCACGCCGTTCCCGTTGTTCCCCGACCACTGGCACAGGGTGTTTCTGGGCAGGCGATCAGGCAGGCACTCCAGATCGGCCCGGGGGACGGTATACAGCTCAAAGGAGCGGCCCTGTTCCTGAAAGCGGAGGTGGGGGCCGGACTCCGGGTAGTCCTCCAGCAGGCGGATGTACTCCTCCAGCACCAGGCCCTCCCGCTCCATCAGCCTGGCGTGGGGCCAGCCCACATAGCGGAAATGCCAGGGCTCAAACTGGATGCCGGTGATATTAGTTTTGTCCTCCGGATAGCGGAGGATAAAGCCGTACTCAGAGGCCCGGCGGCGGAAGGTGCGGAACACGCCGGTGTCGGGGAACTGCGGGCGGATAAAGTCCAGGTCGGGGCGGTGCTCCCCCAGGTCGATGGCCAAACCGGTCTGGTGCTCGCTGCATCCCGGCAGGGCCACGTAGGCCCGGGTAAAGGCCTCGCCGCTGTCCCGGAGAGAGCGGGAGAAGATGGCTTCCTGCTCTGCCCGGCTGCGGTAGCCGCTGACCGGCACGATCTCCCCCGCACAGCCCAGGTCGGAGAGAAAGCGGCTGAGCACCGTTCCCGCACGGGCGTCCAGCAGGATATTCGGGCGGCGGCTGTCAGGGGGCAGAAGGGAGGCGACAGCGGGCTCCTGCGCCAGTGGATGGGACTGGTTTACCAGCACCAGCGACCCGGTGCGCACCATCTCCGCCGGGGTCATAGGTCCACCGCCTGTTCCACCAGCCGGTTTACCAGTGCGGGGAAGTTCAGGCCTACCCCCGCCATCATGGCCGGGTAGCGGCTGTGGGAGGTGAAGCCGGGGATGGTGTTGATCTCGTTGAATACGATCTCTCCCTCCGGCGTGAAGAAGAAGTCCGCCCGGGCGCAGCCGGTGCAGCCCAGCGCCCGGTAGGCTGTAACGGCGGCGCGCTGGACCCGGGCCTCGTCTTCAGGCGTGATACGGGCGGGCATGTGGATCTTGGCGGTGAGGAGCTGGTATTTTTCCGTGTAGTCAAAAAAGCCGTTCGCCAGCTCGATCTCATCCACCCGCCCCACGGTCAGGGTCTCGGTGCCCAGTACGGCGCAGCCCACCTCGAACCCGGGGACGCCCTCCTCGATGACCACCTTGTTGTCGTGGGCCAGAGCGGCGGCCACAGCCTGAGGCAAATCGGCCCGGTGGGTGACCTTGGTGATGCCGAAGGAGGAGCCGGCCCTGGCCGGCTTGACGAACAGGGGGAGCTTCAGCCCGGCAGTCAGGTCGGGGAGCAGGGCCGGGTCCTCCCAGGCCCGGAACAGGGCGGAGCGGGGCACCGCCAGCCCGGCGGAGGCGGCCAGCCGGTGGGCTATGTCCTTGTCCATGCATACGGCGGAGCTCAGGCTGCCGCAGCCCACCACAGGGATGCCCGCCAGTTCCAGCAGGCCCTGGACCGTGCCGTCCTCGCCGTTTTTTCCGTGGAGCACGGGGAAGGCGGCGTCCAGCCGGATGACCGACGGCCCGGCGGCGGCCAGGAGCAGGAGCCCGTGGGTCTCCCGGTCGGGAGAGATGAGGGCGGGGGTGCAGTGGACGGCATCGTGATGCCAGGTGTCGGCGGGGATGCGGTCCACAGGGCCGTCATAGCGCAGCCAGCGCCCGTCCCGGGTGATGCCCAGCAGGACCAGGTCGTATCTGGTCCGGTCCAGGTGGGTGATCACCGCGTGGGCGGACTGGAGGGAGACGGGATACTCTGTAGAACAGCCGCCGAAGAGAACTGCAATGGTCTTTTTATCCATATCAAACGCCTTCTTTCTTTGGCGTCATTATAACGGAAATGCTGGCGGCGTTTTTGACAGCGGAGTTTCGATTTTCTTACAAAAAGAGGTCGGAGTTCTTACAAAAAAATGGGTCTCTGATTTGTGGAAAATTCCCTTTGAAAAGATGGGGCAGATTTTATATAATATTTTCACAACGTGTGGCATTCACTGCGTAAATCCGGTTGAATGCCACACGTTTGTTTTATTTTCAGCCACTTTTCTGGAAGGAGGCACAGCACATGAAGCGGGTAAAGGCGGCGTGCATCTGTCAGACCCTGCATTTTATGCTGAAGGAGGATCTGGAGCAGAATCTCGCACGGCGAAGCGTGCAGGAAGAGGTGGAGTACTACAAAAAGGGACTGGATCGGAACGGGACAAGGTACAAAATCGTGGAGGAGACCACCCAGAGTGACGGTTCGGTCATCATCAAGATCATCAAGCAGTACAATCAGAGCCCGGTGGGGGACTACCTGAAATAAAAAGAAAAAGCGTGTAGCCGACGGCGTAAATCCAGCGCCGTGGCTGCACGCTTTTTGCGTGGAGGCAGGATTCATCATGGAAGAAAAGTCAAATCTGTTTCTGGAGATGGAACCTGTGGGGGCATTGATGGGGAAATACGCTGTTCCGAGCATCATCTCCCTGCTGGCTGCGGCGCTCTACAATATTGTGGATCAGATCTTTATTTCCAATGCCACCTATCTGGGCTCCTACGGAAATGCCGCCGGACTGTCTCCGGGACAGTCCGGCGTCCTCGCTGTCAAAAGGCGGTGAAGAGGGCCAGCAGCCAGTCCGGGATGGTGGGGAAGTCCCGCAGGATGGCGCTGCGGATGGCGGCTGAGGAGAGGGTTCCCCCGTCCTGAATGGAGAAGGTTACAGCGCCCTGGACTGTGTCGCCGATGGCGATATGGCCAAAGGCCGCGCCTCCCGCGGCGACCTTGTCGGCAAAGGCCAGGCCGCCTACGGCGTAGATCCCCTTGGCCAGGCCGCCCATGGCCACCCAGCCCACGGCCAGGCCGCCCGCTGCAATACCTGCGCCCAGGGCGACGCCGCCAAAAGCGGCCACACCCAAGGCCAGGGCGCCGACAGCCAGCAGCCCCAGGCTCAGGCAGCCGAAGGAGATAAGCCCCGCGGAGAGCAGGCCGATGGAAATCAGCCCGGTGGCCACGTTGCCGATGGCCAGGATGCCCTTTGCACGGTGGAGTCCGAAACGGCCTACATTGATGTGTACCAGGGGCAGGCCGAACAGGGTGACGCTGCTCTTGTACTCGTAGCGGAGGTTCAGGGGGAGATAGACAGCCTGCTCACCCATCTCGGGCTGGAACTCGGGCTCTGCCCAGTTGGCTTCGTCACCTTTGAGAAGGTAGTCCAGGGTGACGCCGAAGTACTCGCTGATGGCCACCAGGTTGTCCATGTTGGGCTGGGAGGCCCCGGACTCCCACTTCTGCACCGCCTGGCGGGAGACGCCCACAGTATTGGCCAGCTCCTCCTGGGAGATACCCCGTTCCCTGCGGAGCTGGTAGAGCCGTTCTTCAAACATAGGTGATTCCTCCTCTTGATGGTGGTGACAGGATAGCACACAGCGGAGAAAAAGGCCACCAAGAACAGTAAAATATTTGACAACTGCCGGTTGCATCCGGCGGAGACAGCACAAAAGAGCGGCATAAGCCGCTCTTTTGCGTCAGTGAATGGGTTGGATTTATACCCGGCCGATATCGGTGCGGAACTGCATATCTGTAAAGGAGATATGCTTTGCGGCGCTGTATGCGCCATTGATGGCGTCGTTCAGGGTGCTGCCGGTGGCGGCGACGCCCAGAACCCGGCCGCCGGAGGTGAGGACCTGTCCGTCCTCGTTCACCCGGGTGCCGGCGTGGAAGACCATAGCGGTCTCGCCCGCCTTCTCCAGGCCGGAGATGGGGTAGCCGCTCTGGTATTTCCCGGGATATCCTCCCGAGGCCAGCACCAGACAGCAGGCGGCGGCATCCTTCCAGCGGATGTCCAGCTGGTCCAGGGTGCCCTCGCGGCAGGCCAGCATGATGTCCAGCAGGTCGCTCTCCAGCAGGGAGAGGACGGCCTGGCACTCCGGGTCGCCGAAGCGGGCGTTGTACTCCACCACCTTGGGGCCGTCGGGGGTGAGCATGAGGCCGAAGTAGAGCACGCCGTGGAAGGGGCGGCCCTCCGCCTTCAGGGCGGCTACGGTGGGGAGGAAGATCTCCTTCATGCAGCGCTGGGCCACCTCGGGGGTGTAGTTGGGGGAGGGGGAGATGGCGCCCATGCCGCCGGTGTTGGGACCCTTGTTGCCGTCATAGGCCCGCTTGTGGTCCTGGGAGGAGGGCATGGGGACCACGTGCTCCCCGTCGCAGAAGGCCAGCACCGTCACCTCGGGGCCGGTCATGCACTCCTCGATGACCAGGCGGGTGCCCGCCTCGCCGAAGCGCTTGTCCGCCATCATGGCCCGGACGGCGTCCTCCGCCTCGGCCACGGTCTGGGCCACGATCACGCCCTTGCCCAGGGCCAGGCCGTCGGCCTTGACCACGATGGGCGCGCCCTGCTCCTTGACGTAGGCGAGGGCGGCCTCCATATCTGTAAAGGTGTTATACTTGGCGGTGGGGATGTGGTACTTGGCCATCAGATTTTTGGAGAAGACCTTGGAGGCCTCGATGATGGCCGCGTTGGCACGGGGACCGAAGGCGGGGATGCCCGCCGCCTCCATGGCGTCCACCATGCCCAGAGCCAAGGGGTCGTCAGGGGCCACCACCACAAAGTCAATGGCGTGGGACACGGCCCAGGCCACCATGACCTCCACGTCGGTGGCCTTGATGGGGATGCACTGGGCCAGGGAGGCGCTACCGCCGTTGCCGGGGGCACAGAAAAGCTGATCAACTTTACGGCTCTTGGACAGGGCCCACACGATGGCGTGCTCCCGTCCGCCGCCGCCTACGACGAGAACGTTCATTGTGATATACCTCGTTTCTTGTTCGTGTTCGGAGTCCCCGCCGGGGACCGTTGTATCGGATGCGCCTTAGTGATGGAACAGCCGCATGCCGGTGAAGGCCATCACGATGCCGTACTTGTCGCAGGTCTGGATGACGTTGTCGTCCCGGATGGAGCCGCCGGGCTGGGCGATGTAGGACACGCCGGACTTCCGGGCACGCTCCACATTGTCGCCGAAGGGGAAGAAGGCGTCGGAGCCCACACTGACGCCGGTCTGACGGGCGATCCACTCCTTCTTTTCCTCCACGGTGAGCACCTCGGGCTTGACCTTGAAGGTGTTCTGCCACACGCCATCGGCCAGCACGTCCTCGTACTCGTCGGAGATGTACACGTCGATGGCGTTGTCCCGGTCGGGGCGGCGGATGCCGTCCACGAACTGGAGGCCCAGCACTTTGGGATGCTGGCGCAGGAGCCAGTTGTCGGCCTTGTTGCCGGCCAGACGGGTGCAGTGGATGCGGCTCTGCTGGCCGGCGCCCACGCCGATGGCCTGGCCGTCCTTGGTGTAGCACACCGAGTTGGACTGGGTGTACTTCAGGGTGATGAGGGCCAGGATCAGGTCCCGCTTGGCGTTCTCAGGCAGGTCCTTGTTCTGGGTGACAATATTGTCCAGCAGGGCGGCGTTGATCTCGAAGTTGTTGCGGCCCTGCTCGAAGGTGATGCCGTACACATCCTTGTGCTCAATGGCCTTGGGCACATAGTCCGGGTCCATCTGCACCACGTTGTAGTTGCCCTTGCGCTTGGTCTTGAGGATGGCCAGGGCCTCGTCGGTGTAGCCGGGGGCGATGACGCCGTCGGACACCTCCAGGGCCAGGTAGCGGGCGGTCTGGGCGTCGCACACGTCGGAGAGGGCGGCCCAGTCGCCGTAGGAGCACAGACGGTCGGCGCCACGGGCCCGGACATAGGCGGAGGCGATGGGGGAGAGGTCCATGCCCTCGGCAAAGTAGATCTTCCGCTCCACGTCGGTCAGCTCGGTGCCTACGGCGGCGCCGGCGGGGGAGACGTGCTTGAAGGAGGCGGCGGCGGGCAGGCCGGTGGCGGCTTTCAGCTCCTTGACCAGCTGCCAGGAGTTGAAGGCGTCCAGGAAATTGATGTAGCCGGGCTTGCCGTTGAGCACCTGGACGGGCAGCTCGCCGGACTCCATAAAGATGCGGGCGGGCTTCTGGTTGGGGTTGCAGCCGTACTTCAGTTCCAGTTCCTTCATGTTCGCTCCTCCTTACTGATGCTTGTTGATGATAACGCTGTCCGCCTTGCCGGTCTCCAGGTCCAGGTAGGAGACAAAGAGGGACACCTTGTTCTCCTCATTCAGGCTCTCCCACAGGCGGGAAGCCAGAGAAGCGGCGTCGGGGGCGTCCAGGGCCACGGTGCGGGGCTCGCCCTCAAAGGAGGGCAGGGGGGAGCCGTCGCCCTGATAGGTGCTGATGAAGTGGGCCTGGCCGGCGATGGGGGCCTCGTACTCGAAGAAGAACCGCTGGCAGCAGGCGGGGTCGCCATTGGCGCTCTTCAGGATGGACAGCCGGTAGCTGCCGTCGGGGCGGACCGCGCCGGAGATGCGGGGGGTGTAGTTGGGGCAGTCGGGCTCAAACTCCCGGGTGCGCAGAGCCCGGACAAAGCCCTCGCCGCGGCGGTAGGCGTCGGCGATGGTGTCGGTCTGGTCGCCGTTGGTGACGATGGTGGTGCCGTCCACCACCCGGACGGGGTGGTAGATGATGAGGGAGGGGTCGGTCATCTTGGACTCGTCATAGGCGCGGGTACGGATGCCGTCCTCAGTGGCCTCAAAGACCCGGTTGCGGGAGTTCTCGCTGCGGCCCATGATGAAGTAGGCGATCACGGCCTTCTTGTTGTCGGCGCTGCGGCCCAGGACGATGCCGCGGCCGGGGTAGGAATTGGTGCTGAGAAGCTGAAACAGATCGAGCATTTTATTATGATCTCCCTTACAAAAATATCAATCACGGGACATTACGCCTGGGGGAGGATATGGACGCACCGGCCCTCCACGGACAGGCGTCCCTGGCAGAACAGGGACACAGCCAGGGGGAGGAGTTTCCACTCGGCCTCCTCCATGACCCGGTGCTGGAGCACTTCGGGGGTGTCGCCCTCCCGGATCTCCACCGCCTTCTGGAGCACGATGGGGCCGCCGTCGGCCTCCTCATTGACGAAGTGGACGGTGGCGCCGGTGACCTTGACGCCGTAGGCCAGGGCCATCTCGTGGACATGGAGGCCGTAGGCCCCCTTGCCGCAGAAGGAGGGGATGAGGGCGGGATGGACGTTGAGGATGGCGTTGGGGTAGGCCCGGACCATCTCCTCGGTGAGGATGTGCATGAAGCCGGCCAGCACCACCAGGTCCGCCTTCAGCTCCCGGAGCCTGGCCACCAGGGCCTGGGTCATCTCCCGGTTCCCGGGGAAATCCCTCCGGGCCACCACATAGCCGGGGATGCCGGCCGCTTTGGCACGCTCCAGGGCGTAGGCGTCGGGGCGGGAGGAGATAACGGCGGTGATGGTGCCGCCCACAATCTCACCCCGGTGCTGGGCGTCGATAAGTGCCTGAAGGTTGGTGCCGCCGCCGGAGACCAGGACCACAATATTTTTCGGCATGAGAGTTACCTCCCCAATGTAGTAAAGACTGTGCCGCAAAGCCTGAAAGGGGAAAACCCTTCACAGAAAACGGCGGCAGAGAAAAGAGACAGGGCGGCCCGGGCCGCCGGAAGGACAGCTGAGGGCCGCCCTGAGAGGGGCGTCAGTCCAGCACGACGCCGTCGCTTCCGGGGACGACCTGACCGATCTGGTAGGCAGTCTCGCCGGCAGCGGACAGGACGTCCAGCGCCTGTCCGGCCTGGAGAGCGGGGACGGCGAGGATCATGCCGATACCCATGTTGAAGGTGTTGTACATATCCCGGGTGGGGATGTTGCCCTTCTCCTGGATGAGATGGAAGATGGGCGGGCAGGGGAAGCTGCCGGTGTGGATGGCGGCGGTGAGGCCGTCAGTCATCATGCGGGGCACGTTCTCATAGAAGCCGCCGCCGGTGATGTGGCTGACGGCGTGGATGTCCACGCCCGCCTTCAGCAGGGCCTTGACCGCCTTCACGTAGATGCGGGTGGGGGCCAGCAGGGCCTCGCCCAGGGTGGTGCCCAGGCTCTCGTGGTACTCCCTCAGATTCTCGGCGGTCACGTCAAAGACCTTGCGGACCAGGGAGAAGCCGTTGGAGTGGACGCCGGAGGAGGCCAGACCGATGAGCACGTCGCCCTCGGAGAGGGTCTTGCCGTCGATGATCTTCTCCTCGTCCACAATGCCCACAGAGAAGCCGGCCAGGTCGTACTCGTCGGCGGGGTAGAAGCCGGGCATCTCAGCGGTCTCGCCGCCCACCAGGGCGCACTCGGCCTGGCGGCAGCCCTCCGTGATGCCGGAGACGATCTGGGCGATGCGGGCGGGGTCGTTCTTGCCGCAGGCGATGTAGTCCAGGAAGAACAGGGGGGCGGCGCCGCCGCAGATGATGTCGTTGACGCACATGGCCACGCAGTCGATGCCCACCGTGTCGTGCTTGTCCATGAGGAAGGCGATCTTCAGCTTGGTGCCCACGCCGTCGGTGCCGGACACCAGGACGGGCTTTTTCATGCCGGTCATATCAGGGGCGAACATGCCGCCGAAGCCGCCCAGGGTGCCCATGACGCCGGGGATGTAGGTGGACTCCACCATGGGCTTGATGCGCTTGACCGCCTCGTAGCCGGCGGTGACATCCACGCCGGCGGCGGCGTAGGACTCAGAATGGGAGTTCTTCAATGGGGGAACCTCCAATCAAAATTGTAATAGAAGGGGAAGGTTACTCCTCTCCCGTCCAGCAGTAGGTGCAGATCTTGTCCCGGTCGATGCCGATGGCCTCCAGCAGGCCGTCCAGGGACTGATAGCCCAGGGAGTCAAAGCCCAGCTTCTCACAGATGGACTTGAGCATGCACTGGCCCCGCTCGGTGGAGGAGTCGGCGTACTCTTCCAGGTGCTGCTGGCCCTCGTCGCCCTCCAGGTCCTGGATGGTGCGGCGGGCGATGAGCTCCATGTCGGAGTTGCTGCGGGAGAAGTTGAGGTACTTGCAGCCGTACATGATGGGGGGGCAGGCCGAGCGCATGTGGACCTCCTCGGCGCCCGACTCGTACAGGAATTCCACAGTCTCCCGCAGCTGGGTGCCGCGGACGATGGAGTCGTCCACAAAGAGGAGCTTCTTGCCCTCGATGAGCTCAGGCACGGGGATCTGCTTCATCTTGGCCACCTGGTTGCGGGCCTCCTGGTTGGCGGGCATGAAGGACCGGGGCCAGGTGGGAGTGTACTTGACAAAGGGGCGGGCAAAGGGCTTGCCGCTGCGGTTGGCGAAGCCGATGGCGTGGGGCACGCCGGAGTCGGGCACGCCGGCCACATAGTCCACCTTGGGCAGCTTGCCCTTCTGGATCTCGTCCCGGGCCATGATCTCGCCGTTGCGGTAGCGCATGACCTCCACGTTGACCCCCTCGTAGTTGGAGTTGGGGTAGCCGTAGTAGGTCCAGAGGAAGGCGCAGATCTTCATCTTGTCTCCGGCGGGGGCCAGGGTGGTCCAGCCGTCGGCGGTGACCCGGACGATTTCCCGGGGGCCCAGCTCGTAGGCGTCGTGGTAGCCCAGCTTGTGGTAGGCGAAGGACTCGAAGGACACGCAGCAGCCGGTGTCGCTCTGACCCACCAGCACGGGCAGGCGGCCCATGGCGTCCCGGGCGGCGATGATGGCGTCGGGGGTGAGGAGCAGCATGGTGCAGGAGCCGTCAATCTCCTCCTGGGCGTGGCGGATGCCGGAGACCAGGTCGTCCTTCTGGTTGATGAGGGCGGCTACCAGCTCGGTGGAGTTGACCTTGCCCGAGCTCATGGCCATGAACTGGTGGCCGTGGTCGGAGAAGTACCGCTCGATCAGCTCGTCGGCATTGTTGATGATGCCCACGGTGGTGATGGCGTACAGGCCCAGGTGGGAGCGCACCAGCAGGGGCTGGGGGTCGGTGTCGCTGATGCAGCCGATGCCGGAGCAGCCGTGGAACTCGGCGATGTCCTTGTCGAACTTGGTGCGGAAGGGGGTGTTTTCAATGTTGTGGATCTGACGCTGGAAGCCGTCCTTGGGGTCGTAGACCGCCATGCCGCCCCGCTTGGTGCCCAGGTGGGAGTGGTAGTCGGTGCCGAAGAACAGATCCATCACGCAGTCATGCTTTGAGATGGTACCAAAAAAACCGCCCATTGCTTACTGCTCTCCCATCAGCCGACGCATGACCTCTTCGTAGGCCTCTTCAGCGCCGCCCATATCCCGGCGGAAACGGTCCTTGTCCAGCTTCTCGTGGGTCTTCTCGTCCCAGAGGCGGCAGGTGTCGGGGGAGATCTCGTCGGCCAGCACGATGGTGCCGTCGGCGGTCTTGCCGAACTCCAGCTTGAAGTCCACCAGGTCGATGCCGATCTCCTTCATAAAGCCCTTCAGCAGGTCGTTGACCATGAAGGTGTACTTCTCAATGAGGGCGATCTCCTCCTTGGTGGCCAGCTTGAGGGCCAGGGCGTGGTAGGTGTTGAGCAGGGGGTCGCCCAGGTCGTCGTTCTTGTAGGAGAACTCGATGGTGGGCTCGTCGAACACGATGCCCTCCTCCACGCCGTACCGCTTGGCAAAGGAGCCGGCGGAGATGTTGCGGACAATGACCTCCAGGGGCACGATGGAGACCTTCTTCACGGCGGTCTCGCGGTCGTTGAGCTCCTCCACATAGTGGGTGGGCACGCCCTTGGCCTCCAGGCGGCGCATCAGGTTGTTGGTCATGCGGTTGTTGATGGCGCCCTTGCCGGCGATGGTGCCCTTCTTCAGGCCGTTGAAGGCGGTGGCGTCGTCCTTGTAGGACACGATGACCACCTGGGGATCGTCAGTGGCGTAGACCTTCTTGGCCTTGCCTTCGTACAGCTGCTCGCGCTTCTCGTAACTCATGTAAAACCGCTCCTGTCTATCTGAATTGATTTATTTTAATGGGGAAGGGAAAACTCAAAAGGTCTCGCTCTGGAGCTTGCGGTCCTTCTCGGCCACCTCGTCGGCCATGGCGGCTTTGAACTGGGCAAGCTTGTTCGCCAAAGAAACGGGGGAGGTGGTATCATCGCTATAGACCATACTGGCAGGGTCTAGGGCCAGCATCTGGGCGGCCAGGATGGCGGCGTTGTCGGCGCCGTCCACGGCCACGCAGGCCACGGGGATGCCCTTGGGCATCTGGACCATGGACAGCAGGCTGTCCAGACCGCCCATCATGGAGGTCTTGATGGGCACGCCGATGACGGGCAGGGTGGTGTAGGCGGCCAGGACGCCGGCCAGGTGGGCGGCCTTGCCTGCGGCGGCGATGATGACGCCGAAGCCGTTCTCCTCGGCGTGGGAAGCGAAGTTCTCGGCGGCGGCGGGGGTGCGGTGGGCGGAGATGACCCGCACCTCAAAGGGGATGCCGAAGCTCTTCAGACGCTTCACACAGGGGCGCATGGTCTCCAGGTCGGAGTCGGAACCCATGATAACTGCAACTTTCTTGCTCATAACGACCTCCATGATACAAAAAATTTCAGCGCTGCGAAAAATAAATCAGGTCATCCTTCGTTATGGATGACCTGATATGGTTCAGCAGTCTGATCCGGGTGCATTGGGGCCGTTGAGAATGACGGCCAGGCAGGCAATGTGTCCTCCGTTGAACAACGCAAGCACCCCTCTTAGTACCAAGAATAAATACAATATATCGTATTGTGCGCTGCTTTACAAGGGTTCAGCCCCAATTTCGTAGGCTTAGACAAGAAAGGACAAATGGAGACAATAGACAATTGACCATTTTTGACAGAGGGGGACAAAAACCGCATCTTCAGCACAGCCCGATGGCGTCCAGGATGCGGCACACCTCGTCGGCCCGGACGCTCCAGGCAGCGGCGGCGCCGTAGTCACGGCGGCGGTTTCTGGTCCAGCTGCCCACCTCGGACAGGGCGCTGGCGCACAGCTGGACAAATTCCCGGGCGGTGTGGGCGCCGTAGATCACGTCGGGAAAGTGCTCGATCTGTCCGCTGCCGATCATGGAGACAATGGGGTTTCCGGTGGACAGGTACTCGTAGATCCGGCCTGGAATAATGTCGGTGGGCTGCTCCCGGGCGGAGAGCAGATTCAGGCACACGTCGAACCGGCACAGGTAGTCGGGCAGGTCCACCGGGGCCTTGGGGCCCAGCAGATGCACGTTGGGCAGGGCGGACAGCCTCCGCAGCTGGGCGCCGCTCTCGGCCTGCCCTACCAGCACAAAGGAGCACTGGGGCAGATCGGATGCGGCCCGCAGCAGGGGGGACAGGTCCAGGTCCCGGCGGATGGTGCCTGCCCAGCCCAGGATGGGCCTGGGGATACGGGCCAGATCGCCGGGGAGCTCTGCCTCCTGACGGGCGAACATGGGGAAGTTGACGCCGTTGGGCAGCAGGGCGATGTTGTCGTTGCAGGGGGACAGGTGGTCGATGAGCCCCCGGGAGGCGGCGAAGATGACGTCGGCGGACAGGGCCAGGTCGCTCTCCCACTCCAGAGGGAAGCCGGACCAGTACCGGTCGCAGTCGTACACCAGCCCGCGGAAGGGCAGACTGTCCAGCAGGTGGACCTGATCCGGGCAGGTGGTCCACAGAATGGGGTCGCGGAACCGGTGGCGGTCCATTCTGGCGGTGATAAAGCGGGCGATCTTGTTGACGCCCCGGGAGAAGAGAAATCCGTGGCGCTCGTCCACCTGGAGGACAGGGGGCAGGGGGTACACCGTCAGGCCGGGCCGCACCTTGCGGCCGCTGTCCCGGGCGCCTCTGCCCCTGGGGGAGGGGGGCTCAAAGAACAGGACTTCCGCGTCCCGCAGGCGGGTCATCAGGTGCTGGGTCCGGGTGGGGACCGCCTGCCAGGGGGAGGGGGAGAGACAGACATATTGCTTCAACCGAGAGACCTCCCGAGGAGTAATAAATAAGGAGAGGAGGGGCGGGCGAGCAGGGAGATCACTTGCCCAGCAGCTCCGCCGCCGTCTCGCTGTTGCGGCGCTCCACCTTCCGCAGCCGGTCCACGCCGCCGGACAGGAACTCCGTGTCCCCGATCCGGGCGCAGGCGGCGTCGATCTGGGCGCACAGGCCCTCGTAGGTCAGGTCGGCCAGCTCGGTGTACAGGTCCTGGCCGATGTAGGAGAGGAAGGAGCTGATCTTGGGGTCGTATACCACGCCCACCAGGGGCACGCCCTGGCTGGCGGAGAACACCAGCGCGTGGAGGCGCATGGACACCACCGCCTGCATCCGGGCAAAGAGGCCGATGGTGTGGTCGCTGCTGCCGGTGGCGTGGAGGATGTGGTAGGGGGCCTTTTTGATGTACATGGCCGCCTTCTGGGCCGCGCCCACGTCCAGCCGCCGCTCGATGGGCAGGAACACGGGCGTCATGCCGTATTTTTCCCACACGTAGTCGGCCGCCTGGCCGAAGATGGCCGCCTTTGCATCAAAGCCGGGCCAGGGGCGGAGCGTAAAGCCAAAATACTTGCCGGAAGGGTCCAGCCCCTCGCTCTCCAGCACGCCGTCGATGACCTCGCTTCCGGCGGCGGGGAGGATGACCGTGGGGTCGGCCGACAGGACGACCTTGGGCTGGGTGACTCCCATGGACTCCAGCTCGGTTTTGGAGTGGGTGTCCCGCAGGGTGATGGCGTCCACCCGGCGCTGGAGCACTTTGGCGGCCCGCTTCCGGTTGGAGGGGGAGTGGATGGGGCCGATGCCGCAGCCGTACATCATCACCTTGTTGCCCAGAATCTTTCCGGCGGAGATGGTGAAGAGGTAGAACCACAGGGAGCGGTGGCTGGTCACGTCCTGCATCAGGGAGCCGCCGCCGTTGATGTAGAGTCTGGTCTTGGTCATCCGCCAGAGGAACTTGGGGAACGCGAAGGTGTAGATGGAGTTGACCCGGTAGGTGAGGCGGGTCTCCGAGGGCTTGCGGGACAGGACCCACACGGGCAGGTCGGGGTCGATCTGCCGCAGCTCGGTGACAATGGCCTCCAGGATGGCGTCGTCGCCCGCGTTGCCCCGGCCATAGGCGCCGCACACCAGCGCGCCGTCCCGCCTGCCGTGGTTCCGCTCCTTCCGGCGGAGGATGACGGAGTAGATCTCCAGCTGCCGCTGGAGGGTGCTCTCCAGGGAGTATTCGCTCTTGCCCTTCTGATAGAGCCGCTGGCCCATGTGGGTGCGCAGGGTGGCGTCGGAGGCCAGGGTGGTCAGGTGCTTGGCCAGGGTCTCGTAGTCCCCGGCCTCAAAGAGCAGGCCGTTGACGCCGTGGTCGATGAGGTAGGGCACGCCGCCCACCCGGCTGGCAACCGTGGGCAGTCCGGCCCGGGCGCCCTCGGTGAGGGAGTAGGGGAAGGTCTCGGACAGGGAGGTGAGGGTGTTGATGTCCAGCGCGCCGTAGAAGCTGTCCACGTCGGACACCCACCCGGCAAAGCACACGTCCTCCGCCACCCCCAGGTCGGCGGCCAGGGCCTTGAGCTCGCCCATCTGCTCGCCGTCGCCGGCGATGAGCAGCCGCAGCTTGGGGCAGGACTGCCTGGCCCGGGCAAAGCCACGGATCAGGGTGGGGATGTCCTTGACCGGGTTGAGCCGGGCGGCGATGCCGGCGATGACGCAGTCCTCCGGCCAGTGGGCCCCCACGCTCTCCAGGTACTGGCTGCGGGTCATGGAGGGGGTGCGGGGGGTGAAGTCGATGCCGTTGTAGATGGTGAAGAGCTTGTCCGGGTCAAAGCCGCGGGAGATAAGCAGGTCTGTCATGGCGTCGGACACGCCGATGCGGTAGTCCAGCAGCCGCAGGGCGATGGTGTTGATGGTACCGTAGGTGATGCGGGAGATGGGCCGGCCCAGGTAGTCCAGGCGCCAGTCGGAGTGGACGGTGGTGACCACGGGCAGGCCGGTGGATCTGCGCAGCAGCGCGCCCATCATGTTGCCCCGGGCGCCGTGGCAGTGGATGATCTCGTAGCCGCCGTCCAGAATCATTTTCTTTAAGGTATGGAAGGTGCGGAAGATGTTCCTGCCGGGCAGCACCACGGTGGGGATGCCCAGCTCCCTGGCCTCCTGGGAGAAGGGGCCCTCCATGAAGCAGACCATGGTGACCTCCACGCCGGGGGTACGGGACAAATTCTGAAGAAGCATGTGGACGTGGGTTTTGGCGCCGCCGCTGTCGCCGCCGGAAATCAGGTGAATGACCTTCATATGTCTGGAGCCTCCAAAAAAGACTTGTTATCATAGGCAGGGATATGGTACAATAGCCGCGAAGCGTGACCGAATCTCTGTGTGCAGGCCCGGATTACGGGCCGGTACATGGGGGATCTGCACTGCGGATATGGTACAAGATCCGCAGTGTCTCTTGTATTGTACCATAATTATGTCAATTTACAAGTTCCATTGACAGCGCACACGGAGGTTTCTCAGAATGAACGAAAAAAAAGGAAAAATCGTGGATGAAAAGGGCCGGCTGTTCGGCAAGATCAACGTCATCGACCTGATCGTGCTGGTCCTGATCGTGGCTGTGGCCGCCGTGGTGGCCCTGAAGTTCATGGGCAAGGACACGCCGCTCCCCGGCGAGAGCAGCACCACTCAGATCGAATATACCGTCAAGGTGCCCCTGGTCCAGGAGTCGGTCTACGAGGCGGTCAAGGCCCAGGTGGAGGCCGGCGGCGAGGGCGCCCAGCTGATGGCGGACGGCTCCATGCTGGACGCGTACGTGCTGGAGGTCTCCTCTGAGCCCTACCTCATCCCGGTGGAGAAGGAGGACGGCACTGTGGTGGCCAGCGCACAGCCCGGCTATGTCAGCGTCAACTTCACCATCCGGGCCACCATCACCAACCCCATCACCCAGGCGGTTGGCACCCAGGAGGTCCGCATCGGCAAGACCCACATCGTCAAGACCAAGACCTTTGAGCTGGTCAACGGCGTCATCCAGACCTGCGAGCCTGTGGAGCCTGCGGCCTGACCCGAAGACAAGACAGGGCGGGGGAGACCCCGCCCTTTTTGCATCCCGACAGGGAGACTGATATCTAAGGAGGAAAACCGTTGCTGGATACGCTGCTCAGCCTGGACGGGGCCGTGCTGCTCTGGATTCAGGAATTCGTACGCTGTGGGATACTCGACCCGCTGATAGCCTTTTACACCCAGCTGGGCAATGCGGGTATTTTGTGGATCGTGCTGTCCGTGGTCATGCTCTTCTTCCGCAAGACCCGGCGGGCAGGGGTGCTGTCCCTGCTGGCCATGCTGCTGGGGCTGCTGTTCACCAATGTGGCCATCAAACACCTGGTGGCCCGGCCCCGTCCCTGGCTGACCGTGGACGGGCTCCAGTTCCTGGTGGTGGAGAAGGACCCCAATTCCTTCCCGTCGGGCCACACCTGCGCGGCCTTTGCCGCCGCCGGTAGCTGGTTCAGAACCCTGCCCAGGAAGTGGATGAGGTGGACCGCAGTGGCGCTGGCGGCCCTCATGGGCTTCTCCCGGCTGTACGTCGGCGTCCATTTCCCCTCCGATGTGGCCGCGGGGTGCCTGGTGGGCCTGCTGTGCGCCTGGATGGCCTGGCGCCTATACCAGGCCGCCGAAAATCGCTGGGGGCCCATCCGCTGGCTGGATACATAAGCCGTATATAAAAAATACCGTCAGGAGAATGCCCTGACGGTATTTTTTATTTGGATTTTATCACGGGAGCGGCGCATCGGGGGCAGACGCGGCGGAGCAGCTGACGCCTTGAAGCTGATTTGCCAATGAAAAAGTAAAAATATTTATATCTATTTACCGTGATAAAGTTTTCGAATTTGTTAAAACTTTAAAGTGTATCCAACAAATTTTCTTATCTATATTTTTTTTATATATAAAAAAATATATTTATATCAAATTTATATTATACTTTCTGCTTTTGTTATGATACTATGTTTTCGTTCTTTTGTATAGTTTTTTATTTGATTAATGTGAAGTTATTGGGCAAAGTGTTCATACATGGAGTTTCCTTGCTGCGGGACGTCCCGCTTTTTTCGCGCTCAATGCGGCAGCAGAGCCGCTGCTCAGGGTGACCTGAAGTCAAAAAAAGGAGATGTTGTTATGAGCGAACAGCCGAAAACCAAAGCACCAGCACCGGAAAACAGCAGCGAAATGGAATACGTCTACGACGCAGTGCCGCAGAGTGCACGTAAAAGCGTCGGCAGTATTCTGGTCATCCTGACCGGCTATACTATTTCACTGTCCAACTTTGTCACCGGCGCCACCGTAGGCTTTAAGATGCCGTTTAAAGAGGCGGTACTGGCCTGCGCCGTGGGCAATCTGATGCTGATTCTGGTCGCCACCCTGCTGGGCGTCATTGCCTACAAGACGGGTCTGTCCACGTCGGTGCTGGCCAGAAAGTCCTTGGGCGCCCGCAGTTCTTCCATCCTCTCCCTGCTGCTGGCGGTGTCCGCCGTCAACTGGATTGCCGTCAACGCCGATACGTTTTCCAACCTGATTGACTCCACCTTCAGCTGGTGGCCCATTCCTGTCGGCATTACCTCCATCATTGTGGTAGCCCTGTGGGCCCAGTCCGCTATCCGCGGCGTGAAGGGGTTGGAGATCGTCAGCTGGCTGGGCGTTCCCTGCGCCATTATTCTGACCATTGCCTGCGCCATTGCCATTGGAAAGACCGCCGGCTATGAGGCCGTGTTCCACTTTGTCCCCGAGGAGGGCAATGCAATCTCCTTTGCCGCCGGCTCCACCTCCTTTGTAGGCGCCTGGATCTTCGGCTGCATCGTCTCTCCCGATGTGTGCCGCTATGCCAAGAAGGGTTCTCACGTGGCAATCGGTGCACCCGTCTCCGTGGCTGTCGGCCTCTTCGGCCTTGAGGTCATCGGCATCATGACCGCTCAGGCTACCAACAAGAGCGACTTCGTCACCGCCACCGCTGCCCTGGGCCTGGGCGTGCTGGTGTTCATCTGCGCCATCTTCTGCGTCTGGACGACTCAGGACAACAACATCTACAGCGCCAGTCTGGCTCTGCAGAACGTCATGAAGGACACCCGCATGGAGGGCAGAGTGAAGCACGCCGTGCTGGCCGTGATTGTGGCGACCGCCGCCGCCATCTTCGCCGCTGTGGGCGCCACCAAGTTCCTTCTGCCCGTGGTGCAGACGCTGTCCGTCCTGCTGCCCCCCATCCCCGGCCTTATCATTGCCGAGGCCTTCTGCGTCAAGCGCAGCAAGGAGAATAAGAAGATCAACTGGGTTGCCATCATCACCTGGATTATCGGAACGGCAGTAGGCGAGGTGGCACTGATATACAATTTCCTGGTGCCTGCCATTGTCAGCATGGTCGTGACCTTTGTGCTCTACATTATTATGAGCAAGGCGCTGGACAACGTTCTGAACAAGGACGTGTAATCCGGGACAGAGACAGAACGCCCCGGACGCTCCGCCATGGAGCGTCCGGGGCATTTAATTTTTATAGAGGCCGGCCGCCTGGCGCCAGCTGTGCGGTGAGAAATGCAGACAACGTCTCCAACAGGGCGGGGTCGCAGGCGGGAGGCGGATAGAAGCATCTGGCCCTGGGATGACTGCGCACAGCGGCGAGAAAGGGGGTGTCCAAGTCCCGCACCCAGGCCAGAATGGGGGTATCACCGCTCAGCGCGTTCAGAACTGCCCGACAAAAGCGGGGAGAGCGGCTCTCCATCGGCCCCAGCTCATCCAGCAGGAGCAGGCCGCCGGGACCTGCGCGTTCAATGAACCGGGCGCCGCGTTCAAAGGCCTCCGGAATGGGGAGGGACTGTCTGTCCCTGCACCAGCCCAGCAGGATGGGACCGCCCTGTCCGGCAGAACGGCCGACAGGGCAGAGACGGATGGGGGAGCGTCCGGACGGGTCCGGCGGCTCCTTTGGGGTCCGGTAACCCCACAGGGGGAGGGAGGGGTCCAGTCCATCCAGAAGCCGATCCATCCAGACGGCCCGGCCCCTCCCGCTGGGGCCCACAAGAAGGGTGTGAAGCATGGCGATCTCCTGACAGTTGGAATTTCTTCCTGGAAAGGCTCAGCCCGCCGGATGGACCTCCAGGGGATTGACATGGACCATACAGTGCTTGACCTTGGGGAACTGCTGCTCGATGGCGTCATGTACCATGGTGGCCACCTCATGGGCCTGGGACAGGGGAGTGCTGCCGTCGGCGGCGATGTCGATCTCCACATAGATGCGGTCGCCGAACAGGCGGGTCTGGAGCCGGTCTACGCCCAGCACGCCCTCCTGGGACAGGGCCACGCTGCGCATCTGCTCCTCCACATCGTTGGAACAGGCGGTGTCCAGCATCTTGGAGATGGCATCCCGGAAGATGTCATAGGCGGCCTTGAGGATGAACAGGCAGATGACCACGCTGGCGATGGGATCCAGCACCGGCAGGCCCAGCCGGGCGCCCAGGATGCCGATGAAGCTGCCCACAGAGGACAGGGCGTCGGACCGGTGGTGCCAGGCGTCGGCCATCAGGGCGGAGGAGTCAATCTTCTTGGCGGCAGCCCGGGTGTACCAGTACATGGCCTCCTTGACCACGATGGAGATGACGGCGGCCACCAGGGCCAGCTGGCCGGGGACCACCAGCGCGGCGCTGTCCCCGATGATGTTCTGGATACCGGCCCAGCCGATGCCCAGGCCGGTCACGGCCAGCAGCACCGACAGGATCAGGGCGGCCACGCATTCAAAGCGCTCGTGTCCGAAGGGGTGTTCCTCGTCCGACTCCTTGCCGGAGAGCTTTACGCCCACGATGACCACAAAGGTGCTCAGCACGTCGGAGGCGGAGTGGATGGCGTCGGATATCATGGCGCCCGAGTGGGCCACGATGCCGGCCAGCAGCTTGAACGCGGTCAACAGGAAGTTGCCCAGGATTGTTACGAAAGAGACCCGCATAGCCAGGCTCTCATTTGCTTTCTTGTCCATAAAAGACCCTCCAAATGAAAAAATGGCGCTTTGGCACTCGCCCGCAACCATCAGCCATGTATGCTCAGAGTATAAAAAAATACACCCATGGAACATACAACTGTCCCACAGATGCATAAAAGACCATCTGCTGCCGCGGAGTGCGGCCCGGCTCCGTGGATTCCCGCCGGAATCCGTGGCCTGCTCAGTTTGTACTGTAGTTGCCCCCGGCAGGGGGTAGAGTGCAGTGCAAAGTGAATGGTAGCATTGTAGCATATGCCGCGGCCTGTGTCAAGGTTCCGCTTGGGGTTGAAGAGGGGGTGGATCACGGACTCTTTCCATTGACTGGTTTTTCGCCTCCGGCTATAATAGTACGTATTGCAAGCGTGAGAAACCAGGCGCGCGGCCCCGCTTACGGGGAAGGGAGTGCGCTGGATATTGGAGTAAGCAATGGACTTTTCCCAATTCAAAGCACAGTTTTCCATCCGTCTGGACCCGCAGCAGGAGGCGGCGGTGCAGGCGGTAGAGGGGCCGGTGCTGCTGCTGGCGGTGCCGGGCAGCGGCAAGACCACCGTCCTGGTGACCCGGCTGGGCTACATGTGCCAGGTGCGGGGCATCCGGCCGGAGAGCATCCTCACCATGACCTACACCGTGGCGGCGGCCAGGGACATGGAGCGGCGTTTTGCCTCCTTTTTTGGCGAGGAGGCGGCAAAGCTGCTGAGCTTCCGCACCATCAACGGCGTGTGCAGCCGGATCATCCGCTACTATGAGCGGGTCACAGGCCGCTCCGCCTTCCGGCTGCTGGAGGACAGCGGGCGGAAGAGCGCCTTTCTGGGGGAGCTCTACCGGAGCCAGACCAATGAATATGCCACCGAGAGCACCATAAAAGGCCTTGAGACCGCCATCACCTATGTCAAGAACCAGATGCTCAAGGGTGAGGAGCTGTCTCAAGTCGAAGTGGAGGGCCTGGATTTCCCCGCCTTTTATCAGACCTACTGTAAGATCCTGCGGGACAAGCAGCTGATGGACTACGACGACCAGATGGTCTACGCCCTCCAGATCCTGCGGCAGTATCCCCAGATCCTGGGTGCGGTACGGGACCGGTACCGGTATTTCTGCGTGGACGAGGCCCAGGATACCTCCAAGATTCAGCACACCATCATCCACCTGCTGGCAGGGCAGAGCGGGAACCTCTTTATGGTGGGGGATGAGGACCAGAGTATCTACGGCTTCCGGGCGGCCTATCCCCAGGCTCTCACCGAGTTTGACCGGGTGTACCCCAACGCCAAGGTGCTGTACATGGAGCAGAACTACCGCTCCACGGAGCAGATCGTGGCGGCGGCGGACCGGTTCATCCAGAAGAACAAAAACCGCCACCCCAAGCACATGCGGGCCACCCGGGGGAGCGGCCCGGAGCTCCGGGAGATCTCGGTCTATGACCGGCAGAGGCAGTACCGGTATCTCTGCAAGATGGCGGAGGACTGCAACACTGAGACCGCCGTACTCTACCGGGACAACGACAGCGCCCTGCCGCTGATGGACCTTCTGGAGCGGGCGGGCATCCCGTACCGCTGCCGGCAGGTGGAGAGCCTCTTTTTCACCAACCGGGTGGTGCGGGATATCGCGGACATCATCCGGTTTGCCCAGGAGCCGGGCAACGCCGATTATTTTCTGAACATCTACTACAAGCTGGGGGCTGGCATCAGCCGGGCTCTGGCCCGGGAGGCCGTGGCCCGGTCCGGCGGGGCAGGGGAGACCATCCTGGAGTATATCGCCTCATCCGCGGCGGCGTCCCCCTGGACCAGAAAGCAGTGCAAGGCTCTTCAGACCCATATGAACAATCTTCTGGAGGAGCCGGCGGACAAGGCGGTCTACCGTATCGTGCACTTCATGGGCTACGGGGCCTACCTGGAGACCCGGGGCGGAGACCTGAACAAGGCAGAAATCCTGGCGGCCCTGGGGGCGGAGGAGCCCACGCCAGGGCGGCTCCTGGAACGGCTGGAGGAGCTGCGGGAGGTGGTGCAGGCGGGCGCCGGCACGCCGGACTGCCCCTTTGTGCTCTCCACCATCCACTCCAGCAAGGGACTGGAGTACGACCGGGTGATTCTGATGGACGTGGCGGACGGCATGCTGCCCAAGGTGGTGCCGGACCGCGGCGCAACGGCCCAGGAGCTGGACGCCTATGAGGAGGAGCGGCGGCTGTTCTATGTGGGGATGACCCGGGCCAAACGGGAGCTGAACATCGTCACCTTCCGAAAGGTGGGGATGGAGTCCGCGTTTTCCCGGGAGATTTTCCCGCCAAAGCCGAAGGAAACGCCCCAAAAGTCGGCGGTCAAAAAGCTACCGGCGGCAACGCAGTTGAGCCGGGAACAGATTACTCAGCTCTCAGGCGGCTATGTCCCGGGCACCAGGCTGGATCACAGGACCTTTGGCCCCGGTACGCTGGTGAGCCGCAGCGGGGATATCGCCATCATAGCCTTTGACAGCGGGGAGGTGAAAAAGCTGGCGCTCTCCACTGCCCTCCGGGCCAGGCAACTCCGGCTGGAAGGGTAGGGCGTAAAAAGAACATAAGAGAGGCGGCCGGCGGAGAGTTCTGCCGGCCGCTTACAGCGAAAGCCTTCTCGAAAATTCGCCTGGAGTTTAAAATATGGTCGATTGGAAAACGCTGAACAAAGATAGATGCACACATTCATATTCTCCCGGATGCTGTCCGCAAAGCCAACCCGGATTCTGATGATGTGTGATCCTATGTCAATCTGCACCGATACCAGAAGATGATGGATGCGCTGGGAGTCGAAAAGACGGTCATCATGCCGTTCAACGCCCCGTGGCTCATGTCCATGGCGTTTACGATCGATGCAGTACATAAGAACCTTTGTGATATGAAACAGCGGTATTCGGGTAAGTTCTACGCTTTTGCGGATATCAATACCAGAAATACCCCTGATGAATCGGTTTGTCTATAACCTGCCGGTAGTGTCAAGAATTTTTCGCACTTTGGTTTACAGACTCTGGCGTGAATGAAATCAGCCAGCAATGGAGGTGTCC
>NZ_JBBMFK010000034.1:0-38825 GCF_040096055.1 Pseudoflavonifractor intestinihominis
GTGTTGCCAACCGCGTCACCTACTTTCTGTAAGACTTCATACTTGAGGGCGGCAAGGTCGGCTATGGCGGCGCGTACTTCGCCGGACAGCGCATGGTAAGGTGCGCCGTACTCGTTCAGATACCGGGCTATCTGGTTGAGGTTGCCACCGATTTTGCCGTACTCGGCTGTGAGTTTCCCGACAGCGGAAAGCAGCTCGTCATTGACCGTTGATATATGGATAATAGGGCGTATAGCGGTGCGCCGTATCGCCTGCCGGAGAAATTCGGACTGGCTGATACCATAGGGCGCAAGCCGCGCTGTGAAGTCGGCGTATTCTTCTTCGGACAGCCGGGTTTTCACAACGCGGCTGCGGTGGGGTGTGTTGTATTTCTTTCGCATGGTCTGTAAACCTCCTTTCGTTGGCGGCGCTCATGGGGCCCCCGCGCAAGCCCAGCGAAGCGGGTTGCGTGGGGAGAGGACGAGCGACGGAATGAATGAACTTTCGCGCTGGCGCGGAAGTGAATGATATGTAGTCCGCGAGGACGACAAGCAGGGTTTGGGGAAGGCACTCCCCAACAAGTTTCCCGCGAGGGGCAAAACCGCAGAATTGCGGATTTTGGCACCGTGGTAGAAACTTGCTCTGTAACTGCCGCAGACTGCCCCTGTCTGGTTCTTTCGCACATAGAACGGACAGGGCGGGGCTTCCGGCCCGCTGCGGACGGTCTTTTTTCCTTTCGCCAAAGATACTTTTGAAAGACTGCCAGCTACCCGTTGGACGGGGATTTTTCAAAATTTCTCTTTGCCCTCTACCACGGACAATAATCAAGAATGCCAAATGCCGGGGCAAAAATTTCTCCCTCACTTACTACTCCAACTTGAAAGGGTCAAAATGGCCGAAAACAGAACCGGTCAAACAAAAAAAGCAGCAAATCTTTTTCAAGACTTACTGCTTTCGCTTGCCGCCAGTAGGCGGCAGGTATTCAGATTTATGGCTCGTCCGGCGGATAGTCAAACCGGAACTTGAATTGACAGTCAATTAGTCGCTGTTTTACATAGTCCTCCACCTCGGCATTGACCTGCCCGTTCACTTTGGAGAAATAGCGGATATATCCGGCGTAGTGGAGCAGGACGGAGTTCACGGCGTCCGGGTCGCCCTCACGGGCTTTGACGATTGTTTCATAGGGGAGTAGTTTACTCATACCGGCACACCTCCATTTCCTCGCGCAGCCGCCGCAAGGCAAGCTGGATATGCCGCCCCGCTGTGCTGCGTGTTCGGCCGATATGTGCGCCGATCACTCGCTGCGGCTGGCGCAGGAAGTAGTACCGGAAAATTTCTTCCTGTGACTGCTCCGGCAAGAGGGCAAGGGCGGCGGCAAGTTCCGCATGGTCCAGAACGGCGGTCTGGCCGCAGGCGGTAAAAAAATATTCTTCAAGCTGTTCCGGCTCAGCAAACTGGACAAACTTCTCATTCATCAGATAGTCAAGGGAAACTTCCCGTTCCCACCTCCGGCGCAGCTTCAAAATTATATCTATGGCGGCGTGGCGAATGACAACCTTGCAAAAGGCGTTAAAGGTGTACTGGATATGCACTTTGTAGGCTTCATCTTCGGTCATGGAAATTCCCCCTCTCTGAATAATAGTGCGGGGCGGCAGCACTCCTTGCTGTCGCCCCTTGATTGCCTATCTGCAAAGGCGGGCGGGGCTGTCAACGGCGGCGCGTATGCGCCGTTCATCTTGACCGTTGACTGGCTCGGCTGGCTTTGCTATTCATTCCTCTATGATTTGTGTTTGGTCGGTTATCTCTGGCTGATTACTCTGAATGCCTTCATTGAAGTTTGGAACGCTGAAAAGCACGGCAATGAGAATGTTTATTAAAACTATAGCCGCCAATATAATAGCAACTATTTTCCAGATCCGGCGCGAGCGGCGATTTTTGATTGCAAGCTGTTCATTTATCCTTGACAACTGCTCTGCGACATCACTGGCAGTATTTTCATTTTCAATTTTTGCCCCCAGCAATTCGCTGACAGAAACTTCCAATATTTCTGCCAGCCGGATAAGAGTATCAGCGTCGGGAACGGATAAATTTTTCTCCCACTTAGAAATGGTCTGTCGGACTACATGGAGCCTTGTTGCCAATTCTTCCTGTGAAAAACCTTTCTGCTTTCTGAGAGTTTTTAAGTTTTCTCCAAACATTGTGCGTTACACTCCTTCGCTTTGATAAGTCTAATCCAAAGTAACATATTAGCCTTCATACGGCAAGCAACGCAGATTAACAATAACGCAACTGCCTGTAAAATAAAGGCTTTCGCCATTAAAGCTACTTGAAAATATCGATTTCTTCGATAGGTGCGCCAACTGCTCCTGAAATGTTAATCGCAAATTCGAGAGGGATTATACTGTACTTTTCCAGCCGCATAATTGTTTTCCGGCGTACACCTACCTGTATGGCTAATTGCTCTTGTGTTAAGTCTTTTAGCTACCTGTATTTTTATCATAAACACTTCTCATTCATCAGATACTCAAGATAAGCTTCCTATTCCCACCTTTGGCGCAACTTCAAAATTTTATCTATGGCTGCGTGACGAATGACAATCTTGCAAAAGGCATTGAATGTGTACTGGATATGCACTTTGTAGGCTTCATCTTCGGTCATGGAAATTCCCCCTCTCTGATAATAGTGCGGGGCGGCAGCACTCCTTGCTGTCGCCCCTTGATTGCCTATCTGCAAAGGCGGGCGGGGCTGTCAACGGCGGCGCGTATGCGCCGTTCATCTTGACCGTTGACTGGCTCGGCTGGCTTTGCTATTACCTTGCGGTAAACGTAAATGGATATGATCGCAGTAATCACTTCCGTGATCCAAAACGCATTCCAGACGCCAACCGCTCCGAGAAACCTGCTGAGTAAAAACGCAGCCGGGATGATTACCACTACATACCGGCAAAGAGAAATCAGTAAGGAGGGCGTGCCTTTCCCCAGCCCCTCCAATGCGCCGGAAGAAGTAACAGAAACCGCCGAGACGATAAATCCGGCCCCGATGATGCGCAAGGCAGTTTCCCCGGCCTGGATCGTCGCTTCCGTGTGGGTAAACAGCCCTATCAGCTGGCCGGGGATCAGCAGACATATCGCGGTTCCAAGCACCATAATGATACCGCTCATGCACAAAACAATCTGATAAATCTGGCTGACTCGTTTGTGCTCCCCTGCACCGTAGTTATAGCCGATCAGGGGGCGCATCCCCTGCACAATGCCATTCGCCGGAAGATAGATGAAGGTCTGCAATTTGTAATAGATCCCCAAAACCAGAATATACACTTCGGAATAGGCAGCTAAAATCGCATTGAGCGCCGAAATCAAAAGAGACGGAAGTGCAAGATTCAGGGTTGCGGGAATGCCGATAGAATACAGCTTGATGACCATCTTTTTGCTGGGCAAAATGTACTGCCTGCGGATATGCACGCGAATTGGCCGCAAAAGATAGACTACAAGGTAAATCGCCAGTGTCAGAGCCTGTCCGATGCCGGTTGCCAGCGCAGCGCCTTCAATTCCCATTTCCGGGAATGGGCCATAGCCAAAAATCAGAACGGGGTCTAAGACGATGTTTGTGATGCACCCGCACATCAGGCTGATCATGGTTGTCTTCATGTTTCCTACTGCCTGGAACAGTTTCTCAAACGCCATGCTGACGGTAACAATGAGCGTAAAGGCGAACGCAACGATAGAATAGCGGACGCCAAGTTCAATGACCGCTTCGGATGAAGTGAACATCCGCAGGAAAACCGGCATGATGGCGATACAGCAGACTGTCATAACAACGCCATGAATCACGGCAAGCACAAGTCCCTGTGTAGCGGCCTGATCCGTTTTTTCATGATCCCCCGCGCCCAGATAGAAGGCGATCACTGCATTGATCCCAACGCCAAATCCAATTCCGGCAGCATTGATAAAATTTTGAACCGGGTAAACCAACGATAATGCCGTCATAGCCTCCTCGCTGATCTGCGCGACGAAAAAACTGTCCACAATGTTGTAGAGGGAATTGACCAGCATGGATAACACCATAGGCAGGGACATGGATAAAATCAGCGGTAATACCGGCTTTTCTTTCATGAAAGTATCGTTCATAATTCCTCCTTCGCAGAATACGTTATGATTTTTTACGGTGATACCAGGCCATCATTATGAGAGCAACAAGCAAGGTGCCAGTTTCCGCGACAGGGAATGCAAGCCAGATTCCGTTCAGATGGAACAATTTGTCCAGACACCATAAGGATGGAACAAGGAAAAGCAGTTGCCTGCATAATTGAATTGCCATGCTGGAACCTACTTTTTCTGTGGCCTGAAAATAGGTGGAAATCATAGTAGAAAGACCGCAAAACAGATAGCTTGTCGCCATAATCCGCATAGCGGATATTCCAAAGGAGCGCATGGCTTCCGATGCCGTAAACAATCCCAAAATCTGCGCCGGAAAAAGGATGACAGCCAACGTCCCCAGTATCATCATGCCGGTGACCAAAGCAGTTCCGTATCGGAAAGCGGAATGCAGCCGTTCGCTGCTCCCTGCGCCGTAGTTAAACCGCATGACTGGCAAACAACCCTGGATTAAGCCATTTACCGTCATAACAATCAACTGCTGCACCTTAAAATATGCACCGAAGAATGCAATCGCCGTATCAGAATACGCCACCAGAAACAGATTGACGAACGTCACCATAAACGAACTGAGGGCGTTCATAATAAAAGATGGCAGGCCAAAGGCAAAAATACGGCGGATCATCTGTTTCTGCAAGTGAAAGCCTTTGATTTTTATCTGCACTTTTTGCTTTTTGTCCAGCAGCAAAGCAAACGCCAAAATCATGGACAACAAATAGCCCGCAACAGTAGCCACCGCAGCG
This sequence comes from Pseudoflavonifractor intestinihominis, assembly GCF_040096055.1. Taxonomy (NCBI): domain Bacteria; kingdom Bacillati; phylum Bacillota; class Clostridia; order Eubacteriales; family Oscillospiraceae; genus Pseudoflavonifractor; species Pseudoflavonifractor intestinihominis. The sequence continues at coordinate 4,877 of NZ_JBBMFK010000034.1, forward strand.
CCGCGGATTCCCATAGCCGGGAAAATACCAATACCAAAAATCAGGATGGGATCGAATACAAAATTGACCACCACGCCCGCAATCTGAAACCACATGGGAGCAATCATGTTCCCGGTGGCCTGTATCATCTTCTGGATTGCGATATGCACCATATTGGGGATTTGCATGAACGAACATACGCCCATATAGGCAATGCTCAACTGATAGATTTCTTCATTATTGGTGAATGCCCGAAAGTAGGGTTTCATAATCAGGAATGACAGAAGGTTGAGCAAAGCACCTACTCCAAAGGCCAGTAACAATCCGTGTGTGACGGTGGTATTTGCTTCATCCTGCTTTTTCTGTCCAAGATACCCCGCAATCAGTACATTCACGCCGACACCAATCCAGATAGACGCCGCATTCATCAGTGTTGTAATCGGGAATGACAGAGAAACAGCCGTCAGCGCATTCTCACTCAGCCGCGCTACAAACGCGCTGTCTATCAGGTTATAGGAATATTGCAGGAACATGGAAATCAGCGGCGGTATCGACATTTGCCAGATGAGCTTTCCAACAGGAGCGACCGCCATTTTATTATTGGTCTGCATACTTTCCCTCCTCTCCACAAAGTGTCCGGCGCAAAAACATTGCGCCGGACAGCAGGACATTAAATCCGAACGATATAGTTTTGTTTGCGTGCTGCGGGTTGACCGGCTTCCTGGGCTGGATAACCCAATGCAATCGCTCCGACGCCGCGCAAGGTTTCCGGCAGCTTCCACTCCCGCAGGAGAGCCTTACCGCTTTCACTGTCGAAAATCTCACGTTCCCGATGTACCCATACGGTTCCCAGCCCAAGAGCATGGGCGGCGAGCATCATATTTTCAAGGACGCAGCTTCCATCCTCTACAAAGGTGTTTGCGGAGCCATCTGCCAGAACCAAAATCACGACAGGCGCGCCATAATAAGGGTCTGTATTGTTCCCCATCACTTCTGCGTTTAACCTGGCGATTTCCTGCCGGTATTTGGGGTCTGTGATTGCAATGATGGTAGGGGATTGACGTCCTCCGCCGGTAGGTGCATAAGTCCCGGCTTCCAGTACAGCGTCCAACGCCTCGGAAGGGACAGGTTGCGGTTTGTAAGCCCGTACACTACGGCGCGTCTTGATCAGAGATAAGAAGTTGTTTTCCATAAAAAATCATCCTCCATTCTGTCAACATTTCCGAGATGCAGGCAACAAAAAAGCCACACAACTATCACAAGATAGCTGTGTGGCAAAAAGATGACCGAATCCGGAAAAGTCCACTCAAATTTTACTTTTATTAGTATAGCGAGCTTTCGGGAGACTGTCAAGCATCAATCTTTACGGAATTGTGGAGGCTGTCTGTTGTTTTTTTGTGTTACTTTATGGCACATGAGCATTACTGGCAGATAGCGATAGGTAATCCTTTGAAGTTATCGCCGGATTTTCCCCCGCTCCGCACCGTGCGTGCGGCTTTCACCGCACACGGCGCTCCATCGGAAATGAATTTCAACGGTTTTAAACACAACTTACACACTTCGTCACAGCATTAAAGAATAGTTATGCAATAGCTGGCGTTCCCGCCAGTTTCCGCAGTTTATTGAGTTTTTCCAGTTGCTTTTTGTTCAGTTGGAGTTGTTTTAGGTACTTCTGTATCGTTTCTTCTAAGGTAGCATGGATAAGCAGGTGAACAGCTTCGGTCAAGAGGACAAGATTGCTGTATTTGTCGGTTCCGCCGTTTTCCAGCGGCACTTTGTGGTGACAGCGTATGTCATAGGGCATAAGTTCTGCACCAGTGATGGCACACCGCCCGTATTGAGCCGCAAACAACGAAATTCTGTTGTCTGCAAATTCAATGCTTTTGTCCAGCACAGGAGTTCGCATAAGCCATATCATTGTATCGGTGTTTACACCGAGATTTTTATGGATTTCTGCCCGTCCTTCCGGTGTGTACCGGTTGACAGTTTTCTTCTTGTGCTGGGCGTCCCGTGTCTGAACGTACCCAATCGGAATGAGCGGGTGTCCGTTCAAAAACCTTAACTGCTTGCTTTTCCCATATCGTTCCTTTATGAAGCCACGTTCCAGTTTTCCGTTTCGGGTCAAGCCACGCAGTCTGTTTGACATTTGCTTTTTCAGCCCTTGCGCCAGATTAGGAAAGTCCTCGCTGACACGGGTTGCCAGACGGTAATAATTATGAAGTCCGGCAACCACCGAGTTATACTGCTGTATCGCGATATATTGACTTTGGCTGTCAGCCGGGATCTGTATCGCTTTAATCGCAGCCGAGATTTTCTCCTTTGCGTGTGCAACCGCCTTGTCGCTCATATGTGAGCAGACTACATACTTTTTCCCTTTGCGGTATAGTTTCATCTTAAATCCCAGAAATTCCGAGTACCGCTGTTCCATGTTGATTACTTTTGACTTTTCCGGGCTAATATCCAGCCCCAAACGGTCTTTCAGCCACTTCTTTGTTGCTTCGAACGTTTTTACTGCGTCCTTGTAACTGCGGCAGAAGATTTTGAAGTCATCAGCATACCTTACGAGATACATTTCCTTGAGATTGCTCCGGCGCAGAGCCCGGTAGGTATGACTTTTAATGTCCGTACCGCGTGCGTTCTGCCGGGTCTTGTATTCGTAATGGGTAGGCATATTTTCCCACTGGGAAGATACCCACCAGTCCAGTTCGTTCAGCACGATATTTGACAAAAGCGGTGAAAGTATGCCGCCCTGCGGCGTTCCCTTTGTCGGGTAAACCCTCTTGCCATCAGGAAGAACGATAGGCGCTTTCAACATTTGCTTGATAATGCACAGCAGCTTTTTATCCCGGATGCCCAGTTCCCACATCTGCCGTATCAGTTTCCCGTGGTTCACGTTGTCAAAGAAGCCGTGAATATCCAGGTCAACCGCATAGTGTAAATGCTGTATCTGCATGAGCCGGCAGCACTGTGCGATAGCGTGCTCCGTGGAGCGATTTGGGCGAAAGCCGTTGGAACGCTCATGGAACTTCGCCTCACATATCGGCTCCAGCACTTGCAGAATACATTGCTGTACGATACGGTCAACGATTGTGGGAATACCCAGCGGTCTTGTTTTCCCGTTGGGTTTTGGGATTTCTACCCGCCTTACCGGGCGGGGATTGTACCAACTGAATTGTTTTTGGATAAGCCGGACGAACTTCTCCTCCTCCATAGAAGCCAGATGTTTAATCGTCCTCTTGTCCACGCCGGGAGTACCGCTCCCTTTGTTTCCCTTGATTGTCCGATATGCCAGCTTGATGTTTTCCTCACTTGCCATTAGGCCGATAAGGTTATGAAAGGTCTTGCCTTTCAGACTGTCGGCGTACAGACGGTCAAAGGTGCTTTGCAGGTCGTAATACTCCGTATAGCGGATTTTACTTTGTTTCGGTTTGTGTGTTTGCTGCTCCGAAGTCAACACAGGCACCCGCTCCTTTCGGTTTGGATTTTCTTTGTCATACTCGAAGCTGTGTTTGTTGTGTTTTCAGTATTCTTAATTCATTCCCGACTTGGGGTCGTCCCTCCACAGACTTATTATTTCTGCTTCATCGGTACCATGCCCCTACTCTCACTGGGATTAAGTACGGTTATACCGGTTTTATCCGGCTTTCCCGTGCAACGGCCTGCAACGGCTTGTTTCATACGTTCCCAGCTTTCCACGTTCCGACAATCCTATCATGAGATACTTTTAGGTGCTTCCTCTAAGCCTGTGCCCGGTTCCAAAAGAACCTTGCCGCCTGTAACAGCACGTGGAGTTTCATAACAACCAATCTTACTAATCCACGGACACGCCATATCAATGGCCGTATGCCTTTCGACACACTCACAACGTTTAGACTCGTACATTCGGAAGTAGTCAGTGCGGTCGGTCGCACATTCTCACCATGAGTATCTGACACCCGGCATATAGGTGACGCCGCCCACCTCTGGGCAGGTTTCGTGCGGATTGCTCCGCTTACGGCCACTCTCTGCCGACTTCACCGAGCTTTTGACCATGAAGTAGTTGCACACTTCAAAGCCAATCGGAGTATCAGTGTGGGCGTTTCCGGACGTTACCCCTTCATTCCACCCATCGGATTGTCAGTTCTCCTAAGATTTCAGGCTATAAAGCCCTTCGACTTAGTGCCTAACCTTTTCAGTTAGGAACGTGTCGCACGGTTGTCCTGGCCGTAACCTTCCAGGAGGTTGATGCCGCCCCACACGCACAGGCCGCCGCCCAGGGCGATCACCAGAGTCTGCAATACGTCGATAGCATTAGTGAAAAAATCCATAAATCATATTTCCTTTCTTCGTTGTAGAATTGTTATTGAAGGTCCGCTGCTGTCAATTCGTACATCTCGAAAGGCTCATCCGGCTTCACAATGGCCGGTTTGCGTTTCATGTACCGTTCCATATCAAAGAGGTACTTCTTGTCGGCGTCGGCGGTGTATTTGTAATTTGGATGCTTGGTCAGGTCGTACTTGTCCGAGAGAAACGGGCGCACGCCCCGCAGCATGAAGATACACTTGCCTCCGTCCATTACTGCCAATTCGTCTTGTGTCATCAACTCCTTTCCCAATTTTTGATAGGTGAGGCCGTGGGAAACCTGGCTGCCGCGGTTCTCCGATTAATTGAAACTGTCGATCGTTTCTTTCCCCAGCAGCTCCGAAATTTCTTTCAGGGTGGATTTCTCCTTGCCTCCCAAAAACAAGGTGCTGTCACAGTTACCCACGATGGTATCCGCCGCGTCCTTGTAGATGGTCTTTAACTGGCTTTGGCTCTGCAAAATAATAGAAGCCGATATTTCACGGCTTCGGATGGTGGCGATCAGCTTGTCGAAGTTCGGGATTTGCCCGATGTTCGCGAACTCGTCCAGGAGGCACCGCACATGGACCGGCAGGCGGCCGCCGTAGAAGTCGTCCGCCTTGTCGCACAGGAGGTTGAAAAGCTGGGAGTACATGAGCGCCGCCACAAAATTGAAGGTGCTGTCCGTATCTGACAAAATCACGAACAGCGCCGATTTGCGGTCGCCCAGAGTATCCAGCTCCAGCTCGTCCTCCGCCATGAGGTCCCGCAGCTCCTGGATGTCAAAGGGAGAGAGGCGGGCGCCGCAGCTAATCAGTATGGATTTTAGAGTTTTGCCCGAAACGAGTTGTCAAGGACTTTTTAATCAAATTCACAAAAAAGCTACAATTTTGCGGTTTTACCGGCTCTGAATTTTACCAGTTCTCGTTGATTTTTTCGCTCGTTCTGTGTATAATAAAAGTAGGGAAATCCCTACTTTCCATATTTCAGAAAGGTGGTGCAAAATCATGTTAGCAAATGCGTTTGTGGACAATGCCAAAGTCATGGCAAAAGGGCAAATCACAATCCCAAAGGATGTCCGTGATGTGCTTGGTGTGTCAAGTGGTGATCGGGTCACTTTCATCGTTGAGGGAAACACTGTCCGCATTGTCAATTCTGCTGTTTACGCTATGCAGATGCTTCAGCAAGAAATGGCCGGAGAAGCAGAACGCACCGGCCTGACCTCGGAAGATGATGTTATGGCGCTCGTCAAGGAATTGAGAAATGAGGACGAAAAAGGATGAGAGTTCTGATTGATACCAATGTCCTTATTTCTGCCGCATTGAGTGCAAACGGAACGCCTTATCAAGCGTATGTGAAAGCGGCCTCTTACCCGAATCACGGCTTGATTTGCGAGCAGAATGTGGACGAAATGAAGCGGATATTCAACAAGAAATTCCCAAACCGGCTGGCGGCGCTGGACAAATTTCTTTCTGTTGCTTTGCTTACTCTGGAATTGGTTCCCGTCCCGACAGAGGAAGATATGACCGAAACACAAATCAGAGATGTCAATGACCGCCCTATTTTGCGGGCAGCCATTGAAGCGAAAGCCGATGTGTTGCTGACCGGCGATAAGGATTTCTTAGAGTCCGGCGTGAAAAATCCGGCAATTATGACACCGGCAGAGTTTTTGAATACCTAACTGACACAAAGACAGCGGGCCGAGAGTGAAAAGCTCCCGGCCCGCTGTGCTTACATCTGCTGTATCTCGTTTTTGAGCATACGCTTGATTTTGTCGCTCATGGTTTCAGTGCTGGTATCGCTGAAATGGACGCGCACCTTGTAGGTGGTCTTGCCGATTTTCTTTACCAGCGCGGGGGCGTCCTCCGGCGCTCTGGCCGGGGTGGTGTCTGCGGTCTGCATGGTACGGGTTTCTTCGCTCATGGCGCTCCTTTCTCCGGGCGGGGCTGCGCCGTCCGGCAAAAAAATTACTCATGCTTACGGTTCACAATGTCTTTCGCCGCCTGTTTGGTTGCCCCAGCGTTTTCCTCCCGGAAGTTCTTCCCGGCAAAGAGGATCGGGGCGCACCGTTCCAGGATACGGTCATAGATGCGGGCGTGGGCCAGGTCGGGCGGGTTCTTGAGTTCGGCCAGCTTCAGGTTGGTGGTGATTATCATGGGCCTGCGGCTGCGGTAGCGGCTGTCAATGACGAAAAACATTTGTAGTAGCTGTCGATGGTGGCCGGGGCGTTATACAGGGCGGCCAGCAGGTATTTCTTGATATTGCGGACATAGGTGGTGTTCTCCCGCATACGGTCCAGCACATACTCGATGTGGGAGCTGTTCAGTTTCAGGAACCGGGACTTGACCACCTCCGCCGGGTAGTCATCCCCGGCGATGCGGATCATCTCCCGGTTGGAGCACACCGTGTCCATCATGAGCTCCACCAGCTCGTCCAAACGGTCCCGGTCAAGCGGATGGTTCTGGATAAGATAGTCATACTCGATGTTCTCCAAAATCAATTCCCGATAACTTTCCCGCTCCCGCATCCGGTCCCGTCCCATCCCGTCCGAACCCCTGGGGGCTTTGGGGGAGGATAGGACAGGATTTGATCCTTCCGTACTGAGTCCATCTTTTTTTGATTTATCAGGATTGCTTTTATCTTTATTTAATTGCGGCCGGTTTTCCAGACCCGGAGTATCCATATCCGGGTTTTCCGTATCTGGATGTCCCGTATCCGGCTCATCCTCACACGGCCCGTCCGGCTCCGGGGGATGGGGCGTTTCGTAGATAACATACTCCACGTCCACGATCTTGCCCTTGCTGTCCCGGAGGCGGTTGCGGACGATGTAGCCGGCCCGCTCCAGCTCCTTCAGGGCAGAGCCGATGCTGTCCGTACCCTCCTTGCAGATCTTCGCAAGGCTCCTGGTGGTGTAGTTCCAGTCCTCCGGCAGGGACAGCATCATGGAGAGCAGCCCCTTGGATTTCAGCGACAGGCCCGTATCCCGCAGATGGCGGTTGGACATCACCGTGTAATCGCGGGTTTTCTCAATGCGGAATACCGCCATGTTGGATACCTCCTTCCTTCGGTTTTGAAAAGTGTTCGTTTCGGCAGGTTTGCGCCCCCATATCGCCGCCCGGCCTCCCATGAGGGAGGATATGGGCGGCATCGTTTGCACCGCCCACAAGCGAAAAAACAGGGGATTTCCCACCCGTATTCATACAGTTTTGCGTGCCATCGGCGGGGCATAAAAAAACGCCACAGGTTTGTATTACCTATGGCGTTGCCCCGGCAGATGGCCGGTCTGTATTCAGTTGTATGGTCACGGGGCGGAGGCCCCGATTGACGGGTGCTGTACCCATATCTCGGCATTTCGTGGTCTTTCAGCGTGTCAAGGCTCACTCAACAGTAGTAAAATCGTAGTAAATGAGGTGGTTTTGACCTGTCTGAAATGCCCGTGGATACAGTGTTTTCAAGGGATAATCAGATTTTGGCTTGATTTTTGAAAGTAAAAATGCTCTTAATCTCCATTGTTTTTCCTCCTCACCCCATGGACGCCAGTGTGTGGAACTGCTCCCGCAGCGCCGGGTACAGTCTGCGGTACAGGTCGTAATAGGGCTCGTAGGCCGCCGAGGCGGCGCTGTCGGGCGCGCTGTGCTCTCCCGTCCGTACCGCCGCGGCACAGCCCTGGGCCACGGTGCCGTACACGCCCGCGCCCACGCCGGCCAGGATGGCGGCGCCCAGGGCCGGGCCCTGCTCGGAGGCGATGGTCTTGACCGGGCAGCCGTACAGGTCGGAGAGTATCTGCCGCCACAGAGGGCTGCGCCCGCCGCCGCAGATGGCCATGTCGGACACGTCCACCCCCATCTCCCGGAACACGTCCAGGCACTGGCGCTGGGAGTAGGCCACGCCCTCCATCACCGCACGGACCAGGTCGCCCCTGGTGTGGATGGCGGACAGGCCGAAGAACACCCCTCTGGCGTCCGAGTCCAGCAGGGGGGAGCGCTCCCCCATCAGGTAGGGCAGATAGAGCAGCCGGTTGGCGCCGATGGGGCTTTTCTCCGCCTCCGCCGTCATCAGCTCATAGGGGTCCACCCCCAGGGCGGCGGCGGTCTCCCGCTCGGCGGGACAGAATTGGTTGCGGAACCACTGGAGGGACAACCCGGCGGACAAGGTGCAGCTCATCACCGTCCACGCGCCGGGCACGGCGGAACAGAAGGTATGTACCCTGCCCTGGGGGTCGATGGTAACCTGTCCCGCATGGGCGAAGATGACCCCCGAGGTGCCCAGGGTGGTGAAGGCCTTGCCCTCCTCCACCACGCCGGTGCCGATGGCGGCGGCAGCGTTGTCTCCCGCGCCGCCCACCACAACGGTGCCCTCGGCCAGGCCGGTGGCCTCCGCCGCGGCCTTTGTCACCTTGCCGGTCACCTGGCAGGACTCGTACATCTCCCCCAGCAGGGACCGGTCGATGCCCAGCAGGGAGAGAATCTCGCCGCTCCACTGGCGCTTGGGCACGTCCAGCAGGTTCATGCCCGAGGCGTCCGACACCTCGGTGGCAAACTCGCCGGTGAGCTTGTAGCGGATATAGTCCTTGGGCAGGAGGATGTGGCGGCATTTTTCGTAGTTCTCCGGCTCATGCTCCCTCACCCACAGGATCTTTCCGGCGGTGAAGCCGGTGAGGGCGGGGTTGGCGGTGATGGACAGCAGCTTCTCCCGGCCCACCAGGTCGGTAATCTCGTCGCACTGGGCCTGGGTGCGTCCGTCGCACCACAAAATGGCCTTCCGCAGCACCTGGCCCTGGCCGTCCAGCATGACCAGGCCGTGCATCTGGCCCGCGATGCCGATGCCCCGGATCTCCTCAGGCCTGGCGCCGCTCCTGGCCAGGACGGTACGCACCGTCTCCTGCACCGCCCGCCACCAGTCCTCCGGGTCCTGCTCCGCCCAGCCGTTCTGGGGCTGGTAGAGGGGGTACTCCACGGTATGGCTGGCCAGCCGGCGTCCGTCAGAATCAAAGAGCACGGTCTTGGTGCCCGACGTGCCCAGGTCAATGCCCAACAGAAGCTCCATAGGTCACACCTTCTCCTCTATTTTCAAAATTTTATTGTTTCAAAAATCCCTTGACCGCCGTCACGGTCTGCCGTCCCTCAGGGTGAAGGAGCGGAAGTCCAGTCTCCCCTTGCCCACAAATCTGAAGTACAGCGGCCGGGTGCCGTCGGGGATGGCACAGGGAGCGCTCAGTTCTTTCCAGCCGTCCCCACTGAGCTTTATCTCCATCCGGGCGGCCGGAGTCTTGAACTCCGGCGTGTCGGACACCAGAAGCACTCCGTCGGCCCGGCCCTGGACCTGGACGGACACGGATTGCAGCGATTGAAAGTCAAAATACTTGAACCCGGCCACCGCCCCGTCCCGCATGTTGGCAATATACTGGCTGTCCCGCTCCTCGCCGTCCTTCCCGGTCTGGGTGAAATAGGGGTGGGTGGCAAGCCGGAGCCGGGGGAACCGGATGTCGTAGCGGGCGGTACCCTTCCCGCTCCACAGGTTGCAGGCGATCCGGGCCGGGTATTTTTCGCTGCCCTTCAGAGGCCCGCCGTTGAGGCCGCAGGAGGTGACCTCCGCCTGACAAAAGCCCCCGTCCGGCCGCCGCTCCAGCCGTTCGGCGCAGGCCTGGCGGGAGTAGGAGTGGCAGTTGGTCTGGCGGTGGTAGAACACATACCACTGTCCGCCCACCTCCACGATGCCGCCGTGGGTGTTGCCCAAGTAGTTGACCGCCCGGCTCTCGTCGGTCCTGCCGTCCAGAAACAGGTCCCCGATGTCCACCAGGGTACCGCCGAAGGTGAAGGGCCCCCTGGGGCTGGGGCCCATGGCCCAGCACAGCTCGTGGTTGTGCTGGGAGGAGTAGACGAAGCAGTACCGGCCGTCCACCTTGCGGATGGAGCTGGCCTCAAAGAAGGCGTGGTTCTCAAAGGCGCCCGGCTTCCCTTTGGTGGGGAAGAGCAGGTCGGGCCCCGCCTTGATGGTGATCATATCCGGCTCCAGCTCCAGAACCACGCCCCCCGGATTGGTGAGATTGTGGAACCCGGAGGCCACCGGGGGCACCTTGGTGGCAAAGCCGGAGTAGAGCCAGACCCGGCCGTCGTCGTCGGTGAGCACGCCCGGGTCAAAGGGAAAGGGCTCCCCCGATCTGGTACCCCAGATGTGGCCGTCCTTGAACTTCACATGGCCGTGGAACTGGTACTGTCCCGCCGGGGTGTCGCACACCGCCACCGCCATGACCCCCAGAAAGTCAAAGGCGTAGTAGAGGTAGTAGCGGCCGTCCGGTCCCCGGGTCACGTCGGGGGCGTACAGGCACCGCCGCCCGCTCCTGTTCATGGGGTCCTGGTCCTTGCGGTAGATGACCCCCTCGTACCGCCAGTCCTTCAGGTCGCTCACAGGCGCGGACCAGCAGACATAGTCGTTCATGCAGAAGAGGGGGCCGCCGAACCGGTCGTGGGAGCCATACACATACACCCGGTCGCCAAACACGTGGGGCTCGCCGTCGGGGACATACTCCCAGCTGGGGAGATAGGGGTTGAACGCCTGCTCCATGTCTGATTTTCCGCCTCCTCCCGCAATCATATCGCTATAACTTTTATTAAAATACTTTATATAAGTTTCAGCCATATTGTACGTCACGCCGCCGCAGATTGTCAATAGCATCCCGGCAGATAAAATATTTTTTCTGCTATCGCGTAAATATCCCGGTTTTATCCCGCTTTCCGAACAAAATCACTGGAGCGCTCCCAGGTCTCCCTTGCTTTTTTCGAAAATTGTGCTATTATTTTTATAAAATACTTTTGTAAAACGGTGATGTTATGAGCAAGTCCTCTCCTCACTCCACCGTAGAGCTGCGGAAGATGAACCGGAACCGGGTCTTCCAGGCCCTCTATCACACGTCGGAGCCGCTGACCAAGCAGGAGCTGGCCTACCGGCTCTCCATGAGCCTGCCCACCCTGACCCAGAACCTGAGCGAGCTCATGGCCATGGGGCTGGTGGACAACTCCGAGGTGGCGGGCTCCAGCGGCGGCCGCAAGCCCCGCATCCTGTCCGTGGTGCCCGGGGCCCGCTGGGCCCTGGGGGTGGAGATCTCCTCCCGGCATATCCGCCTGGTGGCCCTGGACCTGCAGGTCCGGGAGCTGGGCTTCCGGGCCTTCGACCTGCCCTTCCACACCGGGGAGGAGTACGCCGTCCGGTTGGCCCAGACCGTGGAGTGCTTCATCGACGAGCTGGGCCTGGACCGCGCCAAGCTGCTGGGGGTGGGCGTCAGCATCCCCGGCATTGTGGACGCCGCCCAGCAGTACGTCACCACCGCCCCCACCCTGGGGGTGCGCAGGCTGGACGTGCGGGCCATCGCGGAGCACATCCCCTACCCGGTGTACCTGGTCAACGACGCCAACGCCGGCGGCTTTGCCGAGTGCTGGGGCCGCAGCGGCGTGCAGGACATGGCCTATCTCTCCCTGAGCCGGGGCGTGGGTGGCGCCATCCTCACCTCGGGCACGGCCTACCTGGGCGCCAACGGCCGGTCCGGCGAGTTCGGTCACATGTGCATCCACCCCGGCGGCGCGCCCTGCAGCTGCGGCCGGCGGGGCTGCCTGGAGGCCTACTGTTCCACCGCCCGGCTGTCGGACGACATGGGCATCACCCTGGAGGACTTCTTCCAGGCCCTTGTCCAGGGCCACGCCGCCTATTCCGCCCTGTGGGAGCGCTACCTGGACGACCTGGCCGTGGGTATCCTGAACATCCACGCCGCCCTGGACTGCCAGATCGTGCTGGGCGGCAAGCTCTCCCGCTTTATGGGGGAGAAGTTTTCCGCCATTGACGGGCGGCTGCGCCGCCTGGACCCCGCCTACCAGGAGGGGCCCTATCTGGCCATCTGCCGCTACTACGACCACTCCAACGGCATCGGCGCGGCCCTCTACTTTGTGGACCGGTTCATCCGCCAGATCTGACCTTCTCGAACCAAACAGCAGCGCCCGGAACCAGTGGTTCCGGGCGCTGCTGTTGTCTGCGTACAATCTTCCGCGTCACACCGGGGCGCTCTTTTTCTCCGGGGGCTGGGCGGCCTTTGCCTTGCGGTTGCCGTCCACCGCGATGAGCAGAATGCTGGCCAGCACCATGAGCCCGCCGATGACCATTCCCTGGGTCACCGGGTCGTGGAACCAGACGGTGCCGAACACCACGCTGACAATGGGCTCCAGCATGGACACAAAGGCGGCGGTGGAGGCCCCCATGCGGCTGATGCCGTACATCATCAGGAAGTAGCCGCCCACGTTGAACAGGCCGGCCCCCAGCACGAACAGCCAGCCGCTGGGGCTGGAGGGCAGCTGCATGGTGCCCGTGGCGGGCGCCACCACGCCCCACAGCACCGTGCCCGGCAGGGCCACATAGAACAGCTTGGCCTCAATGGGCAGGTCGTTGGCCGGGCCCTTCTCGTTGGCGATCAGGTAGGCGCCGTAGGTGAAGGCGGAGGCCAGGGCGGCCAGCACGCCCATGAGCTCCATATTGCCGCCCTCGCCGGCCAGGAACACCATGCCCGCGATGGAGCAGACGATGGCCACCACCTGGAGCTTGGAGAAGCCCTGGCGGAATACGGTGCCCATCACCACGCACACCACGGCGGGGTACAGGAAGTTGAACATGATGGTCATGCCCACGGGCAGGTACACCAGGGCGGTGTTCAGCAGGAAGGAGGTAATCAGCATGCCCACCACGCCCATGGCCAGGGCCTGGACCAGCTGGGCCGGTTTGGCCCGCAGGCTCTTGCCTTTGGCCAGGGCCATGGCGGCGCTGACCAGGAGGATGATGAGGTTGCTGTAGAACATCAGGCTGTTCATGTGCAGCCCGTCCAGCAGCACCTGCTTCTGGAGGGTGGGCATGATGCCCAACAAGGTGGCGGCCCCCGCCACCGATAGGATTCCGATCAGCATGGTTTCCTTTCCTTTCTCACTTGGCCGGCTCCGCCGCGCCCCACTGTTCCCGGCGCATGCGGTCCGCCTTTTTCTCCTGCATCTCGCTCTGGCGGCGCTGGAACTCCTCCTCGTCCAGCAGGGTCAGCGCCCCGGTGGGGCACACCTTCACGCAGGCGGGCAGCAGCCCCGCCCGCTGCCGCTCGATGCAGGCGTCGCACTTTCTCATCTTCCCGTCGGGGCCGAAGGAGGGGATGCCGTAGGGGCAGGCCATGGCGCAGGAGTGGCAGCCGATGCAGTAGGTGTTGTTGTACAGGGTAAAGCCGGTGTCCGGGTCCTTGTACAGGCAGCCGCTGGGGCAGCCCATGACGCAGGGCGCGTCGGCACAGTGCATGCAGGACACCGAGTAGAACTTCAGCTTCCCGGTCTTGCTCTCCTGGGTGAAGGTGTACCGGAAGGGCTGCTCCCCCGCCTCCACCGCCACGTCGTTCTGGTCCATGCAGGCCAGGGCGCAGGCGCCGCAGGCGGAGCACTTCTCCGGGTCAAAAAACAGATAGCGTTTCAACGCCGCTCCTCCTTTCTCACCGCGCAGCGGGTGGACCGGTAGGCCGGGAACCCGGAGTAGGGGTCCAGGTGGTCGGCGTCCATCAGGCTGTTGGCGTCCGCCTCCGAGTAGCCGTGGAACAGGTTCACCAGGCCCTGGGGCACGGTCAGTGTGGGGTGTACCTTCACCGTCACCGCCCCCCGGGCGGTCTCGATGCGGATCCAGTCCCCCTCGTCCACCCCCAGCCGGGCACAGTCGGCCCGATTCAGGTCGGCGGTGGGCTCCCGGCGGAGGCTCCGGTTGGCGGGTACCTTGTGGAGCCGGGAGTGGATGGCGTTGGGGATGCGGCTGCCCGAGGTGAGCACAAAGGGGTACTTCTCCGGGTCCGCCCCGTCCAGGGGGTCCCGGTAGGTGGGCAGGGCGTCCAGCCCCCACTCCGGGTGGCCGGCGATGACCATGCTCTTGAGCTCAAACTTCCCCGTGGGGGTGTTCAGCCCCCGCTCCAGGGCCTCATAGTCCCGGTGGGGCTTGATCCGGGCGATGGGCACCGGCAGCTTCACCTGCCGCAGCTGGTCCACGGTGACGCCGTAGTCGTCCAGGATGTACTTCTGGACAAAGGCATCATAGCCCGCTTTCAGCATCTCGTCGGGCAGGTCCATGCGGTTGGCCAGCTCGGTGAGGATGGTCACGTCGCTCTTGGACTGGCCCAGGGGCTGGATGGCCGGGCTGGTGTACCAGGCCAGGCCGCCGGGGTAGGGCTTGAACTCCCCCCGCTCGAAGCTGGAACAGGCGGGGAGCACCAGATCGGCGTACTTGGCCGAGTCGGTGAGGAACAGGTCGGTGTCCACGTAGAAGTCCAGGGCCTCCAGGGCCTGGAACATGTGCCCCGAGTCGGGGAACATCCGGGCGTTCAGGCCCAGGGCGAACAGGGCCTTCACCGGGTAGGGCTCCCCCTCCAGGATCTGCCGGGGCAGGTCCATGGCCTGCATCTCCCCCTCCAGGTAATCCCACAGGGGGAAGCGCCCGGCGCCGATGGGCGGCTTGCAGTTCTTGGGTTTGGTCTCGTAGAGGTACTCCTCCTCCCGGGTGGGGAAGCCGCAGGCCACGTGCATATAGGTGTGGGGGGTCAGCAGCTGGCCGCCGGCCCGGTCGAAGTTGCCGGTGATGGCCAGCAGGGCGGTGACCGCCCGGTAGTTCTGCAATCCGTTGCGGTGGTGGCACAGGGGCGCGGAGGACTCGTTGAAGCTCATCCGGGGATTTTCATGGATCAGCGCGGCGGCGGCCTCCACCTGCCCAAAGGGCACGCCGGTGATGGACTCGATGTTGTCCCGGTTGAACTGGCGGACGTATTCGGCGTACTCCTCAAAGCCGTGGACATACTTGCGGATATAGGGCATGTCGATCCAGCCCTTTGTGATCAGCACGTTGGCGATGGCGTGGGCCAGGGCGCCGTCGGTGCCTGTCCGGGGCTGGAGGAACAGGTCCGCCAGCTTTTCGCTGGCCGGGGTCCGCCGGGTGTCCACGATCAGGAACTTCAGCCCCTTCTCCTTCAGCTCCATGGCCTTTTTTGCCCCCATATAGGCCGAGTAGAAGGGGTTGAAGGCCCAGCCCAGGAACAGGTCGCTGTTGGCCATGTCCGCGTCGGCCTGGTCCCCCGCCGCCAGCTTCCAGGCCATAAAGGCCGCCGTGTAGCAGGCGCTGGACTCGCAGCCGTAGTTGGGGCTGCCGAAGGCGTAGGCAAACCGCCGGAGCATCTGCCGGTACCACTTGGAGTAGCCCGAGTAGAAGGCCACGCTCTCCGGCCCGTACTGCTCCTTGGCCTGGTTCAGCCGCCGGCCGATCTCCTCGTAGGCCTCATCCCAGCTGATGGGCTCAAACTCCCCGGAGCCCCGGGGGCCCGTCCGCCGGAGGGGCGTCATGATCCGGTCCTTCCGGTAGATGTACTGCCGGTTGGCCAGGCCCTTGGGGCACAGCCGCCCGTCGTTCACCGGGTGGCCGTCCATGCCCTCGATCTTGATCACGGTCCCGTCCTTCACATATGCGCTGACACCGCAGTGCATCCCCGGGGAGCAGATGTCGCACATGGTGGGCCTGATCTCAATGCCCGTGTCCTTCCCCGGGATCTTGCTGCGGATCTTTCGCTCCAGTTCCGTCATATTCCCGCCTCCAAAGTGTCAATCATGCGCTCCGGCACGCCGTACCGCACCAGCTGCCCCCGCTGCTCCGGGGAAAAGCGGCAGGGCTGGCCCCGCAGCACCTTGATGAGCTGGGCCTTGATGATGCCCGACACACCGTAGTTGTCCAGAATGTTGAACCCCACCGGCTTCCCGTCCCGGTACACCGCCTGGAGGTAGAAGCCCCCCTCCGGCGAGCGGTAGGTCCTGACCTCTCCGGTCAGCCGGTTGTCCCCCAGGCCGATGAAGTCCATGTCCAGGAAATGGGTGATGTTGTGCAGGATGTTCCCGTCGGTCTCGTCGGTGACACCGGCCATGTTCCGACCGGCGATGCGGCCCTGAACCCCCGCGTTGGCCCACAGACCGATGATCTGCTTGCCGCCGGACTGGAGGTTGTCCCCCTGGCAGCAGTCCCCCGCCGCGTAGATCCCCGGGGCGGACGTGCGCATCCGGCCGTCCACCAGGATACCCCGGTCCACGGCGATCTCCGCCCGGTCCACAAAGGAGCAGGCCGCCCGGGTGCCGATGTTCAGCACCAGCAGCTCGGTCTCCAGGGTACTGCCGTCGGCCAGGGTCACGGTATAGCGGGGATTGCCCCGGCTGTCCGTGTCCTCCTCCGCCTGGGTGATGGCCTGGCCCAGGGCCAGCCCGATCCCCATGGCCCGCAGCCGGTCCTCGATCATCCCGGACACCTCCGGGTAGGCCGCCAGGGCGAAGATATGGGGCGCCATGTCCGCCAGGGTCACATGGCACCCCCGGTTGTGCAGCAGCTCGGCCACCTTGATGCCCACCATGGAGGCCCCCACGATCACCGCGTCGCGGAACGCTCTCCCCTCCACGGCCCTGCGCAGCTTCTCCGCGTCCTCCACCGTGCGCATGCAGAACACGTTTTTGATGCCGCCGAAGCTGGGGGGCACAAAGGCCGTAGCCCCCGCGGCGATCAGGATCTGGTCGTACTCCTTCCGGCGTCCAGACGCCGTCTCGATCCGTCGGTCCCCGGCCGCCACCCGCGTCACCCGGTCGCCGGTAAAGATCTGGGCGTTATACCGCTTCTCGATCTCCTCCAGGGTACCGAAGGGAAACAGCCCGCTGTAGGGCAGCCGCCCCGACGCGTAGTAGGTGGTCAGCATGGGGTTGTAGGGCGGCAGCTCCGTCTCGCTGTAGATGTCGATCTCCGCGCCGCTGTCCGTCTCCCGGATGGCCTGCAGTGCGTGGCAGCCGGCACATCCCAGCCCGACAATTCCGATCCGCTTTTCAGACAAGGTGTCCCGCTCCTTTCTCCACATTTTTCTTGTATCGAATTATAACAAGTTGACTGCCGTTGTGCAAGCGCTTTTTTCATTCTTTCCGTCCCGGGGCCAACTTCGTGCAGTTGGCCGAAAATCCGTGATTATTTTTGTATATATTGCAAAATTTTCAGTATTTCCCGATGTAATATGCACTCAATCCGTTTAAAAAGAAGCACCTTCCGGAAAAAATCTTTGGATTTTCCCGGGAGGTGTTGACCTTTTTTATGCGCTGTCGTATTATTCTATATAATAAGTTAAGTGCAGCTGATCGCAGTCTTCCGCTGCCAGATGAAAGGAGATCTTCCCCATGAAAAAGAGCATCATCGCCACCGAAAAAGCCCCCGCCGCCATCGGCCCCTACTCTCAGGCCGTGTGTGTCAACGGCATTGTGGCCACCTCCGGCCAGCTCCCTATTGACCCCGCCACCGGCAAGCTGGTGGAGGGCGGCATCCAGGAGCAGACCCGCCAGTGCTTCCGCAACCTGGCCGCCATCCTGGAGGAGGCCGAGCTCTCCTTTGACAACGTAATCAAGTCCACCGTGTACCTGGCCGACATCCGGGACTTTGCCACCATGAACGAGATCTACGCCCAGAACATCACCTCCGACTACCCCGCCCGCAGTGCCTTCCAGGTGGCCGCCCTGCCTATGGGCGCCCTGGTGGAGATCGAGGTCCTCTGCGCCCGGGGCGAGATCCCCACCGCCGACATGCTGGGCGCCCCCGCCTGCGGCTGCGGCTGCTGATGTCCGCGCCGTCCCGGGGGCCCGCCATCGGGGGCCTCATCCTGGCCGGAGGACAGAACCGGCGCATGGGCGGCCGGCCCAAGGCCGCCCTGCGGGACAGCGCCGGCGTCCGCTTCCTGGACCGCATCGCCTCCGCCCTTCTGGCCTGCCGCAGCGACGGGCTGCTGGCCGTGTCCTGCGACGTGCCCCTGGTCACGCCGGAGCTCTTTTCCTTTCTGCTGTCCTTTCGGGACAGAGGCTGGCCGGCCTGGGCTGTGGAGGACCGCACCGGCCGCCTCCACCCCCTCTGCGGCGTGTACATGAAGGACTGCCTCCCCCTGCTGCTGTCCCAGCTGGAACAGGGCTGCCGCAGGGTCACCCAGTTCTTTTACAGCGCCGGCGGACAGGTGGTCTCCCTGGCGGATACTTCCATCCCGGATACAGCCCTCTCCAACATCAACACGCCGGAGGACTGGAACAGGCTTTCCTCTTCCGGCAACATATAGCACCGTGTCCCCAGACAAGATTACAGATAAAACGCAGACAGGCGGCAGGCACGAAAGTGCCTGCCGCCTGTCTGCGTTTGGTATTTGCGGATGCGATCCGCCCTGAGCGGGCAGTGTCCGTTTACACAGCCGCCTGGACGAGCCGGGTCAGAAGCGTCGCGATCTCAGCCCGGGTGGCGGTCCCCTGAGGATCGCTCAGGCCGCCGGGTCTGCCGTTGAGCAGGCCGCACTTGATGCACAGCTCCACGCTGTCGCCAGCCCAGCTGCTGACCGTATCCAGGTCGGTGAAGCTGCTGGTATCCGCAACCTGCTCCAGCTCCAGGCCCGCAGTCTCCATGTAGCGGACCAGGATGGTGCACAGCTGCTCGCGGGTGATGGTGCCGTCGGGATCAAAGCCCGCGCCGGTGCCGGCGACCACGCCGGTCTCGGCCGCCCAGTTCACCGCGTCGGTGTACCAGGTACCGTCAGCCACATCGGCAAAGCCGGAGGAGACAGCCGTCTTCTCGCCGTCAATGCGGTAGAGGACGGTGACCAGCATGGCTCTGGTCATCAGCGCGTCGGGGGCGAAAGCGCCGTTGCCGGTGCCGTTGAAGAACTCGTGAGCGGTGACAAAGTCGATGGCTTCAGCAGCCCAGTAGCCGCTGCCCACGTCGGTGAAGGTCTTGGTGTTGTCGATCAGGCGGTAAGTGCCCTCCACATCGGCCACATAGCTCACCTCACCGTTCTCCACCACCGCGAAGGGCAGGATCTGGGTGGTACCGTCCTTCAGCGTGACCTGCACCACATTGCCGCCGTCAGCCGGGTCCACGATCATGGCATTGACATCCGCTCCGGTGGAGAGGGTGCCAGCGGGAATGGTGACGGAGAGACCGTCGGCGGAGATCACGACAGGCTTGGAGGTGTTCTCTCTGACCAGCTGAGCCTGCTGGGCGCTGGTCAGATCGTTCTTGAGGGTGACGGTGACCTGCTGGGTCCCCACGGAAACCAGGGAATTGTTGGTGGAGACAGTGGGAGGCGTATAGACGGGCTCCTCCTCCACCGCAACGTTGTAACCCAGGCTCCAGCCGGAGGGCGCGGGCATCACGCCGCCGGCCTCGCTCTCACTCTCGCTCTTGACAAAGTTGGCCACCATCTGGGTGACAAGGCCCTGCTCGTCGCCCAGGGCCGCCTGGGAGGACCACAGTGCGTTGGCGATGATCTCAGCCTTCTCCTCCGTGCTGGAGGCGTCCTTGCCCATGGCCTTGACAAAGGGGTCCTGGCCGATGACGTAGTTGTTGACGCCCACGATCAGGGTCTGGCTGTCGGTGATGGGCTCGCCGGTGGAGGAGAGCTTCAGGTTCACCACCCGCTCTCCCTCGGGCTTGGCCAGGTCATACTGGAAGTCCAGGCCGTAGAACAGGGCGGTGACAAAGTTGCTCTGCACCTTGTAGGTGATGTCCTCGCCGTCCACCTGGGCGGAGTAGAAGGCGGCCACGCCCTCCAGCCACGCCTTCAGCTGGGCGCCGGTCATCTCAACGGCGTACAGATAGTTGTCGTACCGGTACATCCGGTAGATGTCCTTCAGGGAGATGGGGCCGGCGGACACGGTGTAGCGGTTGGACACGATGTCGGTGGTGGCAGCCGCGTCCATGGCGACGCCGTTCTGGCGGGCGGTCCAGATCTGGGACCGGTTGACCAGGTCGATGGTGTCGTTGTGGCCCAGACGGAAGCTGCTGTTGCCGTCCCAGGTGCCGATGGCGGTGCCGTACTGGGAGTTCACATAGTTCTCCGCCGCGGTGGCCGCGGGCTGGATGAGGGTCTTCAGCTCAGCGTCGTTCTCCAGCTTGCTCAGGCTCTGGTTGCCCAGGTCCTCCACCGAGGTGGTAAAGGCGCCGCTCTCGGCGTCGTAGGACACGGACACCACTGCCCGGGCCAGAGAGCCGCCGCCGCCGTTGATGACGGGGATCTGGTTGCCGTTCTTGTCGGGGGTAGTCCTGGTGCGGTAGGACTGGTGGTCGTGACCGGCGATGACCAGGTCGATGCCGGTGTTGCCGGCCACCATGCGGGCAATCTGGTTCTCAGTGTTGGTGCCGATGACCAGATCGCCTTCGGTGTTGCCGCTGCCCACGCCGGAGTGGTAGGCCACGATGACGAAGTCGCAGCCCTCGCCGCCCTCAGCCTCGGGCTTGCGCAGCTGGGTGACATACTTCTCCGCCTCAAGGGCCATGTCGCGGGTGGGGTTGCCGGGAGGCGTCAGGGTCACGCCGCCGGTGCCGTCGTCGCCCACGCCGAAGTTGGCGGGCACGTCGAACTGGTCACAGTCGGTGTTCTCAAAGCCGATGATGCCCACCTTGAACTCCTGGCCGTCCACCTGGAAGGTCTTGGTGGTGTAGGGCGTGAAGGCGTTCTGGCCGGCGTTGTCGCCGTCGCGCCAGTACAGGTTGGCGGCCAGCACGCTGACACTGGTGCCGTTCTCGTCGTCCTCGGCCTCCAGCTGGCCGTACATGGACTGCATGACCTCCCAGGAGTAGTTGAACTCATGGTTGCCCAGGACAAAGGCGTCGTAGCCGATGTTCCGCAGCGCCAGAACCATGGGGTTGTTCTCCCCGTTCTGGGAGAGGATGTTGTAGGTGGACAGGGTGGTGCCCTGGAACAGGTCGCCATTGTCGATGAGAATGGTGTTCTCATAGTCCGCCCGGATGTCGTCCACGGCGGTGGCCACCTTCAGCAGGCTGTTGTTCACGCTGGAGTCGGTGAGCACGTCGGTGTCCCACACCTTGCCGTGCACGTCGGTGGTGGACATGACCATGATCTCGGTGGGGGTGACGCTGTCAGGATTGGCGCCCGCATGGATGGTCCAGTGGGTCTCGGCCCCCGGAGCAATGGTGCCGCCGTCCTGGCACATGGCCTTGATGTACTCGCCCACGATCAGGGGGATGGAGCCGCCCACAGCGCCGAACTCAGCGTCCACGGTGCCGTCCCAGATGGCCTTGGTCATGTCGATGCCGGTGGCGGCGTACCAGCCGTACTCATCCGCATCGGCGTTGGCGGCCAGACGGTAGCTGGACAGGCCCACGATAAACTTGTCGTCGTCCTTCACGGGCGTGCCGTCGGGCCAGGTCATGTTGACCACCCGGCTGCCCTGGTCCTCACCCAGGTAGACCTCGTAGTTGATGCCATAGACGATATCCGTGCCGTACCCGCCGCCGGAGATGGTGTCGCCGCTGACTTTGTAGTCCCCGGTGCAGTGCTCCAGCCAGTCCTTGAGCTGCTTTCCGGTCATCTCAATGGCATAGAGCAGGTTGTTGTCGTATCTGTAGATGGAGTAGCAGTCCTTCAGGCTGATGGTGGCGGTGTCGGCGCCCTCTCCAAACAGGCCGGCCACGGTGAAGCCGTTGCTGGCCACAGGGCTGGTGATGGAGATGATGGTCTCATCCTTGTACTTGTCCGCATCAGCGCTCCGGGCAAGGCCCTGCTCCACCGCCCAGATCTGGGCCTTGTGAATCAGGTCGGTGATGTCGCCCTGGACGGAGTAGAGCGTCTTGCCGCTCACCGTATCCCACTGGCCGGTGAGGGTGCCGATGGGCTCGTTGACAAACTCCACCGCCGCGTCGTAAGTGGGCTTGATCTGGGCGCTCAGGCCCTCGTCGTTGACCAGGGAGTTGTCGCCCAGATTGATGAGGGAGCTGTCGCCGAAGGAATAGGTTCCGTCGCTGTTGAGGGTGATGACCGTCTTGGTCAGCCGGCTGGTGCCGCCGTTGACGCAGGGGACGCTCTCACCGTTCTTATTGTGCAGGGTGCTGGTGCCCACAGAGTGGTTGTGGCCGGCGATGACCATGTCGATGCCGTCGGTGTTGGCCACAAAGTAGGCCACCTGGCTCTCCACATTGAAGTTGTCGGCAGAGCCCTCGCCGCTGTGGGCAGCCACGATGACGATGTCGCAGCCCGCCTCTTCCAGCTCGGCCTTCCACTTGTTCTCCCACTCCCAGGCATAGGAGTGCTCCGTGTTGCCGTCGCTCCAGAACTGCATGCCCTCGTAGTGGGAGGCCACGTCCCAGTTGGGCACGTTCATGTTCTCAAAGCCCAGGACGGCGATTTTGAAGGTCTTCTCTCCCACCTGGAACTCCTTGATCACATAGGGGACGTAGGGGTCGGCCACCTCGCCGGTCTCGGTGTCCAGCAGATTGGCGCACACGGCGGTCACCGGCCTCATCAGAGTCCCCGGCGGGAGCCGCCAGCATGTCGTAGAAGTTCTTCTGCACCGACATGGTGTAGTTGAACTCGTGGTTGCCGGGGACAAACACATCGTACCCGCAGTAGCGCAGGCAGAGGGCCACCGGGTTGTTCTCGCCGCCCTCCACGTTTACATTGTAGCTGGTGATGGTGGTGCCCTGAATGGCGTCGCCATTGTCGATCAGAATGGTGCCGTCCATGGCCGCCCGCTCGCTCGCCATGGCCGTTGCCACCTTCAGATAACTGTTGTTGAAGGTGCCGCCCACAGGGTTCTCACTATATACCTTGCCGTGCATGTCCGTAGTGGAGTACACACCGATTGTCTTAGACTCGACCTCAGTATCTGCCGCATAGGCTGCGCCGGGAATAAAGCTAAAGCACAGCGCCAGCGCCAGAACCACCGCCAACAGACGGTTGTGTTCCTTTTTCACAGCTTTCATCCTTCCTTTTCTCTCGTGTGGAAATATAGAACTACTTCTGTCAAAAAAGCTTACCTATCCATTCCTTCGTCTCTCCCGCCTGTCTGCCCCCCTTTTTGTGAATTTTTTATCGTTTTCACCGCCTTTCTTCTCTGTCATGCTATTATTTCATTATAGTTACAAATCGGACATCTGTCTCGGACAAATGTCCGATTATTTGTTATTTTTGGACAATTATTCATATTTTAGCTTCACATTTTCTTCAAATTATATATTAATTATGGGCCTGGCCGGCGGGGTAGGACGGCAGGGGATGGCGGGCATAGTACTCCTGGGCGTAGCGAACCAGTTGGACAGGCATATCCTCCTGGCCGCAGTAGAGAGGCACGCAGCCGTAGAGATACCCCTCACAGGGCAAAATCAGCCTGCGGATGCTCACATCCGGGTTGGTCACCCGCAGGGCCATGGCGGAGTTGAGGGTGGCCACTCCCACATTCTCGGTCATGGTGTTGATCAGGTCCAGGTTGTGGCCGGAGGCCAGGGAGATCCGGGGGTGGATCTGGGTCAGGACGCAGCAGTAGTCGAAAAACTGCCGCATGGCGTTCTCCGGCGAACCGGTGATCAGATCCTCCCCCGCCAGGGACCGGAACTCCAGAGGACCGGACTCCGCCGCCAGAGGGTGGGTGCTGTGCATGGCGGCGTACATGTGGTCGGTGGTGATCCGGCTGGCGCGGAACAGATTTTCGGGAAATGGGTTGATGAGAAAGGCCACATCCAGCCGGTTGTGGAGCAGCTTGTGGATGCACTGCTCCTTGGACCACTCCTGGATCTCCACCTGTACCTCCGGGTGGAGCTGCTGGTATTCCATCAGGTAGTCCGCCCCACCGCCGCTGGAGATTCCATAGGCAAAGCCGATGCGCAGCTGCCGCCGCTCCCCCTCCCGGGTCCCCAGAGCCTGCTGGGACGCCCGGTAGAGCTCCAGGATCTGGCGGTAATAGGGATAGAGCCGGTGGGCTGCCTCGGTGGGCTGGGCTCCCATGCGGCTGCGGTCAAAGAGTACCTGCCCCACTTCCCCCTCCAGAGCCCGGATCTGGCGGCTGAGCCCCTGCTGGGTGATGAACAGGACCCAGCTGGCCCGGGAAAAGCTTTTGGCCTCATAGAGGGCCAGAAAAGCCTCGATTACCTTCATTTGCATCCCTTTGTCCCCCCTGCTCTGTGTGCCGCGTTCTCTTCTTAATATACAACGTTTTATTGTGTGCTTCAACGACAAGTTGTTTCTTTACGGTCCTCCGGGCAGCTGATACAATCTATGCGGATAATTTCACAATCTCAGCCAGGACCGAGGAACAGCCCGGCCCTGTACGCCACATCAGGCAGGCTGCGGCCCGTCCGGCACCGGGCGGACTGCGCACCGCCGGATACAGGAGGTTTTCATGGATAAACAGAGTGTCAAGCACTATGACGTGGTGGTTATCGGCGCCGGCAACGGCGGCCTCACCGCCGCCATCCGGGTGCTCCAGGGCGGGTATTCCTGCCTGCTGCTGGAGAAGCACAATCTGCCCGGCGGCTTCGCCACCAGTTTCAAGCGGGGCCGCTTTGAGTTTGAGGCCAGCCTCCACGAGCTCAACGATTTCGGCTCCCCCCAGGCCCCCGGCGACATCCGCACCCTGTTCCGGGATCTGGGCGTGGAGGACAAGATCGACTGGATCCGCATCCCCGAGGCCTACCACCTCATCACCACCGACAAGCAGTACGACTGCGAGATGCCCTTCGGCGTGGAGGCCTTCATCAACAAGATGGAGCAGTATGTCCCCGGCTCCCGCAAGTCCATGACCGACTTCTTTGACCTGTGCAATGAGGTGCGGGACGCCCAGACCTACTCCAACTCGGTCAACGGCAACACCGACTCCGACTATATGAAGTCCCACTTCCCCAACTTCATCAAGGCGGGCAGCTACTCGGTCAACCAGGTGCTGGAGTCCCTGAAGATGCCTCAGAAGGCCCGGGATATCCTCAACGCCTACTGGTGCTACCTGGGCGTGGACTGCGACCGCATGAGCTTCCTGCACTACGGCTCCATGGTCATCCGTTACATCACCCGGGACGCCTGGATGCCTAAGATGCGCTCCCACGAGATCAGCCTGGCCATGGACCAGCGCATCCGGGAGCTGGGAGGCCATATCTGGTACCACTCGGAGGCCCAGACCATTCTCACCGACGACAACAACGCCATCCGGGGCGTCCGCCTCACCGACGGCACCGAGATTGCCACCCGCCATGTCATCGCCAACTGCTCCCCCCATCTGGTGTTCGGCAAGATGCTGGAGAAGAAGTCGGTCACCGAGCAGATGGTCCGGGCTACCAACGCCCGCACCTTTGCCGGCCGGGGTTTCAGCCTGTTCCTGGGTCTGAACAAGTCGGCGGAGGAGCTGGGCATCAAGAGCCACAACTACTTTATCTACGACACCGCCGACACGGTCAGGCAGTACGACCTGATGCGGAAGGTGGACACCAACCACGTCCAGGCCACCGTCTGCCTCAACAACGCCTACCCCGCCTGTTCCCCCGAGGGCACCTGCATGATGTACTTCACCACCCTGATCATGTCGGACGACTGGGGCAACGTGTCCGAGACCGACTACTTCAAGGCCAAGGACAGGGTGGCCGACGATATGATCCGGGTCTTTGAGCGGGAGACCGGCTGCAAGATCCGGGACGCCATTGAGGAGATCGCAGTGGCCTCCCCTACCACCTACGCCCGGTACTGCGGCCATCCCCAGGGCGTTATCTACGGCTACGAGACCGCGGACTGGGACAGCCTCATGCCCCGCATGATGATGCTGAAGGAGGACGCCGCCCTCTCCCCCGGCCTCCGGTTCGCCGGCGGCTACGCCATGCGCTCCAGCGGCTATTCCAGCGCCTACGTCTCCGGCGACCTGTCCGGCCGCCAGACGGTGGGCGATCTCAAGCGGGAGGGGAAGTAACATGAAATTCAAGCGACAGATCTTCGGCTTTATGGATATGCTCCGGTTCACCAAGCTGGTGCCCAACCGGCGGGAGGCCCTGGCCAACGGCCCGGACACCCCCCTGCCCACCTCCTACCGCACCAACCAGCTGGCCAAGGCCCTCCACCCCGGCGAGATGGCGGTGGAAGTGACCGCCGTGCGGCCCCTCACCCCCGGCATGACCGAGCTCACCTTCAAACGGGTGGACGCCACCGCCTTCCCCTTTTTCCGTGCGGGACAGTATGTGTCCCTCCGGGGCCAGGTGGGCGGCAGCCTGGTCAGCCGCCCCTACTCCATCGCCTCCAGTCCCCGGGAGGCCCTGGAGAACAAGCTGGTGCTGGGCGTGGAGAACGCCGGGTTCTTCTCCGGCTTTCTGAACAATCAGGTGTCCGTGGGGGACCGGTTCACCATGACCGAGCCCTCCGGCGAGTTCCACTATGAGACCCTGCGGGACAAGAAGCGCATCGTCTGCGTGGCCGGCGGCACGGGCATCACCCCCTTCCTCTCCATGGCCAAGAGCATGGCCGAGGGGGACGAGGACTATGAGATGACCCTGTTCTACGGCGCCCGGGACGAGGCCCGCATCGCCTACAAGCAGGAGCTGGACGCCCTGGCCGCCAAGGGCCTGCGGGTGATCTACGTCCTCAGCGACGAGGACAAACCCGGCTACGAACACGGCTTTGTGTCCGCCGCCCTGATGGAGAAGTATGTGGACATCCGGGACGTGACCTTCTTCCTCTGCGGCCCCAAGGCCATGTACGACTTTGTGCTCAAGGAGCTGGCCCCCTACGGCCTGCCGGTGAAGGCCATCCGCAAGGACGCCACCTTCTGCGGCGACCGGGCGGTGGACAACCCACGCACCTTCCGCCTCACCGTCCACATCCGGGATGAGGCCTATACCGTGGACGCCAGGGAGAACGAGACCCTGCTCACCGCCATGGAGCGGGCGGGCATCCCCGCCCCCAACAAGTGCCGGGCCGGCGGCTGCGGCTACTGCCACAGCAAGTGGCTGAGCGGCCAGTTCCTGGTGGCCGAGGGCCGGGATGGACGCCGGGAGGCCGACCGGAAGTTCGGCTTCATCCACCCCTGTGTCACCTACCCCCTCAGCGACATGGAGATCGACGTGCCTCCGGCGGAGTGAGTCCGTCCCGCTCTGAACAACAAAAATCCCTTCCCCATAGCCATGGGGAAGGGATTTTTATGTTTTTTACTTGAGCACGTTCTCGCAGAACCGCATGAGGAGCGCGGCGGCCTGGGAGCGGGTGGCGGAACCGGAGGGCAGCAGAGCCCCGGCGTCGGTGCCGGTGAGCAGGCCCTTGGCCGCCGCCCAGCCCACGGCCTCCACCGCGTATTCGCCGATGCCGGCGGCGTCGGTGTAAGCGGACAGGTCGGCAGCGGCGGACACGTCCTTGCCCAGGCTGCGGGCGTAGCGGTAGAGAATGACCGCCATCTGCTCCCGGGTGATGGTGTCCTCAGGGCCGAAGCGGCCGTCCCCGTAGCCGGTGACGATGCCGTTGGCGTTGGCCCAGTTCACCGCGTCGGCGTACCAGGCGCCGGCGGCCACATCGGCAAAACCGGCCGCGGCGGTGGCGGCGGGGCTGCCCGCCAGACGGTAGAGATTGGTGACGATCATGCCGCGGGTGGTGGTCAGGTCGGGGGCGAAGAGGCCGTCGCCGGTGCCGCCCATGAGGCCCTTCTCGTAGACATAGGCCACGCTGTCATAGTACCAGCTGCCGGACACCACATCGGTGAAGGGCAGGCCGGCGGGGGCCTCGCCGCCCCGGAAGGAGGCGGTGACGGTCACAGCGGAGGCGGGCATGGTGAAGGTGTACCGGCCGTCCCCTCTGTCCCGCAGGTCCAGGGCCTTGCCGGAGGCGTCCACGGCGGTCAGGCTCTCCAGCCGGTAGCCCTCCTGGGGCTGCACGGTCAGGGTGACGCTCATGCCGATGGGGGCGCGGCTGGGGCTGACGCCCACCTTGCCGCCGGCGGCGGCGTTGACGGTGACGGGCCAGGTGGTGACCACATCGCCGGTGACGCCGTTCTCATCCACAGTGGGATAGGTGGTCTCCCCCAGGCCGCTGTCCAGGGTCTTCATGTCAGAGGCCTTGACCACGGTGAAGGGGGTATCGGCGGTGGAGATCACGCCCAGGGTCAGGGCCCCGTCCGCCGTCAGGGCGCCGGACTTGGCGGTGACATAGACGGTCACGTTGGCGCCGTCCTGCTTGAAGGTGGTGTACACGCCGGGGATGTCGCTCACGCTGCTGTCTGCGGCAAAGGCGTACACCGTGCTGTCCTCGGACAGCGCAAAGGTCACCTGCAGGCTCTGGCAGCCGTCGGGCAGGCCGGTGAAGCCCACCTCCTGGCTGGTGGCCTCCTTGTCGGAGGAGACCACCAGCCGGGGGCCGCCGGAGGCGGCGGAGGCGGGGACTGCCAGCAGGGAAACTGCCATGGCCAGGGCCAGCAGCAGGGACAAAACGGAAGTCTTGCGCACGATTTTTTTATCCTCCCTCGTTATCCGGCATTGCCGGTCAGTACAATCTCGGGCAGCTCCACCGGGTGCTCATCGTCGCCGCCGTCGGGGAAGCTGATCCACAGGGTCTGGCTGGTGACGCGCTTGCTGTCGGCGCTGTTGGGGTCGTCGGTGCGGTAGAACACGGCGCGGATCTCAATGGGATACCGGTCGGTGACGCCGGAGGCGCTGTTGAGCTCCTCCTCCTTCTCCATGTCGGGCACGAAGATGAAGAAGCCGTCGCTGGTGTCGCTGACCGCGCCGTCGGCGGGGATCTCGGCCAGCAGGTACAGCTCGCCGTTCATGGCCCGCTCCACGCTGGTCACGTCGCCCGCCTCGGGGGTGGTGTTGTACCGGGCCTGGATCTCCACGTAGTTGTACACGGGGTCGCCCCGGTAGGTGCCCAGGATCACCAGGGTGCCGGCGGGGATGTCGCCGTAGGCGTTCTTCAGGATGCCCACGGTGGCGCCCTCGTAGAAGTCCACCCGGTCGCCGGGATAGTCCAGCAGCTCCACGGCAGCGCCCTCGGGCACGCCGGTGACGGTCAGGGACACCACGGAGTAGGTCCAGATGCGGGTGTCGTCGGGCTGGGCGCCGGGCTTGGTGAAGTAGGCCACCAGCTCGGAGCCGGTCAGGGTGCCGGTCTTGACGGTGACGCTCTTCTCCTCGGTCCGCTCCTGGTCGTCGGTCACCCGCACCGTGGCGGTGACGGTGTACTCGCCGCTCATCTCGCTCTCATTGGTGACCTTGATGCCGGTGACGTTCACGGCGGCGGCGTTCTTCATGGTAAAGGTGAGGGTGCCCTCGCCCTGCTCCACCTGGTACAGGTCGGCGCTGATGGTCTTGTCGTATGCCACCAGGACCTCCTCAGCCTGGGCCTCGGCGCCCAGGTTGCCCAGCTTGTCCACAGGCACCACGGAGTAGGTGTAGGTCAGGTTGTTGGCGGCCCCCAGGTCGTCCACATAGGAGGCCTCGGTGGTGAAGGCGATGGCCTTGCCGTTGCGGCGGATCTCATAGCCCAGGATGTTGGCGCTGTCGGTGTGGCTGATGGTCAGGGTCACCTTGGACTCGCTGACAGAGGCGGACACGGTGGCGGCGCCGTCAGCGGCCTGGCCGCTGGCCAGACGGTAGGTGCGGGAGGCGTCGTTCAGGTACCAGATGGCGCGGTCCTCGGCGGTGTAGCCGCCCAGGATGTCCTTCACGCCGTCGCTGAGGATCATGCCCCAGCGGGTGAAGAACTCGGTCAGGTTCCGGTCGGCCACCTTGGAGGCGATGAGGGCCACCCGCTCGTCGTAGGTGTAGCCGCTGCCGTACTCGCCGCTCTTCCACAGCTTGAAGAACTGGTTGAAGAAGGCCAGAGGCTGGTCGGCCCCGTCATAGGCCAGGTGGAGCTGCCAGTACATGCCCAGCTGGACGAACACGTTGTTGGCGGCGCCGGGGCGGCCCTGAGCCACCTTGTCAAAGATCTGGGCCCAGCGGCCGTCCTCGGTGAGGCGGGTGGTCAGGTCCATGGAGCTGCCGTCCCAGGCCTGGAGGGCCAGGGAGTAGATGTTGTTGGTGCACTCGGTCTTGCCCAGCTTGTCCATGTTGTGGCCGATCTCGTGGGCGATGCCCCAGCCGAACAGGCCGTTGGCGTTGCCCTCGCCGGTGGCGGAGGTGGGCTTGCCCTGGACCAGGGCGGCGGTGGAGCCGTACTCCACGCCCACGTGGTTGCCGGCGGCGTACATGAAGGCGCCGGCGAACATGCGCATGTAGCGGATGTTCTGGCGGGTGGTCATGGGATAGGTGTAGCCGGTCAGGGCGGTATTGGCGTCAATGATTCCCTGGACCTTGTTGGCGATGAAGAGCTCCTCCTCCCAGGCCAGGATGTTCTGGTACATGGCGTTCACCATGGCGTCCCTGTCCCGGTTCACGCCCTTGAGCCCGGCCAGGGCCTGGTCGGCGGGGATGGAGAGGAGCACGCTGGGGGTGGAGATCTCGGTGGCGTTGCGGATGTCGGTGGTCAGGCCGCTGGCGGACAGGCCGTCCACCCAGGCGGTCAGGGCGTCCACATAGGCGCCGATGGCCTCCTTGCGGGCGTCCTCGCCCAGGGCGTACCAGTTGGACAGCTCCAGCACGGGCATCTCCCAGGCGTTGGTCAGCACCCGGACCTGGAACTTGATCTGCTCGGGATTGCTGCCGGCATAGGTCAGGTACAGGGGGCCGCCCCGGGTGGCGCTCAGGCTGCCGATCTTCTCAATGGTGATGTAGTTGCGGCCGTTCTTCAGGGCCACGGGGGTGCCCTTCCACACGCCGGACTCGCCGTAGAACTGGGTGGGCACCACGTAGACGGTGGCGTCGTCGGGCAGGTCGGCGTAGATGGCCACGGTGGCCCCGGCGGCGGCGGTGATGCCCAGGGGCTGGAGGTCGCTGGCAGTCTGGCCGGCGGCCTTGTCGGCGGCGGCGGCGGTGCTGCGGCTCTGGAAGTCGTTTTTCACCAGGCCCAGGGCGTCGTCCTCCTTGTCCAGCAGGGCCTGGGCCAGGTTCAGCTCGTCGCTGAGCCGGGACAGGTCCATATAGAAGCTGCTCAGGGCGGACAGGCGCTCCCGCAGGGCGGTGATGTCGGCCTGCTCCACATCGCCCCGCAGCTGGGTGAAGGCGCCGTCGGTGAACAGGGCGGAGATGTCGTCGGCCAGGGTGTCGCTGTCATAGAAGGCGATCTCGGAGATGCTCACACGGGGGCCGCCGGTCTTCTCGCCCATGCCCAGGGTCACGCTCTTGACCCCCTTGGTCTCGGGGAAGGAGAAGATATAGTAGTTGCTGCCGGTGATGTTGGCGCCGTCACGGTAGTAGGTGGCCAGAGTCTGGCCGTCCTCACCCTTCAGGGTGATGGTGTAGTTGCCGATGCGGTTCTTGTAGGCGGCGTCCAGGTAGGGCACCAGCAGCAGGTAGTTCATGTCGTGGGTGCTGGCAAAGGTGTAGGTGATGTTGCTGTTGTCCCACCAGGTGGCCGCCACCCAGTAGGTGTTGGGGTCGTTGTCGGTCAGGTCGGTCTTCACGTTGAAGTTGGGGCACAGGTCCTTGTTCACGTTGCTGGGGGTGGCCATGACAATGGAGGTGATCTCCCCGTTGTCAATCCGGTTGGTCTCGGGCAGGGCGGGCATCTCAAAGCCCTCCTTGTCCGGCGTGCCCAGAGCCACGGCGGACATGGGGCCGGTGCCGTGGAGGTTGCCCGCCTTCACAGCCACCTCGTACTCGGTGCCGTTGGTCAGGCCGGTGATCACCGCGCCCAGAGAGGCGGTGTTGCTCCCCCAGGCCTGGAACTGCTCCGCGCCCTTCACCCGATAGAACACCTGGTAGTAGGTGGCGTCCTTGGTCTTGCCCCAGGACAGGCGCAGGGCGCCGTCGGCGTTCTCCACCACGATGTTGGAGGGGGCGCCGGGCACAGTGGCGGGCAGGGGCATGGCGGAGAGCACCGCGGAGGGGGTTCCGCTCCAGTCGCCGCTGACAGCGGTGACCTGGAAGTAGTAGGTCTTGCTGTTCTCCAGGTCGGAGATCACGATCCGGTTGGTGTTGGCGCCGGCGGTGCGGTCCAGGCGGTCCTTTTCGGTGCCGTAGGCCACGGTGTAGCCGGTCACGTTGGGCAGGGCCTCCCACACCAGGGTGATCTCGCCGTCGCCGGCGGTGGCGGCCACGCCCTTCACCTGGTTGTCCGCCTTGATCTCGTCGGACACGATGTCCTTGAGGAACTCGATCTGGGTGACGGTGGCGAAGGCGGGCTTGTCGCCAGTCTGGCCCTCCACCTTGGACACCTGGATGGTGACCTTCTTCACGGGCACCTTCATGCCCAGGTCAATGGTCACCACGTTCTCGCCGGCGATGCGGCTGGTGGCGTGGGTGCCGGCGGGGGCGGTCACGTCAAAGGACACCGTCTTGGTCTGCTCGCGGCCCTCCTCGTCCAGATACACCACCTCAGCGGTGCCAGCCTGGATGCCGCCGGCAGTGCTGGGGGAGGTGATGGAGATCTCGCTCATCTCAGTGGGCTTGTCCAGGGTGATGGGGATGGACAGCTCCTCGGCCCCCTCGGCAGGGGCCACGGTGACGGTGCTCTCCCCGGTGAACAGGCTCTCCAGGCTGCCGTCGGTGACGGTCAGGCCCTCCTGCTCCACAGTGGCGGACACAATGGCGGCAGTGTCCAGCACCTTGGGCGTGCCGGTGATGTCCACCATCTTGTTGACGTAGGACAGGTCGGTGATGTCCACCACCCCGTCGCCGTTGAGGTCGCAGACGTTCCCGGCGCCGTTCAGGCCCAGCTGGGCATCCATGGCGGTCAGGTCGGCACTGTCCACAGCGCCGCTGCCGTCCAGGTCGCCCAGGGAGAAGGTGCCGTCGTCCGTGGACACGATCACATGCTTGGAGTAGTCCTGAAGGGTGACTTGGGCAGTGCAGGCGGCGTAGCCCGTGCCGGTCAGGGTCAGGGTGTAGTCCTTGCCGGTGTCCTTATCCGCAGGCAGGCCGGTGAGCACCACCTGGTAGCTGCCGATCTGCTCCTCAGTGGTCATGGCCACGCCCTGTGTGTTCTGCTTTTCCACAGAGACCTGGGCGGCGGTGATGCCGCTGCCGGACACCTCCCCGGTCTCAAGGTTGATTATAGCGCTGTTCTGGCTGCCGTCGGTCAGCTGGAGCTTGATGGCCCGCTTGGCCACCTCAGCCGCCGTCTGGGGCAGCGCGAAACGAATGGTCAGAGAAATGGAACCGGTGGTCTGGCTCACCTGACGGAGGGAGTCCTCCTGGGTGGAAATGGCGGCTGCGGACGGCAGCCAAGCGGTGCAGAGAGAGCCCACCATGGCCAGGCTCAGCAGGCCGGAAACGACCCGACGCGTATACTTCAATGCAGTCAACCTTCCTCTCAAAGTTCTTTGGTGACATAGTTGCTCCCAGCCGGGCCCCCGGGCGGCGCGCACGCCCGAACCGGAACGGCGGAGGGGCTTTCCCCCCTCTCTCCGCGCCGTGACCTGACTGGGATTGTGTGGAGATTATACTTGATTACTCCTAGGGTTTCAATGGACATTTGGTTACTTTTTGCTTTTTCATGCTGTATGCATAAAAAATAATTGTAACCATTCTTTTTTAGGGCATTATTCACAACACCCTGGAATTTATCCCTAAATTCGCCAAAAAAGGAGCCGTCCCCCTCGATTTTCGGGGAAAACGGCTCCTTTTTTGTGCTATTTCGCTGTTATTTTACAATTTTGCCCTGGAAAATGATGTGGCGGATGTTCAGCTCCCGGTCCAGCAGCACCACGTTGGCCCACTTGCCGCTCTCCAGGCTGCCGCACCGGCTGTAGATGCCGATGGCCCGGGCCGGGTT